>JBNJGH010000031.1:0-31772 GCA_051747585.1 Candidatus Rifleibacteriota bacterium
GTAAAAAAGTGACTTTTTCTAAAGCCAAACTGCCCCGAACCAATTTCAAGACCCTTTTCAAAGCTGTAACCAAAGCCACCAACGCCGTCAGTGTTAAACCTGAGCTTTCCCCTTTTCGGCAGGGAACTCATAAGATTAATAACGCCCCCCATACCATTGTTGCCCCATTTTGAAGCATGATTTCCTTTGTATACTTCGACTTTTTCGAAACTGTTAGAATCAAAGCTGCCAATATCGGGGCTGCCGGTAAAAGGATCGTTTATGGGAATACCATCTTTTATAACCAGAACCTTGTTGCCGACAATTCCGCCAAGTTTTGGCGAAACAACTGCGCCAGGGCCACCGGGAATAACAACACTTGTTCCGGGTAAAGAATCAAGAACTTCTGAAACAGTTATTAAATTACTGAATTCAGGCTTCGATAAATCTGCATTCTGATCAGGGAAACCTTTTAATTCAAGATTCTTTTCCCATGCCGGATACTCGACATTTAACTCCGGAAGCACAAAAACATTTTTGGGACCCGCATTTAAAAGGGGAAGAAAGAAGAAATTGAGAGAAACAAAAAAAAGAAAAAAACTAAACGTACTTTTATGCCTGAGCATGGGTACCGCCACCTCATATTAAAATTACCTGAAAATAAAATTTTTCAGGCCGGCAATAAGATATTCCGACTTACGGATCAACCTTCCGTTCTGCCTTCCCCTCTTCTGAGAGTGGCTTGAGAGAACGTTTGTCCCCGAACACGGCGACGGACTCGTGCAGGACTCCAACCTGCTTCCCTTTTGCCAAAAGGCATCCTAGCCAATTTAATTTGAAATTGCAATAATTAAATTTTTATGACAACTATATTTCCCTTTCATTCAAAAGAAATTGTTAAAACTTATAAGCCTTAACAGAAGTTCTCGGTCAAGTATTATTAGCTGGTTTTCAAAAATTATGGTTTTATTTCTTTAGTGCAAATAAAGAATTTAAACCACAGAGGAATACGAGGGCACAGAGTTGTTTTTTTAATCTTTTTCAGCCATTGTTTCCTTCTTCAGCAAGCTTTCAGAAAAGCACTCGTGTTTTTCTGAAAGCTTGCTGAAGAAGGAAAAGCCGGGCGGTGAAACCGCCGGCTATTTGTCCACAGGACAAATCCTGGCTGAAAAAGATTCTCTGTGTTCTTTGTGTGCTCTGTGGTTATTTTCTTTGTGGCTTTGAGACTTGGTGTGAGGAATATTCTTTTCGAAAACCAACTGATAGACGCTTACTGAGAATTGCTAAAGCCTTAACAGCGGTTTGTAAAAACCTATTATTTCAGGTTAATATTGCACTATAAATTGCTAAGGTGAGAGGTAAAAGAAATGCAGACAAGCAATAAAAATACTCTGAATTTTGAAACAGCTACAACCGAGGAAATAATAAGATTTCTGCTTTTTCAGCAAAAAACCGGCATTCTTGCGACCATAGATAATGATAAACCCTATACATCAGTTGTAGGTTTTGCCACGACCCCTGACATTAAAGAATTGTATTTCGGCACGCCCGAAGCAACCTTAAAATATCAAAATATTCTCTCCAATCCCAATGTGGCAATGCTTATCGACAACCGCCAGAACCTCGGCTCTGACTTCAGCAACGCTGCCGCCTTAACGGTCATGGGCACAGTAAAAAAATCCGGTGAAGAGGAAATTAATAAAGGTAGAAATTTGCTTATTAAAAGGCATCCCGAATTAAAAACTTTTTTAAATTCACCCACATGCCGCATAGTAAAGATTATGGTAAGCAAATACAGCCTGGTACTTCGATTCCAGGAAGTAAGCGAACTTGAAATTAGTGAGGATAAATGAAATTTATAACACCACTCGATCAGGTTAAAACAGAGGAATTATCACTGGCAGGGGGAAAAGCCGGCTCGCTTTATCGTTTACTGAAACAAGGAATTTCGATTCCTGAAAGTTATATTGTTACCAGCAATGCTTACGAAGAATTCATAAATGAAAATCATTTAAGCGGCTTGATCCAACTGGAGCTTAACCGCAAGGATCTTAACAACTGTCGCTGGGAAGAACTCTGGGACATTTCGCTGAGAATCAAAAATGCTTTTCTTAAAGCGAGCCTTAATAAAAATTTCATAAACGAACTTGAAGAACTTTATAATTCCAGACTAAGAAACTCTTATCTTGCAGCTCGCTCTTCATCGACGGTAGAAGATTCTCTGGAGAATTCTTTTGCCGGCCTGCATGAATCTTTTCTGGGAATAAACAGCCTGGAACAACTGGCAAACAAAATTAAGCTTGTATGGGCCTCTCTGTGGTCAGACGCCTCTTTAAGCTATCGCAAAGAGCTGCAGTTGAACATTAACGACAGCAGCATGGCTGTCTTATTACAAAAGCTTATCGATGGTAAAAGCTCAGGCATTGCTTTCAGCAGGCATCCTTCCGAACCCGAGAACAGCGTTATTGAAGCTGCATATGGAATAAATCAGGCTGTTGTAGACGGAAGTGTTGAACCAGAAAGGTGGATAATTTCTCGAGCAAAAGAAGAAATTATCAAACGAACATCCTCACAGCGAAATAAAAAAATGGTGATCGGCAAAAATGGACTGGAACTTGTAAACACAGATAGATCTGAACAAGAACAACCTCCGTTAAGCAATAAGGAGGCGATAAAAGTCTACCAATTAAGCAGAAAAGCGGAAAGTTTTTACCAGACACCGCAGGATGTCGAGTGGACTATCAAAGAAAATCGGATTACTCTGCTGCAATCACGCCCAATAACCGTAAAGAAAAAAATTGATCCGAAAACTAATAGAAGAGATTGGGATTTATCGCTGAAAAGAAGTTTCAATAATTTACTGGACCTTCAAAGCAAAATAAAAGTTTATTTACAAAATATGGCTGACGAAGCAAAAAAACTTAAGAACAGGAATCTTAAGTTGCTATCTGACAAAGAGCTGACAGAAAAATACAATTGCGCTTCCCGGGCCCTCGATTACTGGACTGACATCTACTGGGAAACTTTTATACCTTATGGGCACGGAATGCGATTATTCGGACAGGTTTATAATGAAGTTATCTGCCCCGAAGATCCTTACGAATTCATAACTCTGCTCCAAAAAGACGCAAATCTTGCAACCCGCAGAAACAACGAACTGCAAAAGCTTTCACAGCTGATTCTCTCTAATAAAAAGAATCCTGAGCTTATCAAAAAAAATGAGCTGAACAAGCTGCCTTCCCAGGTAAAAGCACAAATCAGAAAAATTGTCGATGATTTTGCCATGCCATCGATTCTATTGAATCTAGACAATAATGATAACTATACCAGAAAGTTTTTTGATTTTATCGTTGGGCGTTTTGCTCAATACAAAGACAGGGATTCAAAGTCCACAAAAGATATTAAAAAGCTTGAAAAGCAGTTTATCGAAAAATTCCCGGAAGGGGAAAAAAGGATATGGGCTTGCGATTTACTTGAGCTTGGCCGACACAGCTTTCTAATGCGTGATGATGACAATGTTTTTCTAAATCGTTTTAAAGACATTAAAAGTTCGATTTTGGATGAAATTAAACACAGATTAGCCAGGAAACACAATAAAGATTTCAAGGATTACACAGAAAAACAGTTGCTGCAAAAGTTTGAAAACCCTGAATTCCAACCACCAGAAAAAGCGCTGGCTTCATGCCGGAACCTCAAAAAGAGAAACGCCTACAGGACACGAAAAAGACAGGTTACAGGGCAGCCGGCCTGCCCCGGGTATATAAGCGGGACAGCCCGACTGATAAAAAACGCCGACGACCTTTTCAACCTGAAAGAAGGAGAGATCTTAGTCTGTGATTCCATCGGACCAGAAATGACTTTCGCCGTGCCACTCGCCGGAGGCATAATTGAAAGACGCGGCGGAATGCTGATTCACGGAGCAATCATAGCCCGAGAATATGGAATTCCCTGTGTAACTGGAGTGGCAGATGCCACCAGCATTATAAAAACCGGAGACAAAGTCTGGATAGATGGTTATCTGGGCATTGCAAGCATTTTACTTCAACCAGAAAAATAATTTTTTTGCTGAATTCATAGCAACCCTGTTAGACAATTAGCACAACACCAGGGACATAGATCCTGCGCCCTTCAGCCTGGTTCAGCAACGAAATTTAGAAGACTCAAAGGAATGAATCGTTTCGATGTAGGTGCCGGTCCATCGGGTAAATCTCAATTGAACTCCGAGTAAAGTGCGTTTTTTTTCTAAAGAAAAATCTATATTGTTATCCCAGTTTTTATGACGTTGATCGAGTGACATACCAGGGAAACAAGTCACATGGGGCGGCCATTCATTTAAGGGTTCATGATTGAGATAAAGCTTTTCGAGAGGACGGGTGAGCTTACTGTGCAATCGCATGATCCCGTCTTTTTTCTTAGCTTGTAATGAAACAGTGCAGAAATCATTCAATTCATTAACATATTCAACCGGTGAATCAACAAGGACCTCTACGGGCAAACCCTGCCTCACTATTTCAGCGGTTTCACTTATGAGAGTATCATAATGACTTTCATCACATTGAAAATATTGAATCGTCAAATGATGCTCAATCTTGGGGAACTTTTTCCCGGGACAGTAGCTGGCATAAATCTTTCTTGAAATTTTTTCAAGAAAGAGGCTGGATTCCCGATCAAAAAACAATACAAAAAAATGCCGCATAGGTAACATGATTGCAGTTTATACCCTTAATACAAATAAATTGCAAGAAGTCTGGAATCTGGCAGCCAATCTGAATTTTAAAAAGGCTCATTGTTAAATTTCAAAAATCATTTATCATTGAAAGCATACCAGCGAGAGTGGAGAGATTTATGAAAGTATTGGAAAAAACCCCCGAAATTCTTAAAGAAGCCTATGAAGCATTTGACACCAACCCGTTCTTCGAACCTCTTACAGACGATCAACGTGACAAGGTTATCAGCAAAGCAGGCACTATAGAGTCGTATTCCGACGATGAATACATTGTCAAAGCCGGTGATACAGGGGATTTTCTTTTTGTTATTATATCAGGCCAGGTTGCAATAGTTGTAGAAGAAGAAGAGATAAAAATGGAAGTAGCCAGGTTTGAGCGCTCGCAGATGGTAGGAGAAATTGCGGTAATTCTCAATGAAAAAAGAACCGCATCCTGCGTCGCCCGTGGTGAAACCATGATCTTAAAGCTGGCCCAGGAAGTTTTTCGCAAAGTCATAGCAGCCATACCGGATGCCGGCATGTCAATGATCAGAATACTTGCCGAACGGGTAAAGAAATCAACAAGAGCACCTGTTCACCAGGAATTTCGCAGCAATGCTCCGATACCACCAAGTGAAATACTTCGCCTGTTACCGATCGCCTTTATGCATCGTCACAGAGTCTTACCGGTAAAAAAGCAGGCAAACAATCTATTGTTAGGCTATTGCGAAAAAATGGATGACAGTCTTCTTGGGGCGATACAGAAACTCGTTCCTTCGATGCGGATTGTGCCTGTTGCAGTTGATGCCGAGTATTTTCAGAAAGTAATGCAAAATTATGCCGGCGAAGCAGCAGAAATTGGCAAACCCCTCGCAGAAGGCACCGGCACCAAGAACATCGACGAACTTCTTAAAAGGTTAGTGCAGGAAGGCGGCTCTGACCTTCACCTGTCTGCCGGACAAATTCCCAGATGGAGAATCGACGGGCACATTATTCCGATTAAAGGGCTGAAAAAGCTCGCTCCCGAAGAAGTTTTTCAACTCTTAAAACCGATAATGCGTGCTGAACTTGTTGATCAATTTGCAGATAGCGGTGACGCAGATTTTGGCTATACAATGGACAAGCACTCAAGGTTTCGCATAAACCTCCTCAGAGACCATAAAGGCGTAAGCGCAGTTTTCAGACATATTCCCAATACTATTTTTACCCTGGATGAACTGGGCATGCCACCGGTTTTAAAACGGTGGGCAGAATCTCCCAAAGGTTTGGTGCTGGTTACAGGTCCGACCGGCAGCGGAAAAAGTACAACCCTCGCTGCAATGGTAGACCATATAAACCGAAACCGCGAAAGCCACATTCTCACAATAGAGGATCCGGTCGAGTTTGTTCATGAAAGCCGCAAATCGCTGGTAAATCAGCGCGAAGTAGGCCCACACACCCAATCTTTTGCCAGAGCCCTCAAGGCAGCCTTGCGCGAAGACCCTGACGTAGTGCTGGTTGGCGAAATGCGCGATCTCGAAACTATTTCGATGGCACTGGAAACAGCGAACACAGGACATCTTGTTCTTGCCACTCTTCATACCGCGACTGCCATAAGCACAGTTAACCGAATTGTAGACATGTTTCCCGCAGAATCGCAAGAACAGATCAGAAGTGGCCTTGCCGACAATCTGCTGGGTGTTTGTTGCCAGACTCTGTGCCAGAAAATTGGCGGAGGCCGAGTTCCCGCCCTTGAAATCATGGTTTTAAACTATGCAATGGGCAACATGATCAGAGAAGGCAGAACTCACATGCTTGAATCTTCTATGACTACGGGGCAGAGCCTCGGCAACCAGCTACTGAATGATCATCTTGTCAAACTCGTACGAACGCGAAAAATAACAACCGAAGAAGCTCTGAGCATAACTATGGACAAACCTGACCTGAACCGGCGTCTCGGGATAGAAAAACAAAAGCGATAAAAAGCCGGACGGTGAAACCGCCGGCTGATTGTCCAAAGGACAATCTATGGCTGAAAAAAAATTCTCTGTGCTCCTCTGAGGGCTCTGTGGTTAATTATTTTACAAAGAGAACTTTCTGAATTTTGCCCTGCGATTCTGATTAGCTGCACCGGATTTTTTGAGGCAGAGTTCTTCATAATCTTCGAAGTTGCCTTCAAACCAGCGAACTTTGGCGTTACCCTCAAAAACCAGCAGATGAGTGCAAACACGATTCAAAAAGAAACGATCATGGCTTATTACCAGTGCGCAGCCACTGAAATCGCTGATTGCGTCTTCAAGCAATCGTAAGGTAGCAACATCAAGATCATTGGTCGGCTCATCCAGCATTAAAAGATTGCCACCGGATTTAACAATTTTGGCAAGATGGACCCGATTTCTTTCACCACCAGACAAAACTCCGACTTTTTTCTGCTGATCAGAACCCTTGAAACCAAAGCGACCACAATAAGCTCTTGAATTTATTCGATTAGAGCCAAACTGAATTTCATCCAGACCGTCGCTTATTTCGTCAAAAACGGTCTTCTCACTTTCGAGTATAGTGCGATGCTGATCTATCCAGGCCAGTTTAACTGTCGGACCAACTATAACCTCACCTGAATCTGGTGTTTCAACTCCACCAATCATTCTAAACATTGTAGTTTTGCCGGCTCCGTTGGGTCCTATGATTCCGACTACCGCTCCTCTGGGCAAAGAAAAAGAAACATCATCTAAAATTAGATTATCGCCATAAGCTTTACTTACGTTTTTGAACTCAACTACCTGGTCGCCCAAATGCTCTGCAGACGCAATCTGAATCACATTTTCTTCTCTATCTGAATGATTGCGGGCAACTATTTCTTCGTATTTTTCAATACGATTTCTGTGCAGCTCGCGGCGGTCTCCAGTATTCATTTTGATCCATTTCAGTTCGCGCTCAATCGATTTACGGCGGGCAGAATTTTTCTTTTCATCAGCAGCAAGAATTTCCAGTTTTTGCGCCAGCCATGAAGTATAATTACCTTCAAATGGTATTCCCTCACCTTTTTCGAGTTCAAGAATCCATTTGGTAATATTGTCGAGAAAATAGCGATCATGGGTAGAAATAAGAACAGTTCCCGGATAATCTTTAAGATAGTTTTCAAGCCAGGCAACAGTCTGAGCATCAAGGTGGTTGGTAGGCTCATCGAGCAACAGCAGATCAGGCTTTTCGAGCAGCGCCCGGCATAAAGCCACCCTTCTTTTTTCTCCTCCCGATAAATTGTCTACTATAGCATCATCGGGCGGTAAGACCAGAGCGTTGGCCGCCACGTTCAGGCTTGTTTCTATATCCCAGCCATCGCAGGCATCAATTTCATCCTGCAGCTTGCTCATCTTGTCCATGGCTTTGTCCATTTCATCGCCTTCCATGTCGCCCATGTCCATTGTCAGCTTTTCATATTCCTCTATTTTTGCCAGCGTATCGGCAAAAGCAAGTTCAATATTCTGCTTTACAGTTTTGCCTTCTTCGAGGGTTGGCTCCTGGGGGACGAAGCCCACCCGAAAACCCGGGCAAAGATCAGCCTGCCCACGGAATTCCTTATCGAGGCCGGCCATAATCTTAAGAACAGTGCTTTTTCCGGCTCCGTTTTCTCCAACAATTCCTATTTTAGCTCCGGGAAAAAAGCAGAGATTAATATCTTTTAAAACCTGTCGGGTTCCATAAAACTTGTTCAAACCAAGCATAGTGAAAATATATTTATCAGCCATCTAACTAACTCCAATTTATCATTTGTGCTGATACTACTTAATCTTCCCGGGAAAATCAAACCCTGCCGAAAGCAGCCAATAATTTATTTTTGCCAATTAACTTTGTGACTTTGAGGCCTGGTGTGAGGCTTTTCTTTTGTTTGATTTTGAAACAGGCCGATAATAGTTGACCGAGTACTGCTAATCAAGTTACCTGAGCCGGCTCAAGAGCCTTATTTAAATTGTCCATTTGCAGTCTTACGCGGGGCAGGCAATCAGGAAACTCTTTCTGCAAATATGAAATAAGTTCTTCTCTGACCTGGCACCTCAAGGTCCAGGCTTTGGGAGAATCCTCGGTGCTTAACAGTGCTCTTATTTCCATAACCTTGTCAGTTGTGTTGGTTACCTGCAAAGCACAGGCCTTTTTATCCCACAAAGGGTTCTTTTGCAATATACTTTTGAATTTTTCCCGCAACTTTTCAACATCGACACTATAATCTGTATAAAGATAAACCGAACCGAGAATGTTTGCAGAACCGCGTGTCCAGTTCTGAAAAGGCTTTTCGATAAAATAAGAAACGGGTAAAACAAGACGCCTTAAATCCCAGATTCTTACCACAACATAACTAAGAGTAATTTCCTCTATCCAACCCCATTCATTTTCGACTACAACCACATCTTCCAATCTTATAGGCTGAGTAATGGCAATCTGTATTCCGGCAATCAGAGTAGAGATACATTTTTGCGCAGAAAAACCGAGAATAATACCCAGAACCCCGGCCGAAGCCAGAAGACTGACACCAATTTCTTTCACCTTGTCAAAGGTCATTAAAAATGAAGCCAGCCCGATCAGAATAATTGTGAATACAATTACTCTCTGAATCAGCTTTACCTGAGTGTGAATAGCCCTGGCACTAAAATTATCACTCGAAGCAATATCATAATAGCTCAAAAATATATCGACAAAAATATCGGTTAAAACCACAGCCAAATATGTTATTGCAGCGATTATCCATAGAGCCGTAACCTGTTTGATAAATGTCCCAAGGCTTGCAGGAACCATTAAAAATGGAAAAAGAAACCTGAATATAATTGCTGGAAACAATATTTTAAAAGGCCTGCGACAATATTCAAAATTAAAAGCAGGGATTCCATCTTTTGCGGCTAGAACCATACTCATTTTTTTCATCAGAGAAACCGCCACTCTTACAAGAAGCAATCCAACAACAATAGTTGCCAGAACAATTAAAGTTACATTTAAAGCTGACGCCTGCCAACCTGTTGCAGGCAACTTGTTCCATAGTTGATTCAAATAATCCATAAATCCTCCTTATCTTGTCAAAAGCGTTCTATTGAGCTGTTGTCTAACCTTGACAATTATGAACTATTTTCTTATGAATAAGCCCGAATTAAATTTTAGAATATCAAAGATTGCCTCTTCGCTGTGCTTATTGCAATGCTCCCCTTTTTCAGTCCCTGAACGAAGCTCATACTGCGCGAAGCCCGAGTATCGAAGGGACCCTGGAACCATTTATTTGGTGGTTTCGACTCCGCTCAACCACCAACATATAATGACAACCTGGAGCTGTCATCGCAAACAGGCGTGAGGTCATACACATGTGTCCAACCCGAAATAGCTATTATGAGCAAATAAAGAATTACTTTTCTAAAAGGCTGTTTAATTCAGCCACATCTCTTTTTCTTTTAAACAAGGGCTTTGTATCTTTTTTATAAACTGGCAGTTGCTGAGTAAAAACCGGTTTATTTTCTTTTTCACGATAAATTATTCCTAACGGAAACGGTTCCTGTTCCAATCCTTTTTGAAAAGCAGCAACCTTATCAGAGCTGTCATAAGATTCTTCAAGCTCATAAGTATTTTCTTTATACCATTTGAATGTATTGACCTTGTTAAATGAAACACATGGATCAAATATATCAACAAGAGCATACCCCTGATGCTTAACTGCAGCCTTGATAATTTCAATAGTTAATTCCTTGTTTCCAACAAAAGAACGGGCAACAAAGGTTGCGCCTGCCGATATAGCAATGGTCAAAGGATTAAAAGGCTCTGTAATTACTCCGGTAGTCTGAACCGGGGTAACGAAACCACGTTGGCTTGTAGGGGAAGCCTGTCCTTTGGTAAGACCGTATACCATATTATTATGAACGATATGTACTATATCAGGGTTTCTACGAATAGTATGTAAAAAGTGGTTGCCACCTTCACCGTACATGTCTCCATCGCCGCTTTCGGCTATAACAGTCAACTCGGGGTTAGCGGCTTTAATTCCTGTAGCTACCGGAAGAGCTCTGCCATGCAACCCGTTAAAATAATTTACTTTCATATATTGAGGAATCTTGGCAGCTTGTCCTATTCCAGAAGAAAAAACAACTCTAGTAGGATCAAGACCAAGTCCTTCGAGAGCTTCTTTAACCATACCAAGCAGCATCATATTGCCGCAGCCGGGACACCAGGCCGTATCTGTGTTTTTCACCAGGTCAAATCTTGTTTCCATTATGATGCACCTCCAGAAATCTCTCTCACCAACTCTTCAACCGAAAAAGGCATGCCGTTATATTTTAAAATTTTCTTTTGAATCTCAATCCCGGTTGCTAATTGTAATTGCCCGGCAAACTGACCGGTTGCATTGTTTTCAACCACTATAATATTTTTAGCCTGTTTCAGTAATTCTTTGCTTTTAGGGGGCACCGGAAAAACCTGCCTGAAATATGCAAAAGCAAGCTGATCATCATCAATTATTTTTAACGCCTCACATATTGCTCCATAGGTTGAGCCCCAGCCCACTACAAGAGTTGAATAGTCCTTACTACCAATAATTTCAGGTTCAACAGCCCCATAATCCGACATTTTTTTCATACGCTTGTCGTTCATTTTTATCCGCATATCAAAATCTTCGGTTATTCTGCCATCCTCTGAATGCTCGTCACTGTCAAGACAAACAAGTCCATTGCCATAGCCAGGTATCCCCCGTGGTGAAAGACCTGAGTCAGTCAAGACATAACGGTGATAATCTTCTGAAGTTTCAATTATATTGTTTTCACTTATCAAAGCAGAAAAATCAATCTTTTCGGTCATAGAGACAGAATCCAGGAAAAACTGGTCTGTAAGTATAATTACGGGAATTTGATATTTATCAGCGGTTGCAAAAGCCCGGGCGGTAAGCTTGATAGCATCTTCGTTGGTTCCGGGAGCATAAACCACGCGCGGAAATTCGCCGTGGCCGCCATAGATCGCAAAATTGAGATCGCCTTGTTCTGTTCTGGTTGGCACCCCTGTTGCGGGGCCCGGTCTTTGGGCCAGATGAATAACTGCAGGTGATTCTATAATACCTGACAAACTAAGACCTTCATTCATCAGCGCATAACCACCGCCTGAAGTGGTTACCATGGCTCTTGCCCCTGCATACCAGGCTCCCAGCATCATATTTATTGCCGCAATTTCATCTTCGGCCTGCTCTACCAGAACCCCATGTCTTTCTGATTTTTGCGCCAGAAAGACAAGAACCCCAGTGCTGGGCGACATGGGATATGAAGCAACAAAGTTACAACCTCCTGCAAGAGCGCCAATTCCTATTGCCTGAGTTCCGCTTAGAACTGATTCAGATTTAACCTTATCATCCCCTGCAATTGCCGCGGAAAAACCAATCTCTTCAGCTTGTTTCAGCCCAATTTCAAATGCCTTGTGATTTTTTTCGACAATATCGTTGCCTTTTGACTGAAACTTTGTACTGATAATTTTTTTTGCATTCTCTTGCTGGCAGGAAAACATACCAGAAATAATGCCTGCAACAATAATATTTGTATAGATTGCGCCGCCCAGTTCGCTTAAACTATCCTTAAAGTCCAGATTTATAATTTTCCTGCTTTTTTGTCCGTATTCTTCCGGAATTTCCGTATTTGCTCCGATTATAAGAGTATCTTGAGCCAATCTGTCTTCAAGGCGATCTACCCCATTTGAACGAAGCGCAATCAGAACATCTATCTGCTCTGAAAAAGCCGACACAGGCTCTGATGAGACTCTAATTTCACTGGTATTATTACCTCCGCGAACTCGAGACATAAACTCTTTTGATAAAAAAGCATTAAAACCACATTTTCCCAAAAGCTCCATTATTATCGATTCTATGGTCTCCAGGCCCTGGCCGGCCTCTCCTGATAAAATAATCGAAACCTGTTTCTGTGACATTTTCTATCCTCCTCTTTACTCTCATTTTTTTTCATATTTAAATATATTTTACTCATTCTAACAGAAATAACAAATGAGTTAAAACTTGCCTCTTATTTCCAGCAATTCTCGGTCAGCGACTATAAACTCGTTAAAGAAAAAGAACATTCCTCACACCAAGTCTCGGAGCCGCAAAGAAAATAACCACAGAGCGCTCAGAGAACACAGAGAACCTTTTTCAGCCGTTGTTTCCTTCTTCAGCAAGCCTTCAGAAAAGCACTCGCGTTTTTCTGAAGGCTTGCTGAAGAAGGAAACAACGGGCGGTGAAACCGCCGGCGATTTGTCCACAGGACAAATCCTGGCTGAAAAAGATTGAAAATCAACTCTGAGCCCTCGGTGGCCTCAGTGGTTTAAATTCTATATTTGCCCTAAATAAATAAAACCAGAACTATTGGTAACCAGCTAATAATAATTGACCGAGAATTCCTGGCCAGATATCCTGCTTATTTTAAACCGAACCTGGGGCCTAAAAAGATCAATAAAATAAAGACGACAAGAAACCCTCTTACAAACCACATTGAAGAGCCAGATAGAATCAAAAAGTCGGTAAAAAAAGATCCTATCAAAACAATGGTCAAAAGAACGCCTAATATTGCTGTTTGTTCAGTGTCTTTTTTTATCGGATCAACCAAAGGATTCTGCTTACATTCAGGACAGGTTAGCTCTTTCTTTGAGCCCAGTGGCAAAAGCGGAATAAAAAACAAATGGTACACAAGAAAATAAGATTCTCCGTAAGCAGACACGACTTTCCCGCAGTTTTTACATCTCATCTTCTCTCCGCGAACTGCCTTTTTAGCCATCTGGTAGCTGCCATAAAAAACAAACATATTTTTTCTCCGGCAAAGAATTTCTATATTAAGGTCAATACTAAACAAAATAAATAATTGCAGCAAAGCAAAACCTTTGCCGATATTAAATTATTTTCTAAGAATTTATAACAAAATCACAAAATTTACGTTTATAGTAAAATGGTGCTAATATAAAATAATAGAGCTTTATAATTAAAGGGTTGCAGGTTGGATAGTCTTAAATCAAAAAGCAGGCGCGGCTTTGTTCTTTTTGCCTTGCTGGCAATTATTCCAGTATTGGTGATTCTGGTTTTCAGCTATAATCAATTCGCGCAAACAGAAGCTTTAAGAGCTCACAGAATTTTCTGGAACGATGCCCTGACGAAAGTAGCCGAGGGAACCGCAGAAGAAGCTTTTTCCTGGTTTATTGCCAATCCTGAAAATGAGCTGGCATTGTATATCAACGGGCAAGGTGGACAATCCAGCATCGATCTTTTATCTGATACCAACATGAAATTCCCGGCAACAATTGAAGGTCCCCAGGTAACCAGCTGTATCATATCAGTTTCTAAAATCGAAAATTTATATAACACTTCAGGGCTCCCATCTTCATTCTCTGCAACTTCTGATGGTTACATTCACCCAAATCCCTCAGACAGATTTGGAATCTTAAAAGTGGAGGCAGAGGTTGAGTATCATACCTTCAGCAGAAAATACGAAGTTCACCGCGAAGTAAAATCAATCAACATACTTCCTGAGATTTTTTCTCAATTCACCCTTTTTGTCAAAGAAAAACTAGGCGGTGCCAACAACGATTGGAACCAGCTCAGAGTTGACAAGAACAATATATTAACCGGCTTTGCAGACCCCTCCTCTACGCAAGGGAATCCACTTACTCTTATGCACTGCCAGGAAGACGCTGCAAGGACTTCAATAATGCCCGGAGCTGACAATGTAGCACCCGATTGGAATCCTTCGTCTTTTGATTTAAACAAACGCGGATGGGTCTTTCTCGGCTCAACCCTTAACAGCGGCTCATTCAAATCATGGATTTTTCACCCTATGCACGGAGACTTGAGCGCAGCTGCAACCAAACCCATGCCGCATAGATATTATGGTGGCAATTTCATGCTCTCGAATCACACTGTGCTGGTTTATCATACCAAAATGTCTTCTTTAAGTGCATTTTCTCCGCCAATTCCCGCGTCAGATTTAAGCACAGCACCATTTGACGGCGACCCTGACGGGATTCCTTTTATTGGAACAATGTTTCAATTATCAAGATTCGGTTTTATCTCGGGTGACCAGCCAATGATGGACTACTTTGGTCTCGGAAATTTGTATCGAAATTACTACGCAGACCCTGAGCATGGCGAATCAGTTCATTCTTCTCTTATTTTACCTTTCGGTTCAATTTATCCGATTTCAACTTCGACTCTGGCAGATCATCGCTCCCCCACTGTAGTTCTGGGGCCTTCGGCTATGGGAATGCTGCAAACAGGCGCAATATTGCAAATGGATCAAGATATCGAAAATGCCAGAATAGCGGGCCAGGATATGGTTGAAGCCTATGACAGTCAACCGGAAAATGAAAAACCCGCTTCAGTATTTATTCCATATTATCCCATAAAAAATGGCTCTTTGATTGCAGGCAAGCCACAACAACCGCCCTGGAACTTGAATGCGGGACTTGGCGGCTGGGCAGAAGTTCCAGAAAAAGGGCTTGGGAATCCCGCAGCTTATCCATTAAGAGACTGGGCGGCAGTAAGCTGGAATTTTGTAGAACACATACTTGGTATTCCAGCCTATTATGAGCTTGTAATGTCCAAGCCGATTGTTGCCCACATAATGAACTGTTATGAACTGATAGTAAACAACAACATGAAAAGCGTACCCAACCCCTCAGGATGGATTCCACTGCCGGCAAACAGGTCGCTGACCAGCATTCCTACAACAATTCAGCCGGTAGACGATGCAGGTAACGATGACAGCGACAATCCCAACGATTTTTTCTTTTCCGATTCAGGTAGAGGCCTTTCGGGTAATCTGATTTCGTTAAAAGACCTTGGCGGGAAAAAACTTGCTACAGGTTATCTTGGTGGTCTGTGGCCTTTCTCAGACCAGGCATTGGATTATGACGGGAACTTTGTTTTTACCGATTTTGATTTAAGACAGAAAACTACCCACTTCGTTGAGAACGAAGCCGAGTTCAATTCTACTTTCATTAAAGCCAACGGTTCTAATGCTTCCCTGGATTTACAAGGCGCTATTGTAACCCTGTGCGATGGCGATTTGCATCTTAAAAATCCTTCCGGCTCGGGCAACCTGGTCTACAAAAGTGGAGGCATTATAATCATTTCAAAAGGTGAGTTGCAGATTGAATCTCCTCTCATCAGAGATGCCGCAGCCGGCAGCAACATACCCTTAACTCTGGCAACAGCTTCTGAAGACAAAAATGTTATTTTTGGCACTTCAGGCCCTGTTTATGCTTATATTATTTCTTCGGGTACTCTACACAAAAACCATAATGGCGGCATAAAAGTAATTGGTGGTCTAGCTTTAAAATATATGGATTTCGACAAGAACTCATCTGGCAATATATTTAGGGGTCACCCATTCAATGGCGATGATAGGAACCGAATTGTCTGGGATGAAGTATTTAATTATTTCGACCCGGCTGTTCAGAAAGCCGCACAAAGAATCCATCTCGGGCCAGGTGCCGCGATCTGGAAATCAGAGCCGGGAGACTGATTCATGAATTGCATAAAGGCTTATAAAACAAAACCAGCTATAACTGAGTGCAGGCAAGCAATATCAATGGTAGAAATTGTAGTTGCGCTGGCAATAATGATTATTGCTGCGCTTCCTATTCTTACTTTAATGAACAGCTCCCACTCAGACACCAGAAGCACAATGGAAGAAGTTATGGCCAGCAACCTCGCTTCTGAAATAATTGAATCATTCCAATCTATGCCGGTAGAGTTCGTTCCCGTCGGCTTTGACGGGCCTATTGATGACTCCGCATTTGCAGCAGCAGAGAATGCCGGTTACAAATTTCCCCTGGCATCCCCCCCCCTTGACTTTGACATCAACCTTAAAATTTCTCAACTGAGCCTGGATTCAGATATTCCTGCCGACACTGCCGCTGATGTTGCACAGAGAGCCGCTTCGGCCGCAAAAATTATCAGAATTGAAGCCAGAATTAAATGGGAAAGCAAAGGAAGGCAAAGAAAATTACAGCTTGTAACAGCAAAATCAAGATTATGAAAAAGTCTTCTATTAAATTAAAGGGTTACACAATGGTGGAAATTCTTGTAGTAACTTTAATTTCGGCAATAGCAATGGCTACTGTTCTAACACTGCTTTCCAGAACTTTCTCAGGGGCAAAAAAAGGAAATAAGACTCTTTTGGCCATTCAAGAAAAGTCTTTTCTGCTGGCCTATTTAAAACATGATCTGCGCACCCTTATTCATGGCAACAGCATTCCAACACCTATGATAACAAATGACTCTGAAGGAACAGCTCTTTTCAGCTTCTTCAAAGTTCAGACAGCAGACGAATATGGTCGGCCAATACCGGTTCAAATTACCTATAACCGCATCGACGCTGGCACGATCGAAAAGCCTGATGGCACAATGGTGCCTGCTTACGGCATCCAAAGAACCGACGGCACCACAACCAAAACATTTATGAAGGGTCAGTTAACAGAATTTTCTCTGGAATTATTAGACAAAGCTGCCCAACCCGTTAACTCGTCTCCCGAAAAATGTAGAAAAATTACCGTAAATCTGGCAACAATTGAAAGCGAACTGCTTGAAACAACGGTCAGTGTATATTCACCCTATTTAAATACGGCTATAGATCATCATAAGAATGCCTGGCTTAATAATTTCCGCATGACTTCGTATTCACCCGGCGCAGCTGTAAGCACTTATAACGGTGCAACCATCCCCAGCAGTGAGCTGGTTATTATAAATGGAGCCATTGCCCTTGAACAGGAACGAGGATTTTAACTTTTTTATAACAAAAAAATATGATTTATCGTTATTAATTAATGAAGGCCTGTAATGCAGAACAATAATAAACACCGCCTTGATAATTCACCGAACATAAGTAACAAATCGGATGACGATTTAATGAAAGCAATCAAGGACGGAAACAAAAATGCATTTAAAACACTTTTTAATCGTCATATTGACAGCATAGCGAGATTTTGTGCAGTTAAAACTGCCAACAGTCACGAAGCCAGCGACATAGCACAGGAAATATTTGTCAAAGTATGGAAATCGGCTGACTCCTACAAGCCCGACAACAACTTTAAATCGTGGATATTTACAATTGCTCGGCGTCATATCATCGATCGCCATCGAAAGAAAAAGTTGAATCAGATTCCAATGGAGTCTGAATTAATAAGTAAAAAAATAGACCAGCAGAATACCACTATTCAAACTGACCACTGCCCAGAAATTGACTTTTTAAAAAATTTAAGCGAACAAAACCGTGAAATTATTGCCTTAAGAATCATTGAAAACCTGTCTTACAAAGAAATTGCGAAACTAACCGGAATTACACCGCTAAATCTAAGACAAATAGTTTTTCGTTCATTAAAAAAAATTCAGAAGGAGGTAAAATCAGATGAGTTGTCAAAAACTTCTGACCTGGATTGACCAGGACAATAATCATCTCGATACAGATTTGCCTCCTGAACTGGCAAATCATTGCCAAACCTGCAAAGACTGCCGGCATGATTTACAGACCCTGTCCATGCTTAAAAAGGCAAAAAGCTCTCTAAGTCCTTCAGATAAAGATAAAAATCGCCTCTACAAAAATTGCCTGAATTTAATTAATGAAGAAAACAATCAGGGCAGCATTACAACAAAAATTAGCTCTATAATGAATTCAATTTTATGTAATTATAAACTTACTGGGTCCTTCGCGCTTGTTTTAATCTGCTTTTTACTATTTTATTCAGCCGGCTATTTCGCAAGCCATGAACAGGCAAACAACAACAAGAAAAATATTTCCAAGCCGGAAGTCAGTTACATTAAAATTCACGGAACAGGTAAGATAATCGACCAGGCAACGAAAAAAGCAGCAGAATTTTCTTACCAGCCCTACAATATAATCGAGTTAGACAACAAAAAATTACAAATAGAAAATTATGCCAAATTGATTTTCCCTGATAAGGGTAAAATTATGATAACAGGCAATGCCGAACTTACTATTCTTAAAAATGGCTTTGAGGTAGCCAAAGGAACTTTTAAAGCCGAGTTTCAGAAGCAAACTAAAGATTTCAATATTTTAGTACCACATGCTCGATTGGTGATCAGCGGAACTGTAGTCGAATTCAACATTGGCTTACAAAAAGCAATTATTAAATTGATCAGCGGGAGTGCAAAAATCATACCTGCTAATTTACAACAAGAGCCTTTTATATGGGAGAAAGGAAGCGTCATCCACTTAAAAGAAAACGAGCTTCTTAAACCTGAATTCCTTTCAAAAAACAACAACAATCCGCCCACACAGACGAGCTCTGATAATAGCGGTTTTTCTAACAAGTCTCTAGATACATCGAATTCTAAAACGGGTTTCGGTAATTCGGCACAATAAGTGCCATTACAATAAAAAAATCGGCTTCGGCCGTAAATTGAGGAGAGAGTTTTATGATACTAAAACGAATGCTTACAAGTTTCCTGATAATGGCAATCATCGTATTACCAGCATCGCTCGCCGCTCAAACCACAGAAGAATGGGAAGCCGACCTTGAGGCATATACCAATGCCATGACTGAGCCAAAAGATTATCTTAAAGCACTTGATCTATCAAAAAAATGGATAGACTATTCTGAAGCAGATGCTGTTAAAGCCCATCAAATTACAGGATTAAATGATCCTGCAGAAAATTTAACCATTGCCAGAAACAATGTTTATCGTGAAGTTGCAGCAAACTACGTAGAGGTTTTCAACCAGCAATTTGCAGAAAACCCTGTCGAAGCCGCTAAACTTGGGATTGGTTTACAAACCTTTCTCGATGACAATCCTGAAATGCTTGACGAGTTTGCAGCTGCAAATAATATGTCTAACCAGCAGATGACAACCGGCATAGATGAGGCTATTAAGCAATCATTTATAAAAACTTATACAGAAATGGCAAAAGTTTACAGTAAGTTAATGAAAGACGGCGAAAAAGACCAGGCTTTAAAACTTGCCACAAAATGGAAAACTGTTGTCGATGATCTAGCCGCAGCCGGCAACCCACTACCACAGCAATTTCAAGACTTCACCAATATCGATCTTTCTGAAACTTTAGAGCAGGCAGGAGACTTAACCCATGATGCCTTTAAATTTACCGAGCTTGTTAAAAATGGAAACTTTGATGAGGCTTTTGCGCTAATAGATAAATGGGAAAAAATTGCTGCAACCGACCCAACTCAGCTAACTGCGGTAAATTACCTGCTTAACGAAAACGAAGCTCTCAAAATTACCACTGCAGAAGAATGGGCAGATGCTTTTGAAAACATCAGAGCTGCAACCTACGAAACAATGTTTAATCAGGATTTGCAAAAATATAAAAATGAGATCGCTTCAGGCAATATTGATGGCGCACTCGCTTTAGTAAACAAATGGCAGGAAATTATCAATTCTGTTGATCCGGCACTGGCCGATAAAATCGCCCAAAAATTTAACATTACCAAAGAAGAATTCAGCGACAACCTTGATGCACAAGCTGACGTCATAAGCAATATTGAAACTGAGTTTCAAAACGCGAACGTTGAAGAGTTCAAAAAAGATCTTGATGAATATAATCAGTGTGTCGAAATCTTCACCAGTAACCCAACCGGATCTGATGAGTGGTATTCTTCTGCAGCCAGAGCAATGGAACTAGCCGGCAAATGGAGCAGAATTTCAGAACAAAATCCATCTCTTGCAACCGAAATAACTGAGGCAACCGGTATCGTACTTCCCAGAGATTCTGATGAGGTGGTCAAGGTGGGCTTAGATGCGGCAATGCAGGATTCAGCTAAAAAGTTCAACGAAGCTATGGGTAATGGCGACTTCAATCAGGCCCGCGATTATGTTAACGCATGGCTGGATTACCTTGAAAATCATCCTCGAGTAAATGAACTGGCCGGTGAAAAATGGGGCGACGAGTTTATTGCCAATCTCGAAAACTATAAAAAAGGTCTTACAATAATGCTTGGTGAAGACCCGGAAGAAGAAGTTGCTTCGCAAACATATGATCCTCAGCCAACCGAGGGTGATGATGGAACTGAAGAAGACGTTAACTCACAAGTTGACACTTCCGGCTCCAATATTGGCTTTGGAGCCTCCGAATAAGCTAAAGAACTTTTAATTAGTATTGCTGCTCTGCCTGTTATAAGATTTTTTCTAAACAGGCAGAGCAGTTATTTTAAATTGGCTCTTTATCATGTATTCTATTCTCTGATTTATACAACATTAATTCCTGAAAGAGTTAAGTCATGAAAGTTGCTGTTATTGGCGGCGGAGCTGCAGGGTTCTTTGCTGCAATCTGCATTAAAGAAAACTACCCATCTGCTGAGGTAACCATTTTTGAAAAGTCGGTTAATATTTTGCGAAAAGTAAAAGTTTCCGGCGGTGGGCGCTGCAACCTTACCAATGGTTGCAAAACCATTAAAGAGCTTTGTTCTGCTTATCCAAGAGGTGCTAATCATCTAAAAAAAGCTTTCAAAACTTTTGATAACCATGACGCAATGCAATGGCTTAAAACCAAAGGAGTAAAACTGACAGTTCAAGAAGATGGCTGCGTTTTTCCGGCCTCACAAAACTCGCAAACCGTTATCGATTGCTTTTTCAAACTTTCAGAAAAATTAAAAATCCAGATAAAAACAAAGTCTGAAATCAACTCTATAATTCCAGCAAAAGGCAGAGTGCAACTATCAATCAAAAATAAGAGTAACGACAACAACATTTTCGACAAAGTTGTTGTCGCTGTTGGTGGCATTTCCAAAAGAGAAAAATTGAACTGGCTTGAAAAGCTTGGTCATAAAATTGAACCGCCCGTTCCATCGTTATTTACCTTTAATATGCCGAACGAAGCCATAAAAGATTTAATGGGAATAGTGGTTGAAAACGCTATTGTCAGCCTTGAAGACACAAATATTAAAACCAGAGGGCCGGTTCTGATAACTCATTGGGGAATGAGTGGTCCGGCAATACTTAAAGCCTCGGCTTTTGGCGCCAGATTGCTGCATAACAAAAATTATGATTTCAAAATTCATTTAAACTGGCCAGGCATTGAAAAAACAGAAATTATTCGCAACAAAATACGAGCAATTACAACTGAAAATGCAAAGAAGAACTTAACCAACTACCGCCCGTTTAATTTGCCCGACAGGCTTTGGCGTTATCTTCTTAAAAAATTAAATTTTGCTGCCACGCAAAAATGGAACGAGCTGGGCAAAAAAAATCTTAACCGCCTGGTAGAAGTTTTGTCTAACGACATCTACCGAGTGCAGGGGCAAAGTGCTTTTCGGGAAGAATTTGTAACCTGTGGTGGAGTCAGTCTTAAAAGCATTAACATAAAAACCATGCAAAGCAGAAAAGTGCCTGGCTTATATTTCGCCGGCGAAGTTCTTGACATAGACGGTATTACCGGCGGATTCAACTTTCAAGCAGCCTGGACAACAGCATTCATAGCCGCCAAACTGGAATAATTGATGCAACAAAAAAAGAGCCACTTAACTACAAGCGGCTCTTTTTTTATTAATTATTCGCGACAAAAACACTTAAGAAATGCTGGAAAAAGTGCTTATTGTTTCGTTGAAAAGTTTTTCCATTTTGTTGCTGCTGTTTTCAAAAGTTTTGCTGAAGTTTTTGTTGAGATCTTCGCCGACTTTAACAGTTTTGTTATAGTTTTTCTTAGCAAAATCCACATTTCGGCCCATCTGGTCAAACATGATGTCAGCATTTTTTTTGGTGAAATTGCTGCACTGTTCCATGTTTGAATTCCAGAAGTTTTTCATGATGTCGAAATTGCGGTTTGCCGCATCGGTTAAAGTCTGTGTGCTTTCTTTTGTCATTTCCATCCAGTTTGTCATATCAGTATACATATTAAATCTCCTTAGAAGTATTTTTACAATTTTTGCCGCCGCCCTATTGCGTTGCAAAATAAGCATAACTTTTTTGCTGCGTCGCGTCAAGTTTTTTTTATATTTTGTTTAAGCCAGGAATTCTCGGTCAATTATTATTAGGTGGTTACAAAAAGTTCTGTTTTTTTTCTTTCTGTCAAATATAGAATTTAAACCACTGAGGCCACCGAGGGCTCAGAGTTGATTTTTTAATCTTTTTCAGCCAGGATTTGTCCTGTGGACAAATAGCCGGCGGTTTTACCGCCCGGCTTTTCCTTCGTCAGCAAGCCTTCGAAAAGCACTCGTGTTTTTCTGAAGGCTTGCTGACGAAGGAAACAATGGCTGAAAAAGATTCTCTGTGTTCTCTGTGCGCTCTGTGGTTATTTTCTTTGTGGCTTTGAGACTTGGTGTGAGGAATATTCTTTTCGAAAACCAACTGATAGACGCTTACCGAGAATTGCTGTGTTTAAGCATTGCATTTTATCACTAAAATCAGGACAATTAGAAGATATGAAGATTTAACAAGCTTATTTTTTATAGCAAATTTACTGGAGGCTTTTATGCGTAGATTATGGTTATTTTCTTTTGCTTTGTTGTTTTGTGCCGTTTCGGTCTATGGTGAGATCGATTTGTATCTGGCTCCCGATGGCGGTTGGGCTGAAACGAATAAGTCCCAGATCATAGAACTCGATGAAGAACAGGAAATCAAAGGCACACTCAACAATGCAGTGGTAGATATGATTCATGACACCAAAGAGGGCGGTCTTATAAAAATTGCCATGTACGCCTTCAGTGAAGAGGACTTGCAGAACACGGTTATAAACGCAGCCTTTCATCGTGATATTAAAGTCAAAATTCTGCTCGATGGAGTAGCAGCCTGGACAAAAGAAATACGCAAAGAATTTTATGAAAAAATCAAAGTTGCCCGCCAGAATGTTCCGGTTGAGAAATGGAACAATTTACAGGTAAGATCAGTTACCAAACGCATGTTTGAAGACAGGAACCGAACAAGAGTTCTTTCCGATGGCAAAAGAATCTATGGCACCATGCATGAAAAGTTTGGCGTTTTTTACCAGCCTGGCTTGAAGGTTCCCTTTGATTGCTTTAACGGCAGCGCAAATATTTCATTCGGTTCCGACCAAAAATTCAGCGAAAACCGGTTTGTCTTTAAAAACGAACCATCCGTAGCCCGCCAGTTTGCCGAAGAATTTGCCCGCCTCTGGAATGAATACGGTGAAGAAGTTCTTGGCAGAACTGAATCCGAGCCATATATTTCTGCGGAACCCGTTATGGGTGAAGTCGAAGTAATTTTCAACGGCGAACCTTTAAATGAAGAAGAATTTCACCGAATTGACAAATGCCTGATTGATCATATTGACATGGTCGACCGCAAAAACGGAACCATTGATATAATGATGTTCAGCTTCACCCATTTCGAAATTGCCCAGCACCTGCTTGATATGGCCCAATGGAATCCTGAAATTACTATCCGCATTATTATGGATCAAACTCAGGTTATAGCAGACGAAGAACACCGCGGAGTTCTTGGACCATACATGGAAGAACAGGCAGAAAAACGAGGCATTGAAAATCTTCACATTCGCTACAAATGGCGTACTAACATTTTCCGTTGGGCAGCACCCGAAGAAGAAAAAGCAGCTAAAACAAAAGAAGCTGACGAAACCGGCAAAGCCGAACCAGACACGGACGAAATTGTTAAAGAAAAGGCTCTTGAACCTGAAATCGAAGCAATTCACTGGCGCAATCTTATTCTGCATCATAAAGTTTTAGTCGTTAATGGTAATCGTATGGTTGCAGGCAGTTACAATTACTCTGCTTCTGCCGAAGAGCGCAACTTTGAAAACGTTATGGTCTTCAATGGTCAGTATCCAGATCAACAAGAACCAATAGATAGAATGCAGGCCGAGTTTGATTTAATGTGGAACTCGGTTTACAAAGAAGAAATCAAAACAAAAAGAAACAGAACTCCGCAGGTAGTAACTGGCCCCGTCGGGCGCAGACTGACAAAAACTATCCACGAGCTCTTCAAGCAAGACGGCATCAAAGAAATTCTTGATGTGATCGACAATGCCAAATATGTTTCAGCTTCGGTAAAAGAGCTCGTTGCAGCAACTGATATGAATGAAGCTGAAATAAAGCAAAAAATTCAGGCTTTGCTCGAAGCTGGAATTCTGCATGTTAGAACCTTCAAAGACGAAGAATTCTACGGCCTGGCCGATTAAAAGACCCGTTATTTCCTAAACTTAAAACCGGTGGCTATGTTTAAAGTAGCCACCGGTTTTCTGGTTTAACCATCATTTTGCAAACTACAAAGAATCTGTTGTTTGAATTGCCAAAGCAAGATGTGCGATTATATTTAATATATAGTCTTAATAAGTGAGAAGGAAAAAATGGTTAATGATAAAAATCTAAAAATAAAATGGCAAACAAAATTGATACCGGTATTATTTTTGCTGACCCTGTTGAATTGTCCGGCGTTGATGAGTCAAGAGAACAACTACATGGAAGAACAGTTTGAAAAAAAGGCAACGAAACTTTTAGGGGTAAAAGTCTATGCACAAAGCTACGAAATGGATCTCGCAACGATTAATATCGAAAATCTTCTTATAGGCGACAAAAACAAGCAGGCGATTGCTACAATTGAAAAAGTCAGTGCAACCTGCGACCTTCTTAACCTGATGGCCGGACGAATCATTTTGAAAGATATTTCTCTTGCTTCAGCCAATCTTAACCTCTCAGCCGAATACCTAAAAACACTGAAAAAGTACAAGCCTTCGGCAAAAAAAACTTCCAAGAAAAGTAAAAGCATAAAAGATCTGCCTTTCTTGAAACTCAACGGTAAAGATATAAAAATAAACATCAAAGACAAGAGGTCAGACCGACTTTTAACCGTATTGATTGATAAAGTCAATCTTGCCAGAGAAAAAGACTCTGACGAAGTGAATGCAGAATTAACAGGATCTGTTAAAGCAGAAAAACTTACAAAACCCCATACTCCTTTATTTAACGGACAACTAAACAGCAGCTTCAAACTTAGCGGCAACATGTCGCTACCCAAGATTCAGGGATCTGCAAAACTAACAAAATTAAGAATTGCAAAAAATCTGCTCAAGCAACCGCTCAGCATGCCTGAAGCATCTTTTTCATTCAGCAACGACAAAGTTGAGACCCAAAGCTTGCAAGTTTCCTGGGGCAGCTCAAAAGTTAAAATACGAAAAATTCTTCTTGATTTAAACAAAGATAAATTGAATATTGGATACCTTATAAAACCCCTAGCCTTCGGTGAAATAAGCACAGCTTTTATCTCAAAAAAAGGCCTGACCATTTCGGGCAACGGCACAAGTGAAGGAACAATAACAGGTTCAAGCAAAAAGATAGAAATTAACGGCAATCTCGAAATTCCCCGCTGCAATGTTAACGCTCCTCTTGAAAGTGCAAAGCAGCAGAATATTTACATTTTCCCGTTCAAAAATGTTTCGGCCACCTACAACTACAATGGCGAGACCATTACAATCAATGATGCCGCAGCCGGCATTTTTGACGGGAAACTGACAGGAAAAGGGGAGGTTTTTCCCGAAACTGCACCCATAAAATTCACAATGAACCTCAAAGGCAATAGCCTTAAGGTTGAACAATTCCTTTCAGAAAACAGCAGCCAGAAAAACGTTGTAACCGGCACAGCAAACGCAAATTTCAATGCAACCGGCAATTCAAGCGGCCTCAAGAGCATGCAGGGCGATGGTAGCTTTATAATGCCGGATGGTAATTATCAGGCTCCACCGGTTATAACTCCGGCGCTTTCGTTACTTAATTTGCGTCAGTTTGCTTCGGGCAAGATCGAATCAGGCCAGGGCACCTTCAAGTTAAAAAATGGAATAATGAATACCGATGACCTGCTCTTTGTTGCCGAAGCAGGCAAGCTGTATTATCGCGGCCAGGTTGGGCTGGATACCAGTCTTTCCGGGAAAATGAGTATTATTTTTACTCAAAATGCTCTGGCTGAAAGTCAAATTCTGCGCCAAATTTCGTCCGATGGTAAAAATGCCAAAATACCTACCAGAGTTGAAGGCACCCTTTTATCACCATCGTTTCCCGGCTTAAGTGCCCAGAATCTTCTCGAACTCGGACTCAAGCGCAGAGGACAGAAAATGCTCCAGGACATATTGCTTCCAGAGCGCCAAAATAATGACAGCACTGAAACTGAAAAAACTGAAGAACAAAACTCCCCTGAAGAACACCTATTGAAAGGTCTACAGCACATTTTCGAGAAAAGGAAACGGACTCCTGCAGAAATGAACAAAAATGCAAACAGCCCACCCGACCCGAAGCAGGACGAGGATAAAAAAGACACCCTCGAAGACAAATTAAAAAACATCTTCAAATTTTAACCTACCTGTCCCGATACAGTTGTATTACCAGACAAACCAGCACAAGCCGAGTAAAAAAATCAGATAATGAGAAAAAAAAAGGGACTGCCCGCAAAGGCAGCCCCGCTAATATTGGTCCACATCAATTTTTACAGTGAGTAAAAGAATATTTCGCTCAGATCAGAGTATGGGCAGAATATCACAAGCGAATAGTTTCCATCCTTTGAAACAGCCATTTTTCTTTTTCAACTCACCAAAATTGATCAAGCAGGAAGTGGTGTGGACCGCTCAAATCCCAAAGGGACAATAGCTCCTTTATTGATCAGACTGAGACAATGTTTCAAAAATTCTTTGTTTCAGATTTTCATCAAATTGTGCAGCTTGCATAATCTGATTATAGCGATCAACTTCGATACCTACTTTAGAAACTGCCATAGCCATACGTTTGGCAGCACTTTGTTGCATTTTTTGCGCCTCTTTGGCATCGTTTGCTGATTCCAGTTCTTTTTGCAGACTCTGTTGGACCTTATTTATTTCCATATAAGCCTTGGCAACTTTTTCGATTTCAGCGTCAGAGGCCTCTACCGAAGGGGTCTTGGGTGGCTGAGGCTGCTGTTGCATCTGGGGAGCTTTTTGTTGGGGTGCAGACTGTTGTTGGCTCTGCATCTGGGGAGCATTCTGGCTTGTTGTAGACTGTTGTTGACTAATTCCAGGACTTCCTCCTGCGGGTTGAGCTATAACATTGGGAGCCATAACCAACATACAAAGAACCACAGCTAAACTAATTGAACAAAATCTTATCATCTAATACCTCCAAAAAAGTTAAATATTACATTAGACCATCAATTAAAAATAGTCAGTTGCATCCCTATTAAGCATTTTTTATGCCAACTTTAAAAAAAGACTAATTAATCCTACGAAATCCCTCTATATAAGCCGCCTTCAAAACTCAAGGCACTAACTTTTAAAAAAAAGTAGCTTGCCAAACGCACAGTTTGTCCTGTATCTTTATGACACATGAGCCATAAAGAAACAGAAATTTCAAACCTCAACGAACAAATACAGATAAAAAATTATTCCAGCCTCAGGCTTGCCTTAATAGTCTATGTAGTCGTTCCGCTGGCAATAGCCATGGGAGCAACAAGCTATTTTGCTTTAGATGCACTGGAAAAGCACTCCGAAGAGC
Source organism: Candidatus Rifleibacteriota bacterium (assembly GCA_051747585.1). Lineage (GTDB taxonomy): Bacteria > Muiribacteriota > Ozemobacteria > Ozemobacterales > Ozemobacteraceae > DYKG01. The sequence continues at coordinate 28,106 of JBNJGH010000031.1, forward strand.
GAATGCAAAAAGACTTAGAGCTGGTAGCTCGAGCAATCAGACTCCCAATAAGCTATGCCCTTGAAAGAGAACGCGAAGGCAGCATCTCCAGAACCCTTGAATCGGCTTTTTCAATAGGCAGAGTTTACAGTGCTTATGTTTACGATCAAAAAGGCAAACAAATTGCTGCGGTGGGCAGAAAAGAAAAGTTGCCACGAAAAAACAAACTGACGCGCCTGGCCGAAGCCAGGGAAGAAACTGGAGAATACGGGAATATTGCCGGACGAAATGTTTACTCATATTTTGTACCCTTAATTGATTCAGGTGGCAGGGTTAGCGGACTTCTTCATCTTACCAGACGAGAAAGAGACCTTCGACAATATATTCACACCATCAGAACCAATGGCATAATCTGGTTTGTTTTAAGTCTAGTCACAATGATGCTTCTGGTTTTGTGGGGACATCACAACGCAATGGGCAAACATTTTTCAATGCTGATCAGAAGTATAAACAAGGTAACGGAAGGAGACGAAAAGCATCGTTTTGCCCCGGCCGGTCCCAAAGAAATTACCGCAATAGGTTCACATTTCAACCTCATGCTCGACAGCATTCAAAAAACTCAATTAGAGCTTTTTAAAAAGAATGAAAAGCAAAAATTGCTCCGCGCCCAGCTCAAACAGGCAGAAAAGCTTGCAGCAATTGGACAACTGGGAGCAGGAGTGGCTCACGAACTCGGAACACCTTTGAGCGTAATTGCGGGGCAAGCACAAAGAGGACTCAGAGACAAAAATTTAAGCCCTAAAATAAAAACAATTCTGCAGGAGATCCGCCATGAAGTCTTGCGAATGGAACACATCATTCGCCAGCTACTTGTTTTCAGCCACAGCAGCGAACTGCGCAAAAGACGAACCAAACCTTCCGTTATGGCACATTCTTCCGCAAACGCAATTACCGAGGAAGCCGACTTAAAAAATGTCAGGGTAGAAATTGCTACCGGGAACTCAGACCCGGAAATAGAAGTGGATCCTATTAAAATCGAACAGGTTTTGACCAATTTATTGCGCAACGCAATTCAATCTGAAAACGCCAGCCAGACAAAAATATCCTGGCATTGCAAAAATAAAGAGATCTGCTTTCAGATTGATGATGATGGCGCAGGAATCGATGAAGAAATCAAAGACAGAATCTTCGAACCATTTTTCACCACCAAAGAAGTCGGCACGGGTACCGGCCTGGGATTGGCTGTAGTTCATGGAATAATCAAGGAACATGGCGGAACAGTCAATCTTGGCAAAAGCAAACTTGGCGGAACTTTTTTTAAGATTACACTACCCACAACCGGAGTAAAACAAATTGGAAACAACTAACCAGCAAAATAAAATTTTGATTGTAGAAGACGATAGAGCACTGGGAAAAATGCTCGCCCAGGAATTAATCGAAAATGATATTGAAGCAAAATGGGTAAATAATGGCGAGAAAGCGCTTGCTACGATTGCCGTACTTAAACCGGATCTGGTTGTTAGCGACCTGCGCCTTCCCGGGATAAACGGCCTGGAACTATTAAAAAAATCAAGCGATGCCTTTGCTGAGGAAAAACCTGATTTTTTAATTATAACAGCATTCGGAACGATTTCTCGAGCAGTCGAAGCTTTAAAGGCAGGAGCGGAGGATTTTTTAACCAAACCCCTCGATCTTGAACATTTCACCTTGTCTGTAAAACGCATACTCAGAAACCGTGGCCTACGAAATGAAATTGATAATATTAAAAAGTTTTTAAGCGAAGACAATTTCCATGGAATCATAGGGCAAAGCAGACCTATGCGCCTTCTATACGACAAAATGATCAGAGTAGCCAGCGCAAAAGGCCCCGTTCTTATTCTTGGAGAGTCTGGAACCGGCAAGGAGCTTGTCGCAAGGGCTATTCACCAGCTCAACAAAAGCGCAAAAGGCGAATTTCTTGCAGTAAACTGCGCCGGAATTCCGGAACATCTGCTTGAAAGTGAATTCTTTGGGCACAAAGCCGGATCCTTTACCGGTGCCGGTAAAGATCGAAGCGGCATATTTGCTCAAGCCCGGGACGGCACTTTATTATTAGATGAAATTTCAGAAATGCCCCTGTTTCTTCAAGCAAAGCTGTTAAGAATGCTGCAGGATGGGAAGATCAGGCCAGTAGGCTCTGACAAAGAAAAGCAGGTCAAGGTTAGAATTATTGCTGCAACCCATCAAAACATAGAAGATAAAATTATTAAAGGCGATTTTCGCCAGGACCTTTTTTTTCGACTTGAAACCTTTACCCTTAAGCTTCCTCCTCTAAGAGAAAGGGAAGATGATATCGAATTACTTGCGAACTGGTTCTTGCAGAGGCATTGCATCCAAATGGGCAAAAAAATTCAAGGTTTCGAAAACAATGTTTTAAACATCTTGAATAACTATAAATTTCCCGGAAATGTAAGAGAACTTAAAAATGCCATTGAGCGTGCCGTAACTTTCTGCGACGACAACAAAATCAAAGCGGAGCATTTACCAAGACGGATAGTTGAAAGTGCAAATGTTAGCTCGGATGATTCGGCAAAACGATTCATAACCCGACACCTGGCGACAGAAGAATTACCCAGCCTGTCCGAAATTGAGCTTCAATACATTAACTATGTGATTGATAAATTTAATGGCAACAAACAAAAAGCCGCATCCATACTCGGTATAGGCAGACGTACCCTTTACAGAAAGCTTGGACAGCTTTAAAAAATCAGCAACCATCCATTTAGGCATATTAGCAAGTTTCAACAAACAAATGGAAAATTACTGTTAAAAAATAAAAACCATTTTCGTTTTAACGATAAAGACATATAATTGAATTATACTTTCTGATAAATACTTACATTCCAGGGATTTCGTATTTTTAAGAGGGATTTATGAAAAATTCATCAGTCTTGCTTTTCTGTTTTTTTATTGTTAACTTTTCTGCCTTAGCCTGCAATCCTGAACCTGGCCCACAGCATTTCCCCCATGTTAGAAGACCACCAAGAATACAAACCGGCTACTTTGCCGTTTACAATAAACTTAACGGCCTTATAAGCAACCAGATTCTATCTATATTACCTTTTGCAACAGATCAGATGGATCTTACCATCGTAGGAACCCAGGACAAGGGATTAATGATATTCGATGGCGAAAACTGGCATTTTTCGGGCAGCGACCTTTTCACCTTTCCCGAAACTGCTGTCTCAACGATGGTTCGCACTGACAAGAATGAGTTTTATGTTGGTACTTCAAGGGGCCTTTACCGCGGAAAATTAAATTTTAACAGCATTAATTTTGATTTGATCAACATTTCTAGTCAGCAGATAAAAAATATTCTGACAATGTCTCCTCAACCTGGTGAAAAAAATCATCTGTTTATCGGCAGCGACCGCTTTATTGGCGCTTTAAAAGAAGGTGCTTTCCAGCGATTTTATTTTAATGACAACCGCAACCCAACAGGATTTACCAGCATAGCTCACACTAAAAATGGCGTTTTTGCCGGATGCAACCAAGGTTTGTTTGAAATAAAAAATAAAAGTCTTTATATGGTTCCTCCCTTGGAAGGACTGGAATTTCCCGGTTGGGTAACCGATTTTGCCTCCAGCAATATTCAGGTATTCATTGCTGCTTCAAACGGCGTTTTTCTTCTTGAAAAAGAAAATGAATT
>JBNJGH010000032.1:0-31543 GCA_051747585.1 Candidatus Rifleibacteriota bacterium
AAAACGTTAAATACGACGTAGATGCCGACAACGACAATGTCGATCTCAAATATTGTGGCCCCACCCTGGGTGTAGTCGCCCGCTTCTAAAAATCTCACTGACAGAATAATGTCATTGCGAGGAACTCTGCGTAGCTTCATGCGAAGCAGAATGACGAAGCAATCTCTAACTGGTATAATTCTAAACAAGAAGCCGCCCCTTTATGGGCGGCTTCTTTACTTTTCTTAAGATTAACCTGATTGAACACCTGGCAAAAAAGAACTAAACTATTTTATCCGGGAGGGCATAATTAATGAATAAAGCTCGTTTTCAAACTTTTCTGATACTTACCCTGATATTATCTGCTTCGTCTTTGTTAGCTGCCGATAAAAAAGATTTATGGACATTATCCGATTGTCTTACCTACGCCCTCGAAAATCATCCCCAGATAAAGATTGCCAAAACCTCGATCGATGGCCAAAAAGCTTCACTTAAGCAGAGCAAGGCTTATTGGGATCCAAGGCTCGATCTCAGCGCCGGGTTTAATCGCCGCAAAGTCGAATCCGGCTTCACTACAGATGCAATGGTCGACAGCACCTCAGAATCCCTGGGGGTTAAAAAAATAATTTCAGATTCCGGCAAGAACCGCTTTGAGCAGGAATCATTAAAAAAACAGTTAAAAGCTGCCCGGGCCCAATATAGTAATGGTCTCATCGAAATTGCCGCATCGGTTAAAAAAGCTTTTTACCAGGCTCAGCAGGCTCGTGCCCTCGTACAGGTCAGGCTAGATACCCTCGATGGTTTTAAAAAGCATTTAAGCAAGGTCGAAGATTACGTCGAAGTGGGTACCCGGCCACCTTATGATATAACCAGAGCCAGGGTCGATGTGGCTAATGCAAATGTAGAGTTGATTTCGGCTCGAAGCAGGTTTAAAGTTACAAAATCAAATCTGGCCCGCGCAATCGGTTTGCAAGACAGGCTGGAAGTCGAAGAGTTCTTGATCGATAAGCTGCCTGAGCTCGATATCAATAAGAATGATTTAAAAGAAAAAGCTTTTGAACGCCCTGAAATAAAATCAGCCATGCTTCAAGCCGAGTCAGTCGATAATCAAATCAAGGGCATAAAAAGAAGTTTAAAGCCGGTTGTTTCGGCGTCAGCAGATTATTCCTGGTCGGGAACCACAACTCCTCTTGATCGTCAGTGGCGTGCTTCGGTAAATTTGAGCTGGCCGATTTTTGATGGTAACCTTACCCGTGCCAGAATAGAAAGTGCAGAAAGTCAGCTGGTAAAAGCTCGCGAAAGTATAAAGAACCTCAGGCTTGGGGTAAATGCAGAACTTGAGAATGCAGTGACCGGCTTAAATGATGCTCTTGAACGCTTTAAAGCAACTCAGGTGCTTGTTCAGCAGGCAAGCGAAAGTGTTTATCTTGCTCAGGGCCGTTATGATGCCGGTATGGGGAATCCTCTCGAAGTGAATGATGCCAGAGTCGAATTGACTAGAGCCCGGGGGAATTACATTGTTGCTTTTTTTGACAGCCTTATTGCCCGTGCTGAGCTCGATCGCGTGACTGGTGATCTTCCCCGCGAATTTAAGTTTCAACCCATTGAAGAACACAAAATAGTATCCGGAGAAAACAACAAATGAAAAAACTTATTCTTTTTATAATTATTCTACTATTAATTGTCGGTTCTCTTGTCGGTTGGTATTTTTCAGGTTCTTCAAGAAAAGCAGGCTCATATATTACCGATAAAATAACCAAAGGCGATATAAAGATTACCATTTCTTCTACCGGCTCGTTAGCTGCTTTGAAAACCGTAGAAGTTGGTTCCCAGATAAGCGGAAACATTTTACAGCTTTATGCTGATTTCAATGACGAGGTCAAAAAAGGCCAATTATTGGCCCAGCTCGACCCGGCGACTTATGAAGCCAGAGTTCAGCAGGCTAAAGCAAATCTGGAAAATGCCCGCGCCAGTTTAAAAAGCAGTGAAGCTCAACTTAAAAATCTCGAAGCATCCCTGTTGAATTCTCATAGTGAAGTGCAGGTCAGTAAAGCTAATATTCGTAAAGCTGAAGTTGCTGTTGAAGAAGCCGAGAGAAATTTTGGCCGTATCAAGGAACTTTTTGCCAAAAAGCTTGTTTCAGCAGCGGAACGTGACCAGTTGCTGACAACTCTTGAATCGCAAAAAGCTGCACTTGTCGCCGCCAGAGCCCAGCTCAATTCGGCAAGGGCAAGAACCCAGGCCATAAAGGCACAGATGGAGGCGGAAGATGCTCAGATTCTAGGCGCGGAAGCAAGAATCAAACAGATGGAAGCTCAGCTCAATATTGCTCAGATCGATCTAGATCGTACAAGAGTTTATTCTCCAATCGACGGAGTTGTAATTTCGCGTGATGTAGATGTGGGGCAAACAGTTGCCGCAAGTTTACAGGCTCCAAGGCTTTTTATCATTGCCCAGGATTTAAAAAAGATGCAAATAGACACAGCTGTAGATGAAGCCGATATAGGTAAGGTTGCCAAAGGTCAGAAGGTTACTTTTACAGTTGATGCATACCGTAACAGAACTTTTGAAGGTGTAGTTGAGCAGGTCAGACTTTCACCGGTGGTTACCTCAAATGTGGTTACTTATTCGGTTATGGTTAATGTTTTTAACAATGATTTATTGCTGAAACCCGGTATGACAGCAAGTGTGGAAATACTTTCAGCAAATCGAGAAGACGTGGTACGTTTGCCGACTCAGGCTTTATATTTTAAAGCCCCCGAAAATATGCAACATAAGATGGATGACCTTGTGAGCGAGCTTGCTACCGACACTCTGCCCGTTTGGATTCTTAATAAAAGACCTGAACTTAAAAAGGTTAAGATTGGTATATCCAACAATGATTATATTGAGGTTTTAGATGGTTCTCTGCAGCCTGGCGACAGAGTTATAACCGGCTTGAATGGCAACTCGGCAGGCGCTTCCGGTCGCCGTCGAAGCATGAAAATACGGATGTAATTATGACTCAATCCCCTTTATTAGAAGTTAAAGACCTTTGTCGCACTTATTTTATGGATGGTGTGTCTGTTAAAGCATTGCAACATTTTAACCTGGCGGTACATCGAGGTGAATTTATTACCATTATGGGAAGCTCGGGTTCTGGTAAATCTACTCTTATGCATATTCTGGGTTGTCTCGATCGGCCAACTTCAGGAACATATAAAATTGAGGGCGAAGATGTTTCTAATTTCAGTCGTGACGAGCTTGCTGTAATTCGCAATCGTAAAATCGGCTTTGTTTTTCAAGGGTTCAATCTTTTATCGAGAACAAGTGCCCTGGAAAATGTAGAACTACCAATGATTTATGCCGGGGTTGCCCCAGATATCCGCCACGAAAAAGCCATGCAGGCTCTCGATTCTGTTGGGCTCAAAGGACGTGAGCATCATCATTCAAACCAGCTTTCGGGTGGTCAGCAACAGAGAGTTGCAATTGCTCGATCGCTGGTCAATAACCCTGCTGTTATACTTGCCGATGAACCTACGGGTAATCTTGATTCATATTCCAGTGTCGAAGTTATGGGTATCTTTCAAGACCTCAACGACAAAGGAATTTCCATTGTGCTTATAACTCATGAACCCGACATCTCTCATTATGGCAAACGTCTGGTTCACCTGTCAGATGGTATGATGATCGATGATCAGCTTGTGCCCGATCGTCTTATAGCCGCTGAAGAGATAAAAAATATGCCAAAGCGTGAAGTTGTTGAGGAGCAAAGCAAATGAGTTTCTGGGAAATTATTAAACTGGCTTTGAAAAGTCTTGGTAGAAACAAACTTCGCTCTTTTTTAACTGCTTTGGGGATTATTATTGGTGTTACTTCAGTTGTGGCAATGGTAGGCCTTGGTCAGGGCGCTTATTATTCTGTTCAGGAAAACATTGCCAGCATGGGCACTAACCTGATTATGGTATTTCCCGGAACGTCTAAAAGAAGGGGATTTCATGGCCCAAGGGGCTCTATAACCACCCTGACACCTGAAGACAGTCGTGCAATAGCAAGGGAATGTCCATCGGTAGGTCTTTCTACCCCTGTCGTCAGAAGTAGCGGACAGGCAGTTTTTGGTAATCAAAACTGGTCTTCGAGTGTAATGGGGGTTAATGAATCTTATCTCGAAATTTCTTCGCGAAAAATTGCTGTGGGCAGATTTATGAATGCAGCTGAAGCCAGATCGGGCGAAAAGGTATGTATTCTTGGAAAAACCGTGGTAACAAACCTTTTTGGCAATCTGAATCCAATTGGTCAGACAATAAGATTTAAAAAGCTCCCGTTAGAGGTCATAGGAGTCCTTGAAGAGCGCGGGGAAACCTCTATGGGATCTGACCAGGATGATGTGATAATAGTGCCATTTCCCGCAATTCAAAGAAGAGTGCTTGGTATCGATTATGCTCACATGCTCAATATTTCAGCTCGTACTCCCGAACTGGTCGAATCGGCCAAAGATGAAATTTCCAGGCTTCTTACCCTTCGTCACAGATGTGTTGAGGGCGAAGAAGACTTTCGTATCAGAACTCAGGAAGACATAGCCGAAATGGCGGGTTCTACACTTGCTATTATTGCCATGCTGCTGGGCAGTATTGCTTCGGTTTCGCTGCTGGTTGGCGGAATCGGTATAATGAACATTATGCTGGTATCGGTAACTGAGCGCACCCGTGAGATCGGAATAAGAATGGCTATAGGAGCCAAGACTAGAGATATTCTGGTTCAGTTTTTGATCGAATCTGTTACCCTCTCCTGTATTGGCGGGGCAGTTGGTATTCTTGGAGGAATTGGATTGTCAAAAATAATCAGTTATTTTGTTGATTTTCCACCCCTGGTTTCATGGCCGGCCATTATTATTTCTTTTGTATTCTCAGGAAGCGTTGGCGTCTTTTTTGGGCTTTACCCTGCCTGGAAAGCATCAAAGCTTGACCCAATCGAAGCATTCAGATATGAATAAAATTAATTAGTGTCGCCGAGGTAAATTGTCGGGAAATTCAAATCAGAATGTTTTTGTAACAGTTCGATGAAGGTTTTTGGGTAAAGTCGGAAATTTTTCAGTTCTTTGATTGGCAACCAGGAGACTCCGGTCTGCATGCAGTCGGCGTTGGGAATGAAGTCATCTTTTGCCCGGCCGGTTATTGTGCATTTAAAAAAGAATTCGATTTGATGTATATCAGGGTTGTATTCTGCGAATTCGTGGTTGGCAGAAATATATTCTCTTATTAAAACAAGTTCGCCGACTTTTATCGTAACACCGGTTTCTTCATAGCATTCACGCTTTAAAGCTTCGGTGAGAGTTTCCCCGTGCTCCTGTCCACCTCCGGGTAAGAGGTAAAAATTACCGAACAGATCTTTGTTTCTGGTGGTAAGAATTTTTTCGTTTTCGACAATAATTGCTTTAGCCGAGGTCCTTAAAGGCTTGCCGGGCAGTGCGAAAGCAGTTTGGTTTTTGTTTTTAATTTTTTTCTTCATTGTCAATTTTACTGGTTAGAACTATGCTGTTCTGGTTTTGTCTGCTTTCAAAAAAATGAATTATAAAAGCCGAAACCTTTCTGCTTAAAGTTCTTTCTGCATCTAGACCCGCCTCAGCTTCCAGAAACAGGCTGTTTCCTTTTGAGCTAACACTGAAGGTTGCGACCTTATTAAAGAAATTGTTAAAAAGCTCGAGACCTGTTTCAATTTCTTTATGTAGAAGTTCACGCTTTTGGGTTTCAGGAGCATAAAGTTGTGCTTTTGTAAGTCTGGCATCGCCAATGAATCTCAAATGTTTCAGGACATTTAAGGTTTCGGGCATTCTAATTGTAGAAGAAGCCATGCCCTGTTTGAGAAGTTCTAAGTCAATTTCTCCAGCCAGTGCGGGTTTGCCTTTCAGCATTTTTTTAAAAGTTGTGAATCTGGAATGAAGGTAATCTTGATTGTTTTGCAGTCGTGAGATTATCTCTTTGCTCGAAACTTTGGGGCAAAGCGCTATAAGTTTTGCATCAGCCCATAATACAAGCTCGTTGTAACTATTGTCGCTGTCTTTATTTAGGTCAAGCTCGATTAAAATTGTGCTGCTACCCGTATCAGTTCTGCCCATTTGCTGTTTAAGTCGTTCTACATCAAATTCACCGCTTAAAATAAAGGCAAATTTTGTCCTGTTTTTAAAGTAAAAATACAGTTCTTCGGGGCGTTGATTATTGTTAAGAAACTTTTTTTCAAACAGGTTTTCCGGATTGTGTTCCTTTTTTATTCCCTTTTGTTTTAAAAAATTTTTAATGCTTTCGTTAATTTCTGCCAGAGCCTCTTTTGCTGTTTCATCTCGATTATAAATACCACTGACTGCCAGGTTATGATAAAACATCGCCGCGGGTTCGTTTAACGGGGCATGTATGAAAGTATCAGCTTGTTGTCCCTTGAAACCGGGTAGCAGACTGATTATTAAAATAAAACTCGCCGCAATTAATAGTGGCCTGGTAAATCGTGTAAAATTCATTGCAGTTGTAATATCGGTAGTTTGTTATCAATTTTTCATGCTTTTGTGTCGATTTATTCTGCTAAGAGAAATCCTCTCTGGCATTATGAAAATATTTTTTTCCACAAAAACATTTTATAAGATTTTTCTTGTTATTTTTCTGATTCTGATATGCACGCAGAATCTTACTGCTGCTGCCTGGAAACTCAGCAGAAGTTTCTGGACAGAACAAGACGAAAAAATATATGAAAACTTTGTTAAGGCACTTGGTGAGTCTAAGCATGGGAATTTAAACCGCTTTATAAGAGATGCAAAGGCAAACCCTCTTTATGGTCAGGAAGACAAACATTTTAATTTGTACCCCGATTGTGCCGACCTGCCATATCTTTTAAGGGCTTATGTGGCTTATAAGCTTCGATTGCCTTTCGGATACGTAAGTAAAATCGCGGGTAAAGGTGGTGATCCAAGATATAGTTATGGTAATCATCCGGTTGAGTTTAAAGATCAGGATTATTTTTCATCTCCGCAGAAATTGTTCAGCAAGGTTCTTCTGATTAATTCCGGTTTTTATAGAATGAAACCCGGCGTTGAAAATTCTGATCATTATCCGGTTAAAATTCAGCCTGAATCTATCAAGCCGGGTACGATCTATTATGATCCTAATGGCCATGTGGCTGTTGTCTACAAGGTTCGCTCAGATGGAAGAATAAAGGTGATAGATGGACACCCGGATCGTACTATCTCCAAACCCTGGTTTGGTTCAAAGTTTGTTCGTGGAAATAAGAAAAATGGCGGTGGCTTTAAGAGGTGGCGGCCTCTTAGATACACTTCAAACGGTAAAATAAGCCGGGCAAGCAACCATAATATACCTGATTTTTCCGCAGAAGATCAGTACAGGCAGAAGTATTCCTATAAGGGCAGAAATGGCCTGTCTTATTATGATTATTGTCGGGCTCGTCTTTCTAAAACATCTGTAAAATTTGATCCGGTTAACGAATTCAGATTTATGATGAAAGAATTATACGAAGATATAAAATATCGGGTTCTTGCAGTTGATATATGTATAAAAAAAGGAATCGACAAAAAAACTCATCCCGGAGCATTGCCCTGGAATATTTATGGTACAAGCGGCATATGGGAAGAGTTCTCTACGCCTTCGCGGGATGCGCGCTTGAAGATGGCTTTTAAGGGCTTTTACGAAAGAACAGTTCGTATGGTTCTAGATCTTTACAAAATAAATCCGCAGCAGTCGCTAAGGTTGGCTTCTGACTTGTTAAATCTTTATGATAATTTAAGTCCGGCCCTTAGTGTAAGTTATACTGATTCGGCCGGAAACACTCGTGTTCTTGATTTTAATGAAGTTTGTCAGCGGTTGTTCAGACTTTCTTTTGATCCTTACCATTCAATTGAATATCGTTGGGGAGCTTCTGACAAGGTTCTGGCTCTGTCGCCAGACAATCATACCAAAAAGAAATTTTATGACCTCGAGCAAAGGTTAAGAAATCAGCTCGAAAGGGTTTATAATTGCCACACACCGTTAAGTATGGGACCGAAACAACCGCCTCAGGTAAATGTAAGAAAGTGGCTGGTTAATTTTCTCGAAGGTAAAATCTCTTTGCCGGTTAAGTTGGCATCGGTTTCAAATGCAGTTAAAGCCGCTAACTCAACCTCTGCCGGCTCCAAAAGCGATTTAGACAAGATTCAGAAGAAAAAATCCGTCATGCTTGTTGAAAAAGAAAAGCTTGAAGTCGGCAAAAAGCTTGAACTAGAGCCTGAAATAAAGCCGGAATTAAAACCGAAATCAGAGCCGGATGAAATACAAGTTAAAGATTTCGTTGAAGACTTGATTAATCTGGGCGATAACTTTGCAGTTTCGTTATTAGATGCAAAATTGAGCCCTGAGACTGAGATTGTTGCAGATAAAGATAATTTTCCTTTTCCCTAACAAAATTTCAGACATTTTCCGATATGAAAATTACTGAAATCAAAACGGCTGAAATATTTATTTTATGGAGGTTTAAGCATGTTTATACTTGCGCTTCTTCTGGTTTTGCTCTTTTTTGTAGCTCTTGTAACTGAACCAGAAAGCTGGCCCCAGAAATTCGCAAGTTTTTTGAGGGAGCATAAACACTCATAATGAACGAATATTTGACAATAACTGAAGTCAGCCGACTTACAGGTCTGGCATCTCATACTTTGAGATATTACGAAAAGCAGTTCCCGGTGATTCTTGATGTAGAAAGAACCAGGGGCGGTCATCGGCTTTATCGGCATCATCATCTCGAAGCTCTTAAATCAATTATCAAGCTACTTAAAAAAGATAAATTAAGTATTAGAGCGGCAAGAAGAATTCTTGGTGAAAATGATCCCGATGACAAACAGGTTAGATTGCAAGATAAGAATGATGACGCCGCTGAGTTGAATCAAACAATGGCCCTTGTTCTTGAAAGGCTCGATTGTCTATGTCGGTCTAGCGAAAGACGTGATACTCTTCTTGAAGCTTTTTTGCGAAAAACTTCTACAGATGAAGAAACCGAATTAATCGAGCAAATTACGAGGTGTAGACAGGAAACAAAAGCGACCATGAGAATGTATAAATCTTTAATGTCGCGCTGGAATAAAACAAACTGAATGATAAATTATTATGCATATTGACGTAGCTTTTACCCCATCTGAAGTGCAAGCCCTGGCAAGCAAGGTTTGCGTCGTAGTCGATGTCGTTCGCGCCACCTCGAGCCTTACGGTTATAATGGACCGTAAGCCGGAGAAGGTTATAGTAACCACAACTATACAAAAAGCGAACAAATTTGCTTCTCAGCAGACGGTACACCCTCTTTTGTGCGGAGAAAGGAAGGGACTTCCGCCAGAAGGATTTGATTATGGCAATAGCCCATTGAAATTTTCTCAGGCTGATCTTGACGGCAGAACCATTATTTTTACTTCAAGCAACGGAACCAGAGCCATATCTGATTTGGTGATGGCTCCTCATGTTTATCTTGGTTGTTTCCTGAATGCATCTGCCGTCGTTGAAAAATCTCTTGAAACCGCAAATAAGAGTGATTTTGATATTTTGCTCGTTTGTGCAGGTCGTGAAGAAAAGTTTGCCATCGACGACGCCTATTGTGCAGGGTATCTGGTTTCACAGATCATGGCTTCTTTAAGCGCTTCAACTCCATTTGAATTAGGTGATGGTGGTCAGGCGGCGTTGGGCATTTACGGTTATTATCGCGACACCAGAAAGCTTCTGGAAATGTCGGGGGCCGGCAAAGCGGTAATAGATATCGGGCTTAAGGATGATCTGGACTTTTTAATGCAAAGAGATTTGTATAAAACTGTTCCGGAACTTATCAAAAAAGATTATCCCGAGCCCTCATATGGATTTTCTCTGTTAACCTGATTTTTGCCTTAAACTCTATATTTGTCTATGCTAGTATAACAATATGATTTTTTTTAGAGGGAGTAGAACTTAGATGCCGGAAAAGCACGCCTTTAAACTCAGAGATCATGGGCATAAGATTATAGAAATGATCGTGGTAGATCAGGATATAAAAAGCTCCCACGAGTCCATGAAGACCATGCCGCTGTTAACCAGAAAATTTGAAAACATAATTTTTACTCTTTCTGAAGGTGCATCTTTAAATGAAGAGGTTTTGCCGTTAATTTTAAAAGTCGGAGAATTCGGTGCGCTTAAGATTGTGGCAGAACGACCTGAAGAGCAGATCCCCTTCGATATGCATGGCATAATGGTTTTTAATGATGTTTTTGAGGCGGTTAACAGAGTAAAAGGCGAAAGAACTGCCGAACAAATACTAAAACAACTGGGTAGCGTAGGAGCTACAAAGAATAAAGCCTATGAAGTTCTACAGCTGATGCGGAATCCGGAAGTAGAATTCGAAGATATAGAAGAAGCTGCCGGCCAGGATCCCAAATTGGTTTCCAGTATGCTTAAGACTGCAAATACAGCTTATTTCAGCCGTAGAATGCCGGTTGAAACTCTCAGTGGTGCCGTTACTTACCTTGGGCTTGAAGGCATTAGACAATTACTGTTACACGAAATGTTCGAAAACTTTACTCAGTTGTTTGCCAACCAGAGAGACCGGCTGGCCCACATGCGTAGATGCTCTCATCTTGCAGCCTATATTGGCAAACTGACTAAAGCCAATATTCCTACCATAGGCAAAATCAGGGTTGCCGGGCTTATGCACGATATTGGTTCTCTGGCTTATGCCTTTTATGACGAACAAAAATATGCTCAGGTGTTACGAATGGTGCGTGGCGAAAAAATGAGTTTCGCAGAAGCCGAACACAGAGTTTTTGGGGTGGACCATACCTATCTGGGAGCTTTATATGCCCGCGAAATTGGTATGCCCGATTATGTCATTGCTGTTATCAAACAACATCATAATGCACATATTGAGTCTGATGACATAGTTTTGCAAGCAGTAGTCGGTGCCAATGGATTTTTAAACGAAAGAATCGAGCAGATACAGTGTACTGATTACGACGATACTTTTTCCTTTATTGCCGAACAGGTTAACGAGAATGATCCTGCCTACAAAGCTGCCCAGTCTAAACCGGAAGAACCCTCGGGTGAAGGAAGTGAAGACCAGGAAACGGGCGAAATCGTGGCGCAATTGCAAGCTGGTTTTAAACCCATGCAATTGTATGGTCTTCTTAAAGAAGAACTCGATCAGTTTATGATGTCGGGAGCCAATGCACAAGGGTTTTAACTGGACAACTATACCCAATTGAGCTAAACTTTTAATAGAGGGATCTAAAAAGTTGTACGCAAGGAGGCGTATTATTATGGCAGGACCAGTAAATAACAATCCTTATTTGCAACAGGTTCTATTTCAAAACCTGTCTTCTGCGAATGTGCAGCCTGACCAGTTAAAAAATTCATCTAATCTCATTTCTTCTGCTTATTCGGCAAAAGCCGGGATTGCAACAATTTCTGCAAATGGCGCAAAAATTAACAACGTAAGCCAAGCAATTCGTCAATCAGGAGATGCTCAGGCTTACGAAGGTTTCCAGAAGGCTGTTACCCAGGCAAGCTCGGGAGATAATCCGCTTAATTTAATCAGATTTTCTACCAGTGCTGACTATCTTGCTAAAAACGACGCACAAAGTCTTGAGCAGGCTTTTTCTTCAATGGCAGACAGCTTGTCTGCAACAGAAGATAACAGTAACTTTATCAGCGCATTTAATTCTGCTTTCACCTCTACAATAGAGCAGAGCGGAACAGGGGGCGCGCAGCTCTTTAGCGAAGGAATAAATGCTGTTAAAGAGGGAGACTATACTTCATCATCGGTCAGCCAGTCGCAGAATTTACAAAAATACTTTTCTCTGGTTAACCAGATTAATGCAGGTTCAGAATCATCTGAAGAGGCAAATTCGTATCTTAAGGACCTTGTAAGGGGAATACATGTTGGTGATTCAGGTGATGGAATCTGGGAGTTCTTCAATGACTTCACAGGTCCCGACCCAGATAAGATTGGCTAGAAAGTTGTCTGTCCTGAATTATTGTGCTATTAATTGCTAAAACACTTTAAGAGTACGGTATGCAATTGCTAAAAAAGATATGGGAATTTTTACAGCATATATATAATCGAATTTCAGAAACCCGAGTTCTGGAGGCTGCTGCAGCGATTGCTTACTATGCGATTTTTTCATTTTTTCCACTTGTTCTTTTTATTGTAGCTTTTAATGCATCTTTTTTAAAAAGCCCTGAAGTGCAGGCACAAATCTTGAAGTTTGCCGACAGCTATCTGCCCGGTTCAGAAGGCATGGTGCAGGCCAATATCACCCACCTCATTCAAGCAAGTGGAACTGTGGGAATTCTTGGTACAATTGTGCTGCTTTGGTCTGCAACTCTTGTTTTTGCAGGGTTTTCTCAGAATATAAACTTGGCCTGGACCCATGCAGAAAGTCGACATTTTTTGACCGAACGGCTGATCGGCTTAATGATGATCGGTATGGTAATTATTTTTCTGATACTTATTCTTATATTCAATACCCTTATCGATATTTTGCCCAAATTCTTTCCGAATATGGTTGGCCATTATCTTAATACCATGTCTGGACTGAACCATTTGCTGATTGATTATCTGCCATTTCTGACCATTTTTTGCCTTTTTGTTGTGGTTTATCGCTATGTTCCAAATGTAAAGGTGCTTTGGCGCGAAGCTTTTGTCGGCGCATTTTTTGCCGCAGTAGCTTTAGAGCTTACCAAAACAGGTTTTGTCTGGTATCTATCACTCGGAACCAGCAGCTACCAGGTAATTTATGGTTCTTTAGGGGCAGTTGTAGCTTTTATGCTCTGGATTTATATTTCAGCCAGCATAATTTTAATTGGCGGGCATCTTTGCGCAGCAACTGCTCATTATATTCGCCCGGAAGAAATGAAGATAATTGAAAATGCCAAAGATCCGGAAGTGGTTGAATCCCTTTCTTGAATTTTAATTTACCAGCGTTCTCTGGCTTTTTTTTCGCTTTTCATAGATAAAGAAATGCGTTTTCTGGGAATGTCCACTTCCAGAACTCTAACCATGACTTTCTGCTGAACCTTCACCACATCTGCAGGATCTTTTACAAACTTATCAGCCAGTTCGCTTATATGTACAAGCCCGTCCTGGTGAACTCCTACGTCTACAAAAGCGCCAAACCTGGTTACGTTGGTAACAATTCCGGGAATTGAAATTCCGGGTTTGAGGTCTTTGATTTCGTTAATTCCTTCGGCAAAAGAAAAAATCTCGAATTGTTCGCGGGGGTCTCGGCCCGGTCTTGCCAGCTCAGACAATATGTCTTTAAGCGTGGGCAGGCCAACTTTGTCTGTTTGATATTTTTCGATGACAATTTGCTGTCTGAGCTGATCTTTGCTTAAAAGGTCTTTAATGCCGCAGTTCAGGTCCTGCGCCATTTTTTTTACGATACTGTAACTTTCAGGGTGTACAGCACTTTCGTCGAGCAAATTTTTGCTGCCCCTGACCCTTAAAAATCCGGCGGCCTGTTCGAAAGCTTTGGGCCCAAGGCGCTTTACCTTTTTTAATTCTGCTCTGCTTTTAAAAGGGCCATTTTCATCTCGATATAAAACGATGTTTTTGGCCAGTTGCGGACCCAGCCCGGAAACATAGCTCAGTAGCTGCTTGCTTGCCGTATTTACTTCAACCCCTACTTTGTTAACACAGCTGCTTACCACATCATCCAGACTTTTTTTCAATTGTGTCTGATCGACATCATGTTGATACTGGCCTACTCCAATTGATTTAGCATCAATTTTAACCAGCTCTGCGAGCGGGTCCATGAGCCTTCTGCCAATGGAGACCGCCCCTCTTACGGTGAGGTCGAGATCGGGAAATTCCTCCCGGGCAGTTTCTGAAGCCGAATAAATCGAAGCCCCGCTTTCGTTAACCACAATTATTAAAATTTTGTCGTCAAGATTCAGACTGCGGAAAAATGTTTCCGTTTCTCTGCTGGCAGTTCCATTGCCTATGGCAACAGCTTCTATAGCGTATTTCTCAATAAGATCTTTTACATGTTTTGCAGAGGCTGCTTTTGCCTGCTCTGACTGACTGATATAAATAACCGAGTTTTCGAGCAACTTACCTTGCTGATCAAGACAGACAAGTTTACAGCCGGTGCGAAATCCCGGATCTATTGCCATAACAGACTTCTGGCCCAGAGCCGGTGACATAAGCAGCTGGCGAAGATTTTCGGCAAATACCTGAATTGCTTCTGTCTCTGCTGCTTCTCTGAGTTGTTTGCGCGTTTCATTCTCGATCGAAGGGCACAAAAGTCTTTTGTATGAGTCTTCGATTGCTGTTCTAACCTCTTCCCAGCTTGGGCAGAATTCTTTGCGAAAGAATTTTGAAAGGCCACGAACTGCTTTTTCTGCATCAGGAGCAATGTTTACTCTGAGTATCCCTTCTTTTTCGCCTCGCAGAATTGCAAGAAGTCGATGCCCTGCTATACGGTTTACCGGTTCCTGCCAGTCAAAATAGTCTTTGAATTTGCTTTCTTCGCTTTCTTTTCCTTTTACCGCCTTTGAAGTTAAAACTGCCTGGTTCATAAAAATCTTACGCAATGCTTCTCTTACTTCACGGTTTTCGCTGACTTTTTCGGCTATTATATCCCGGGCTCCCTGAAGCGCTTCTTCTGCCGAGGCAACCTTTAATTCCTCATTTACATACTTTTCAGCTTCAGTAAGAGGTTCAATTGCTTGATTTTGAGCAAAAATCATGTCGGCAAGGGGTTCCAGGCCTTTCTCTCTGGCAATCTGAGCTTTGGTTCTTTTTTTAGGTTTATATGGAAGATAAATATCTTCTAATTCATTGAGAGTTTTTGCAATTTGAATTTGCTGGTCAAGCTCATCAGTGAGTAATTCTCTTTCTTTGAGCGACTTGATAATCGAATCACGGCGTTTGTCGAGTTCAGCGAAAGCCTCGAGTCGGTCGCGGATTTTCTGAATCTCGACTTCGTCTAAAGACCCGGTTCTCTCTTTGCGATATCGAGCAATAAACGGAACTGTGCCGCCTTCTTCAATTAGCTGAGCCGTCGCCATTACCTGAACAGGTTTTATATTTAATTCCTGCGCAATTTGTGCAGAATATTTGTCTTCCATTTCGTCACCTCGTGAGCATTTTGCTTTATTCTATATCTTTACTTCGATCAAAGGTCAAGACCCGCAAGTTATTCTCCCCGACAACCGACAGTTATTGCCTCACACCAAGCCACAAAAAATTATAATCGTGCTCGTGCTCGTGCTCGTGCTCGTGCTCGTGCTCGTGCTCAGTGAAGGTCGTAAGACCTGAACGGTGCTCGTAATCGTAATCGTCGTCGTTGTCGATTTTTCTTCGATCCCGATATCAATTCCCGACAACCGACAGTTATTGCCTCACACCAAGCCTTTTAATAGCGTCATTGCGAGGAGTTCTGCGAAGCTTTATGCGAAGCAGAACGACGAAGCAATCTAAATCGTGCTCGTAATCGTCTTAAATTATAATTTGATTGCCGGGTAAATAAGAGAAATTAGTAATAAATACCTGAGAACTGATAAAAAACCGGAATGAAGATAAACATCGAAAGTTCAAGGCATAAATAGTGCTTCAGGGGTGTTTGGGTATTTTGCGATAAATATCCTATAATATTTTTCATTAATTACTGGAGCTGGAGTCAAAGTATGAATTTTTCTCGCATTTTCACTAAAGAATATGTAAAGGTAGGGTTGAAATTTAAAGACCGCGATGAAGCGCTGAAAAAAGTAGCCCAGATTGCAAGAAATAGCCCCTATTCGGACTCTGTAACAGAATTGGAGATTTTTGACGCTCTCAGAGATCGAGAAAACCTTTGCTCTACCGGCTTCGGACAAGGGGTTGCAATTCCTCACTGCAAACTTCCCGGAATTAAAGATTTTATTATCGGAATAATAACTGTTCCTGATGGTGTTGATTTTGATGCCATAGACCATAAAGATATAAGGCTTATTGTCTTTTTGATCGGACCGGAAGATGAAATTAATGAACATATCAGACTTCTCGCCCTTATTGCTAAAAGGTTGAATGAGCCCGAAATATTAGATCGCCTGGTAGAAGGCAACTCTGCTGAAGAACTTATACATTACTTTGAAAACAGCAAAAGGTCTGATTTGCCCACTCATTGTGCCCACTACGGCCATGAGCTTATGCAGATCTGTGTGCAGGACGAAGACTGGTTCAATGAGATTCTTCAAATTTTAACCGGCTACGAGGACAGCCAGGTTGTAATACTCGATGCAGAATATGAAGGAAGTTATCTGGTTCGGATTCCATTTTTTTCGAACGTATGGAACGATAAAGAACATAAATTCTGCAAAGTAATTCAGGCTACTGTTGAGCAAAGCAGCTCGGGTGAGATAATTCGCAGTATCGACCGACTTGTCGATGGTCTGAAAGATTGCAACAGGGTTATGTTAACTCTCCACCCCATAAGCTTTATGGCGGGGTCATTACAGCTTTAAACACAGTATTGGAGACAAAATAATGCACGGCTTTTTTTCTGAATTGACCGTTTTGGGTATTCTAACCCTTCTGGGACATTTTTTAGGTAAATTAACCAAATATGTAAGATTGCCATCTATAATTGGATACATGCTTCTGGGGGTTCTGCTTGGTACATCTGTTTTTGAGCTTCTCGATGAAAAAGCTCTTATTGGTCTTGAATTTATAAATAATATTGTTCTTGGCATTGTAGCTTTCGGCATAGGTGCAGAGCTTAATATCAAGGCTCTGCGAAAACTTGGGGGTGGCATAGTCTCGATTATACTTGCCGAATCTTTTGTTGCATTTTTTCTCGTTACTGGAGTTATTTATCTGGTTACCAAAGATTTGCCAATGGCTTTGATATATGGCGCAATGGCCCCGGCCAGCGCACCTGCCGGCACCGTAGCCGTAATTCAGGAGACAAAGGCACGAGGGAAACTTACTAAGGCTTTGTATGCGGTTGTTGGTTTTGATGATGGCTTGGCAATAGTAATTTTTGGCTTTGCCTTCGCTCTAGCTAAAAATATTCTGGCTTCTGAATTACCCGGTGCTGAGACTCCGGGAATCATTGAGCTGATGATGCCGCCCCTTAAGGAAATTTTTCTCAGTTGTCTGTTCGGACTGGTAATTGGCAGTATTTTTCTTTTTTTTATTCGTAATGCTAAAAGGGACTCAGATATTCTGGTTCTTATCTTTGGCACAGTCTTTATTGCTACCGGAGTTTCGGTTGATCACCATATGTCATTGTTTTTGACAAATATGACTGTTGGCTTTCTTTTTGCCAATGCTATTCATCCGCGCAAAGTTCATCAGGTTATGCATTCACTCTCTTATATGATGCCAATGCTCTTTATCTGGTTCTTCAGTCTTGCCGGCGCACATCTAGAGCTTGGTAAACTGCCTCAGCTTGGTATGCTTGGGCTGGTCTATGTAATTGCCAGAATTGTCGGTCTGACCTCTGGAGCTTTTCTTGGCGGAAGTATTGGTGGTGTTGATCCGAAAGTTAAAAAATGGCTGGGTATGGGAATCTTGTCACAGGCCGGGGTGGCAATCGGACTTTCACTTATTGTCAGAAATGACTTTGCTGCAATGAACTCAGCTCGTGGTATTGAAATCGGGGCTGCGATAATAACTACTATTACCGCAACCTGTATCGTTTTTGAACTTATTGGCCCGATTTGTACCCGCTTTGCCCTTGAAAAAGCAGGAGAGATTCCTAAAAAGCAAAGTTGAAACGGCATCAATTAAACTGTAATATTCTTTTATAGCAAAATTATATTTGCTTGAGATAAAACCAAAATTTTGGTAATATAAAGTAATACGAATTGTGCTTTCATATCTGTGTTCCGGAGGTTGCGTTTTGAAAAATAGCGTTTTTATAAAATCCCTTTTAATGGTTCTTACTTTGTTTTTTATGGGCAGTAATCTGCTTTGGGGAGCTCAATTTAAAGTAGCTGTCGTTTTTGACGGACCCTCAGAAAAAAATTCCAATTTAGTTGATAAAATCAGTGACGAGCTTTCTAAGCTTGTTACCGGCTATGATCGAATTGTTTTTCCTAAAAACTATCATTTGAGCGGTGATTGGAACAAAACAAAAATCGAGCTGCAACTGAACAAGGCGTTAGCTTCTAAAGAAATCGATGCTGTTATCAGCCTCGGACCGGTTAGCTCTCATTTGTTGTGCCAGAAGAATTTTATAAGAAAACCCGCTTTTGCCGCACAGGTATTAAACGCAGACATACAAAAAATCAGAGCACCTGAAAAATTGCCCGAAAATCTTAATTACATAAATTATGATATCGATGTTGCACAGCATCTTCAAAAGTTGCAGGAAATTCAGAAATTTTCCAGGCTGGCTGTAATTACCGGCTCATATTTTAAACAAGGGATTCCCGAACTCAAAAGCTTTTTAACGGACTGGGCAAAAGACCATCAGCTGAAAATCGAATATATTTCAACTGATAATTTACTTAACTATGGTGCATCTCAATTGAGAAATATTGATTCAGCCTATATTCTGCCAGTGCCTCAGCTTAATAAGGCTGCTTTCAAGCAAATTGTCAGCCATCTGATAGATAAAAAAATACCTTCAATGAATATGTTTGGCCAGGATAAGGTTAAACAGGGAATAGTGGTAAGTCTGGCCGAAAATATCAATTCAGATAAACTGGCTCGCAGACTTGCATTAAATTTGCAGAGATTGACTTTTGAAGAAATTCCCGCTGATTTTTCAACCGCTTTTTCCCATGACTCCAGATTGCATATCAATATGGAAACGGCCCGCAAAATAAAAGTCTACCCAACCTGGGAGCAGATGATTGAAGCTGTCTTAATTAATGCCGAGCCCGAAGATGTTCAAAGAGAGCTTACTTTAACTCAGGTAATCGAAACTGCAGTAGTGCGAAATCTGCAGCTTGCAGCAAAAAAACAGGAACTTGAAGCTGACGGACATGGTATAGATCGCGCCAGTTCAAGATTGAGACCGCAACTGAATCTCTTCGGCAGAGAAAATGTTATAGATTCAGACCGGGCTGAAACAATCATGACTCCATCTAAATACACTACTCAGATTGGTGCTGATCTGAAACAGGTTATATACAGCGAGCAGGCTCAAGCTAATGTCGATATTAAAAAATACATGCTCGCCGCAAAAGAAGAAGAAGAACGGGCCTTGATTCTTGATATAATGAAAGATGCTGCTCTGGCATATTTGAATGTTTTAAAAGCCAGAACCATGCAGACAATTCAACGTGATAACCTTGAAGTGACGCGAAAAAACCTCGAACTGGCCAAGTTTCGTGAACAGGTAGGCACTTCAGGACCCGCAGAAATTTATCGCTGGGAAATCCAGATGGCAAGTTCTCGCCAGGCAGTTATAGATGCTTCGGTGATGCGTAAAAAAGCAGAACTGGCCATGAATCAGTTGCTTAATACTTCTCAAGAAGAAGAGTTTACCACTGCTGACTGTGATATTTTCGCCAAAATATTTTTGATCGACCAGAAAGGCATAGCTCCTTATATTGATAACCAGTATGGGTTTAAGGTATTTAGAGATTTTCTGGTAAAAGATTCTTTTGCTTTCTCACCTGAAATTCGAAAGCTAAAACAGACTATTAATGCACAGCAAAGGGCCCGCCGCTCTGCCAAACGCCGTTATACCAACCCTACGGTAGCTTTGCAGGGGAATTTTACCCGGAATTTGAAAAAAGCCGGTATTGGTGAACCGAAACCGCCACTGAGCGGTCCGTTCAGCAATGTGTTCAGCTACCCGGATGATAACGACTGGTTTGTCGGTGTTAATGTTTCTATTCCGCTTCATGAGGGCGGTGATCGTCGTGCCGCGATTAAACAGACTGACGCTGTTATCGGACAACTCGAAAATAATCTTGATTTTCTTATGCAGCGTCTTGAACTGAATACCAGAGTAACCCTTGAAGATGCCCGCTCTTCTTTTTCGAGTATAGGACTTTCGAATTCAAGGGCAGAATACGCATCAAAAGCTCTTGATCTGGTTCAAAGTGCTTATCAGCGGGGTGCGGTCAATATTCTTGACCTTATCGATGCTCAAAATGCTTCTTTGGTGGCCAAGGAAGCTTCTGCCAACGCTATGTACAACTTTTTCGGCGATTTTGTTAAAGTTTGCCGGGCTGTTGGAAACTTTGATTTTATTCTTAATCAACAGAGTCACGATGTCTGGAAAGAAAAGCTCAAGAACTATTACCGAATTAATGCTGTTAACGCTGTAATAGATAGAAAGCCTGCTGCGCAAAAACCTGAAATAGGAAAGTATGAAACTGAGCGCACCCTTTATGAAGAAAAATGAGTCAGTAGTCTGGCAGCCATTTTTTCACGCAGGAATTTCTGTTTAACCATAACTCTGTTATGTCGAGCTTTGGCAGTCAGATGTTCGTAGTTCTCGGCAAGTTTTATTGCTTGTGAAACCAGTTGTTCGTGACTGGTCGGATTATAGTAAAGATTGCCGCCGGATACCTCTAGTATGTCGGCGGCTTCGCCTTTAAGGCCATATAAGACGGGTTTGCCTGCTGCCATATAATCAAAGACTTTTGAGGGAATTGTTTTATTCATTGTTCCGTCATCTTTTAAATGCAGCATAAGGGCATCGGCATTTTTTATCAGCTCAATTGCCTTTTCTTTTGCTACAACACCACTGATCTCAATATTGTTGAGATTTAGTTTCTTAATTTCGTTTTCGAGAAATTCTTTTTCGACCCCGTTGCCCGTAAGTTTGAACCTTATTCGCTTTTCTTGTCGTTGGGCGAGAGCTTCGGCCGCTTTTACTACCAGACCGAGGTTTTGACAATAACCCATGTTGCCTATATAAAGAATTTCAATTGTGTCGCCTGGTTGTCTTGTCTTGTCAGGCTCCTTACCCAGAAGCTTTTCGGGAATGGCGTTGTAAATAACAACAGGTCGTTTTCGCTTTGAAATGCTTTTTATATAATCTGCCATTGGGTTGGCTACGCAACTTGTTTTGTCTGCCAGCCGATAAAGAGCCTTTTCGACAATTTTTGCGCCTTTGAAAAGAAGCCCTTTGTCTGAAATCTGGCCTGCAACTACCGCCGATTCTGGCCATATATCTCTTATATCGAGGCAAAAAGCCGCTCTTTTGATTTTGGCAATCAAATACCCGGCTATGCCGGTAAATAAGGGAGGGCTCGAAGCCCAAACTATGTCAAAAGTGCCTTTGTGCTTGAAGGATGCTTTAATTGCGCCCAACATAAAAGAAAGGTAATGTCTTATGTAATTCCATTTTCCGCCGCCTTCATATTTAAAGAGGGGTACACGGGTAACCTTGATGTTACCATCGTCGATTTCTTTATTGTCGATTTGTCCCTTATGTGGCTCGCCTGCTATGACATGAACTTCCAACCCTTGATTCGAAAGCCATTCTGCAGTTTCTTTTATTCTAAAAGCGCAGGCTGTAACATCGGGATAGTAAAATTGCGAAATGATCAATATTTTTTCAGGTTTACCAGCTGATAACATAGTCGATTGCCTCGGTTTGGTGATTGCTTATTATGAGTTTTTCACTTCTTATTTCCCGGCTGAAATCAGGATACCAGCTATGAATCACGCTGCGCATTTTGTTCCCGGTGGTAATAAAAAACTCGGCTCTTTTACAGGTCAAATGAATATTGCCGGGTTCTGAGCTCGGCAGAATCATACAATCAGGATGCAGGTGCAGAAGCGAGCAGAAGGTTCCGGTAATGCGTCGGTCATAAAGCCGGTCTCTGACCTTGATTCGATTAGATGAAAAAATTATTTCCCGTCTGATTCTTTGCATAAATTGATCTTTTATTTCGATTGTCAGAAGTGACTTATCAGAGTCAAAATAGAGATTCTCAATTTTTGCTCTTTTTCCGATGCGAAAACTGCCCCAGATGTCAGATTGCTCGCTGTGTTCTATCAAAGATATATTATGAGAGCTGCTTGAGCGGCAATGTTGCCTGATCTGAGTGTTTTGATACGAGCCGCAGCCGGTGTCTACAATGCATCTTTGCCCATTTATGCTTAGTTCGAAAGAACAAATGTCGCAATGGGTGTGGCCCGGCTGATGCGCTGGTGAAGGCTCTTTGCAGCTTAAAACAAAGTAGTCGTTTTTATCGCGCCGTACAAAGAATCCCGAATCTTCCAGCAGGTAGTTGAGGGGTTTTTCTTTATGAGAGTCTTTTTTTACAATTCCCGCTTTCAGGGTAGAATCATTAAAAAGCGCTATTTTACCGTCTGGATGAGTCAGATTAGCCAGCCAGTCGTTAAACAGGGGTAATTTTGCGTTAATTTTATCCTTAAGCTCTTTCAAAGTAACTTCAAGACTCGTATCTTTAATAAACTCAATATGTTGGGCCTGACTTATACTTTCAGCTACCTTTTTCAGTGCTTCGAGCATTTCTTTGTGGTACATGGGGCTTCTTTCGTAATGCCCTCCATCTGCAAAGAACTGTTCGTCAATTTGCTGTGATAGCTCCTGGGCAGCTGACTTTGCCTGTTTGCCATTCGTTTGCGGTTTGTTTGTGTCTTTTCGTAATAGAAAAAGCGATGCAATAAGCAGCGCTGCAAGGTTTTCGAAAAGATGATTGGCCTGGTTATGGTATTCCAGATCTGTCATAAGGCGTCTTGATTGACTTTGAATTGAAGATACAATGCAGTCTTGAATTGGCCCAACCAGATCAGAATATTGATCGAGCCATATACACCAGTTAACTATACGTTTGCATAATGGGTAAGGCTCCCAGCTTTCGCTTCCTGGGTCGCTGTTTTTTTCTATCCAGTCAAAAATAAGATGAAGGGCAAGTTCTTTGGATAGAAATGCCTCTTTGTTGAAAAGCCAGGAAAAATAATTGAGATTGTACAGCCAGAGCTTGTCTGGAACTGCTTCGGGCTCCCAGTCTTTGCTTGTCCATTTCATTTCTTCTGTTTTGAAATTCCGGCTTTCATTGAGCAATTCAAGACTGAATTCTGAATTGCCTTTAAATGGATACAATCTTTTTAACTCCCGGGCTGCTCCTGGCTCATAGCCTGGTTTCGAGGGTCCGGCAAACCTTCGTTTAAACCAGAAGCTCAACCTGCCGTAAATCTGTACAGGTTTTAAATATTTGACGGTGTTAAACAACCGTATCAATTGCATAATCAGCTCTTGTTCTTTTCTTCTTTCAGGCCTGCAGCCATTAATGTTGCTTTGCTTACTTCATATATATCTTCAAACGATATAGGGCATTCGTTACCTTCAGAAATTGAAGTCATAAATTCAGCAATGCAATTGGCATGACCTTTGTCCTGGGCCCAGAGCTTCTGGTTCCCAACAGCGGTTTCGCCAAAGCAGTTTAGAGTTTTAAAGTTATCTATCTGCATTATGCCTTTGTTAGAAAATATTTCGATTCTTTCTTTGGGAAAATCTTTGTGTCCGTTGGCGAAATAGTGAACTGTGCCTATTGAGCCGTTGGCAAAACTCAAGCTTATGCTGGCGGTATCGGGAAGATGGCTGCTGGCAAGCGGATCTTGCATAAAGGTCGATTGTATGGTTTCTATTGAGCTGCCGGCAAAAAATTTAAGCAGATCAATGAAATGGCATGCTTCACCAAGAATTCTGCCACCTCCGCTTTCACTGTCCTGGGTCCAGTGGTCTGCAGGAATTTCGCCTGCATTGACGGTTATTACTATGCTGCAGGGACTGTTTACTGCTTCGAGTGCCTTTTTGCAGGTTTTTACCAGTGGAGAAAATCTTCGATTAAAACCTACGATTAATCTAAGATTTTTATTTTTGTTGGCATTATTGTAAGCATTTTTTATATTTTCAAGTTCTTGGAAGTCCATGCAAAGAGGCTTCTCTACAAATACGTTTTTGTTGCTTTCAAGAGCTCTGGTGACGAGTTGCGCATGAGAAGAATGACGGGTAGTTATTACTACGGTGTTTATTTCCGGATCGTCAAATATTCTCTGGCTGTCGGTGGTACTGATTAAAAATCCGTTTTTGCTGCCAACAACGGTGCCGGAAACGCCGCCGGAGCTGGAAATCGTTTTAAGAGTTGCCTCTGTTTTACTTAAGGCCGGAATAAGAGTTGAACCGGCAAAGTTGCCTGCGCCTATGACGCCGGCAACGGGTTTTTGCCCATCAATATCTGTAGCAATTTTATCATGATCACTTAAAAATATAGATTTTTGCTCTGTATCTGTATTTTGCGGGTAATTTAAAACAAGGCCAAGCACATTGCCACCCTTTGCAACAAGTTCGTAAGCTTTTTGTGCGTTATCAAAATCAAATTCTTTGCTTACCAGATCGTCTGTTACCAATTTCTTTTCTGCCATCAGGTTGAGTACGGCTTCGAAGTTTCGTTTAACTGTCCATCTGACAAAACCTATGGGATAATCCATTGATTTTCCTTCATAGGCATCTTCGTATCTACCAGGCCCATAGGAGCAGGATACCTGAAAACTTATTTCCTTTTTATAAAAGTCATCGCGTGAAATATTCAAACCGGTAACTCCGACAAGCACAACTCTGCCGCGTTTGCGACACATTTGAGGTGATTGTTCTATTGGCGCATTGCTGCTGGTTGCAGCTGTGATTATAACAGCATCGAGGCCATTGCCATTCGAAAAATTCATAGCCAGATTAACCGGGTCTATGCCGGTATCAAGGTTGAATGCTTCTATTCCATAGCTTTGAGCCATTTTGATTTTGTTGTCATCAAAATCAAAGCCTATGACTCGACAACCGTTTGCCTGTAAAATCTGGCAGGTTAGTAAACCAATTAGTCCCAGACCCATTACGGCAACACTTTCTCCGAGCGTCGGATTCGCAAGTCTGACGCCTTGAAGAGCAATGGCAGAAACTACTGTGAAGCTTGCAGCTGAGTCGCTTACCGAATCAGGGATTCTGGCGCACAGATGTTGAGGAACGCAGACAATTTCGGCGTGATTGCCGTTAGATACTACGCGATCGCCTGGCTTGAAGCCTGAAACGCCTCGGCCAACTTCTAATACAATTCCTGAATTGGAATATCCAAGCGGAAGCGGTTGATCGAGCTTTTTAAAAACTGCATTTACTGTTGGTAACAGCCCGTCGGTTTTCATTTTTTGCAGAACCTGCTTCACTTTATCCGGCTGCTGTCTCGCTTTATTGAGCCAGCCGGCTTTGCCGAAATTAAGCAACATACGTTCAGTGCCTAATGATATAAGGGTTTTACTGGTTTTTATCAGCAGGTGCCCTGGTTTTATTGCGGGAACAGGCAATTCAGCTGTTTCAATTTCGCCTGTTTTAAGGCTTTGCAGTATCTGTTTCATTTACGGCCTCTCCTCATTTAGAAGTTGGTCTAATTCAATTACAAGCTCCGAAGAGCTTAGCGATTTGAGTGAATCGCCGGGCTTGTTTTCAGCAATCTGCTTTGAAATTGATGCATACATACGTCTGTACGCATCGATTTTGTTAATTTTTGTTTTCCGGATCCAGCCTTGTTTGTTTTCCGATTTGTAATCGCTTGAGTCTGTCATATAAATGGTGGTCTGACCTTTTCGCAGTTCTATATAATCTCTAACCCCAAGTCTCGAACTGCCCTGGTCGGTAAGCACCATGGAAAAAACCGCTTTGTTTTCAAGTTCAATGTAAACATTTATCTGCCCGGTTTTTGATTTGGTAACTGTCTTTTTAACCGGTGGGGAATATGAGTTTAGAAACATGAAATGATCGATCCAGTGGCAACCATTACTAAGAATTCTGCTGCCTGCGTTGGGCCAGTTATACCAGTGTCTTTCTGGTAAGGGTATTTCGTATACTATGCAGAAGTAGTCTATGCTGTCGCCCGGCTCATGTTGCAGATCTGCTTTTACCCATTGATTTAACAGGCTGTATCGCTTATGAAAACAGGCGAAAAAATTGCCTTTATTCTGCTCTAAAAGTCCCTTCATTTGCTTGATCTGTGACATTGTTGTTGCAACAGGCTTTTCAATTACGGCATAGGCGTTTTTATTAAAAGCTCTAAGTGCAATATCTGCATGGGTATGGTGGTAACCTGCTGCAAAATAAACGTCAAAATTATGGTTGGGCAACGGAAAAGGAGAAGTTGACATGTAGCCGTCTCCCCATTTTTTAAGGCCCATCTGCGCCGGGTCGATTTCATGTACGGCACACAGGCTTATTCGCTCGTCAAGGTTCGGTATGATAAAAGTTTTGGCATAATTACCAAGTCCGAATAGCGCGGCTTTTAGCTTGTCAGTTTTTATCAGTTCTCTGTGAGGTAACGAGCCGGTCTTTTCTACATGAAGTTTCTTCGCCGTGGCGGATTGTTTGTTGCTTTTAACTTGTTTAATAAAACTTTTCAACCCGCTTGAAATCAGGTCTTTATTAACAGGTAGCCCGGAAAAACTTGACCAGCCAATATAATTCTCTAATTCTTCGGGTAGATTCATTGAGTGGTTTTTGTAAAATCGCAGTTCATCAGTTGATATGTCTGATTCGTCATTTTGGGTTACCAGACAATCAGGCAGAACTATTTCGTTTACACATTCAGGATGGTTTGGAGCAAAAAATACAACCTGATCTCCGGCAGAAAATGATTTTCTTGCACTGCTTTCTTGAACGACACCGGTTCCTATAGAGTAAAATTTTTCATTGCGGTATCTTTCTCTGGTTCTTGAAAGCAGCTTTAAAAAAACTGCTCTGAAACCCACGTCGAGCAAATAATTCCAGACAATACGCCAGTCACGCGGATACGAAATGTATTGCTTGTCTACTTTGTCCAGCAGATACCAGTCGGTGACCTTAACTTTTACCTGATTGTCCTGATAAATTTCGTAATCGCAAAAGCCGTTCTGCCATTTGCCACCTGCCAAAATATACATTTTTATCAGTGGCTCCCCATGATTTTGTTCAGGCCAAGAAATTCAAGCCCGCGACCAAGATCTCGCAATAGCAAAGAAGGGCAATTCATATAGACTTTCTGGCGGGCAAAACCTCTGCGTATCAAATTCGAAAGTCTGGAGTTGTATTGATGAAACTCATCTGCAGCTTGATCAGCCAGGTTTCTAAACCTCTGGTTATCTATGTTGGCCATTCGGTTTTCAGGATCTTTAAAGAAAAGGTCTTTGGGGTTGGTTTTTAAAAAGTGTTCTAAAGATGGATTTGGCTCAAGCAGCCCCAGCTCGACGCCCTGTCTAAAGAGCTTGGTTCGGGGAAAGGGGTTATATACCCCGAGTCCGCCATAAAAAGGTTTGGCCTTTTTTAGAAACCTCATGGTCTTTTTTATGTCGGCTTCTGTTTCAGTGGGAAGGCCTATCATAAAATATCCGGTCCAGAATATGCGATATTTATTTAACAGCCTGGCTGCTTTTAAAACCTGTTCGAGAGTAATATCTTTGTCGATTTCATCGAGTATATGGGGTGAACCTGATTCTATGCCGATCGATAGTTGTGAACAGCCGGCTTCTTTCATGGCTTTTAAAAGCTCGTCGTCAAGCAAATCAACTCTTGTGGTGCAATTGAAAGTTAGCTTGAAGGGCAGCTTTTTAAAGGCTTCGCAGAGATCGAGAACATGTTGTTTCTTTACCGTAAAAGAATCGTCTTTGATTGAGAACTGTGTAGTGCCAAAGTCGTTGTGAACCTGCATTATTTCTTTAATTACCGAATCTACCGAACGATAACGAACCTTGCGCTCCCACATGTGAAAGCAGTAGCTGCATCTGAAAGGGCAGCCCCTGGAGGTTAAGATTATCCCCATGTCCTCGGATGAATAATTCTCCGGATTCAGCAATGCCTTTCTGTCAGGCAGGGGCAGAGCATCAAGATCCTGGGCATAAGGTCGATCGGGGTTGTGAATTATTTTTCCTTCTTTTTTCCAGCTCAGACTACCTATATTTGCATATTCTTTTTTGTTTTCAAGTGCTTCGAGAAGATCGGGAAAAGACTCGTCGCTTTCTCCTCGCAAGACAAAATCAACTTCGGGTATCTGCATGGTCAGTTCTGGCATAGTGCTGGCATGAGCGCCGCCTACAAGAATGGGAACGTCGGGCAAAACCTGCTTGCAGAAGCGGGCTGTTTGAATAGTTGAGCCAAACTTAGTGGTGAGCGCCGTGATTCCTATAAGATCGGGGTTGTGTTTTTTAACCAGGCTGCGAAGCAATTCCCAGGTTGGATGATCGGGATCATTCAAGGCTTTAATGTAATTGCCGTAGCTTTCATACTCGCGGCTGAAGTTTAAGGAGCCTTCTTTAGGTTCGGCAGCATCCATATCGAGTATTTTACATTCGTGGCCACAGACTTTGGCTGCACCGGCCAGATATGTTAAACCAAGGGGAAAATAAAGGCTGAATATGCCTGCAAAGCTTTTAAACGGAGGGTCTATAAGTAGTATTTTCATAATAATTACCAGATTCCACAG
The DNA here is from genome assembly GCA_051747585.1 of Candidatus Rifleibacteriota bacterium. Taxonomy (GTDB): domain Bacteria; phylum Muiribacteriota; class Ozemobacteria; order Ozemobacterales; family Ozemobacteraceae; genus DYKG01. The sequence continues at coordinate 28,356 of JBNJGH010000032.1, forward strand.
GTGTCTATAACAATTTTGGGTTTAAGCAGTTCTTTGTCTATAGTTTTAAACTGCTTATGAGGTACCAGAAGCACAATAATGTCTGCCTTTTGAATCACTTCTTCGGCTGTATTCAGTTCAAAATCAGGGTGTTCTTTAATAAAGGGCTCACAAACAATTAGTTGGCCAAGCTTTGAGCTTTTTAGCCGTCGGGCAATATCCAAAGCCGGTGATTCACGCAGATCATCAATGTCTTGTTTGTAAGAAAGGCCAAAAACCCCTATAACCGGTTCTTTAAAACGATCAGCAGCCTTCTGTATGCGTTCGAAAACGAAGCCGGGCTTGCTGTCGTTAACCTGACGGGCGGTTTTAATAAGTCGGCTTTCCTGTGGAAGTCTGTCGACTATGAACCAGGGGTCAACTGCTATGCAATGCCCGCCTACTCCGGGGCCGGGTTTCAATATGTTAACCCTGGGGTGCAGGTTGGCAAGTTTGATTAATTCCCAGACATTGAGTTTTAAAGATTCGCAAATAATTGAAAGTTCATTGGCAAAGGCAATGTTAACGTCGCGGTAGCTGTTTTCTACCAGTTTTACCATTTCGGCTGTGGTTGCGTCAGTAAGGTAAATTTGTCCTTTTACAAAGCTGCTGTAAAGCTCTTTTGCCTTTGTTGCAGATTCCGGATCAATGCCGCCTATTACGCGATCATTTTCTACAACTTCGCGCATTATTTGCCCGGGTAAAACTCTTTCGGGGCAGTGGGCGAGATAAATGTTTTCGCCCGGTTTAAACCCTGCTTTTTTTAATATTGGCGCTATTATATTTTCGCAGGTTTGTGGCGGAGAAGTAGATTCAAGGATTACCAGGTTCCCAGGTTTGAGTACCGGGCAGATAGCTTTACTGGCTTCTTCGACATAACTCATGTCGGGTTTTTTGTTTTCTTTGAATGGGGTGGGAACTGCTATTATAAATACATCTGAAGGCTCGGGTTTGTTTGTCGCCTTGAGCTTTTTCCCTTGAACTGCCGCCCTGACAAACAGATCAAGGTCCGGTTCGGTAATATGGATTTTACCGTTATTAATTGTTTTAACAACTTCCGGGTTAACATCGACCCCGAGAACGTTAAAGCCTTTGGCAGCCATAATGGCACTGGTAGGCAGACCAATATAGCCCAGACCGAAAACACATATCTTTGCACTGGTATCCATAGACGTCACCTGATTAATTAGAAATTAACACAAACTGTACCAGAAACTTGCTCTTAAAACAACAAACAGACAAACCCAAACTTTACATTATAAACAGCAACCCTGGAAATATGCCCCCACACCAGGCCGCATGAAATTTTAATCGCGCTCGCTTGTCCGCCATAGCCTTGGCGACGGCGGATGCTCGTGCTCGTAATCGTTGTCGTTGTCGATTTTTTTCGATCCCGATATCGACCCCCGACCCCCGACCCCGACAACTGACAGTAATATACCTCACACCAGGCCACAAAGCCGCAAAGTTCACCAAGAATATGTTGAATAAAAAATGCTGATTAGGTTCGAAATCCCTATAATCGTCATCGTATATTGGTGGTTGAGCGTTAGTCGAAACCACCAGGTGAACAGTTGCATGGTCCGTTCGACTCCACTCAGGGGCCCAAGTGTTTTTGAAACCATTCAACGCTGTTGTTTATGGCTTCATGCCAGTCGACTTCGCGCATAAAATGGCCTGATTCAGGGAAGCTTTTGTAAGCAAATCTTTCTGAATAATCATTGAATAACTTCTGCAGCTTTGAGTGAAACTTTTCTCCATATTGTGCCGGTACAAGTTTGTCTTGTTCTGCTGTTTGTGCAAGAAGCCTGATGTCGGCAAACTTTTGAGGATGCAGATGTGGACTTTGAATGTCGTCAGGCTTCATCCACCATTCGGGTGAGCCAAGCAATGAAGATACAGCTCTTATCTCACTGTTTTTTCTTATGGATGAATATACAATAAAACCTCCGAGCGAAACCCCGAAAATTCCCAACTTATCTTTACTGACCAGCTTTTCATTAGAAAGAGCATTTATTAAATAAGGCATTTCTGCAGCAGTCTCTTTTACAACTTTTATCAATTCATCGCTTTTCTTTTGTTCGTTTTGGTCAAAGCGGTCGGAAAAATCATCATATCGTCTTTCTCCATGGCCGACATTATCAATTGCCACTATTAGAAATCCGGCTTGAACAAAAGCTTCCAGGTCATGTGTCCATGCGTCTTTAGATGAATCGAGTCCGTGGCAGCAGATTATCGTGCCTTTTTTTGCAGCTGTTTCAGGGCTTTCTTTATAAAGCAACAGAGTTGGGATGTTACTGAAATTTTTATGTGTTTTTTGTATCATAATTTTAGCTTTGTTTAATATTAGTCAGATTAAACCTATACCTTATTAGCCTCAATAACAACCACAGAGAGTAGCAATTCCCGGTCAACGGCTATCAGATCTTTTTAAAATAGATTATGCCTCACACCATGCCTCAAAGCCACAAAGAAAATAACCACAGAGCGCACAGAGAACACAGAGAATCGTTTTCAGCCATTGTTTCCTTCTTCAGCAGGCCTTCAGAAAAGCACTCGTGTTTTTCTGAAGGCCTGCTGAAGAAGGAAAAGCCGGGCGGTGAAACCGCCGGCTATTTGTCCACAGGACAAATCCTGGCTGAAAAAGATTAAAAAATTAACTCCGTGCCCTCGGTGGCCTCAGTGGTTTAAATTCTTTATTTGCCCTAAATAAATAAAACCAGAACTTTTTGTAACCAGCTAATAATGATTGACCGAGAATTCCTGTTGATCCCGATATCGTTTCCCGACCCCGATAACCGACAGTTATTGCTCCAAACCAAGCCACTAACATTACTGAGAATCTTATTTTTCTGAAGCAAGCTGATAAGTTGTTAAACGAGAATAGCTATTTATGTTTAACTCAATATTTGATAAAATTCTGCTAAGATAATTAAAAGGGCCGTAAAGAGGTGTTTATGCTTAGATTGATTTCATTATCTGTTTTTTTTCTTCTGGCGGCTTTAAATCTTGGTGCCGAAGAGCATTCGGCACAGCAGCTTGTCAGAGATATTGAAACCCAATATATGGGAAAAAGCTCTGAAGTGCGCACTGAAATGACTATTAAAACCTCCAACTGGGAAAGAAAATTAGAAATGAAAATATGGTCTGAAGGGCGTGATAAATTTCTT
>JBNJGH010000033.1:0-31184 GCA_051747585.1 Candidatus Rifleibacteriota bacterium
CCCGAACAATTTCTTTTTTCAATAAACGAAACCCCGGGTCTTCAAAGCTTTCTTTAAGTTGCTCGCCAAGTTCGTTTATCAGCTCAACCGTCTCATCTAATAACTCTGACTTCAAAGCTTCAAATTCAAACACTTTTAAGTCAGGAACAAGATCAAGCAATTCATCGAACTCAAGCCAGGGCATTTCACTCAATAATTTTTTGACCTTAAAAATAGATTTCATTCTTTCATTAAAAACACATACTGCACAAACACCGTCTTCAGACCTGGTCATTGATGCCTGGCAAATTTTGCACAATGATAAGCCTTTTTGTTTAAGTCCTTCAATTCTGGCTTTCATTTTTCTACTGCAACGCTTCATAACTACTTTTAATTCTTCGTCAGTATTTTCACTGACTTTTGAAGCTGCAAAATCTTTCCAGTCAGGCCACTCTGCATCTCTGACAAGTCTTTCGGCTTCTTCGGGAATACGCCCCTGGCGACCTACAATCTCGTTTATATTGTATTGAGGAAATCTTTCATTAAGCTTTTTTAAAATTTTGGGTTTTATAAAAGTAAGAGTTTGCAACCATTGGCTGTCAGAAACAGTTAAATAAAGACGACCTTTAATAATACGTGAAGGACAGGTCTTATGGGCAAGCTGAATACCGACTATATCTTTCCAGGCATTAATAATTTTACCAAGGAACAACATATCTTTACCTGTAAGATAAAACCTGTTCTGCCCTTGGGAAGCCTTGTAATTCTTTTCTCGCAGATTTGAAAGAACTCTAACCAGAGATTTGTTAACCGGTTGGGTTACACCAATTCTACTCTGACTTTTGGATAGATTTTTACCCATTAAAATTATTCAACTCTTTTATTCAATAGTGTTGAAGTAACCAACCATTATCAGAACCGGCAATTACTTCAATCAATAGATGATTTAATTCTCTCCCTATAGAGGAGGAGTGAACAATGCTAACTCAAAAACGATTTTTTTTCAAGACAAAGCAGGCTATTTACAGTAATTATCCATTTGTTTGTAGAAACCGTTTCAAGACATTTAGATTGCTTCGCTTCGCTCGCAATGACAACCACAAATTGTCATTGCGAGGAGCGTAGCGACGAAGCAATCTTTGATATGCTCAAATTTAGTACATAACAAAAAATTACAAAAATGTCTTGAAACTCGCTAATATTACTAAATGGATAAATACTAAGCTATTTAAAAGCAAGAAAGCGTTTAATAAAACACAGGCGGTTATTAAAAATTCATAACAAATTTAAAATAACCGCCTGTGTTTTTTTATTATTGTTCTTTTGGATTTACAAAACGCTTGATTCTGGAAAATTCATCAGCAAAATTGCTGTCTTTTTTCAGCATTTTATTAATCTTTTCACATGCATGCATTACGGTTGTGTGGTCTCTACCACCAAATTTTTTACCAATTTGATTCAGAGAAGTGTCGGTAAAAATCTGACTTAGTCGCATTGCAATCTGCCTGGGAAGAACAAGATTATGCGAGCGTTTTTTACCTATCATTTCTTCAAGAGAAATATCATAAAACTCGGCAACTCGTTTCTGTATTGTAGCAATTGTAATTTTTCCATCGGGGTTTTCTCTGAGGAGATCTTTTAAAACCTGATCAACAAGATCTTTGTTTATAGGTTTACCCATAACGCCGGAAAACGCAAGAACACTGTTAAATGCTCCTTCAAGCGCTCTTATATTAGATGTCACCCCCTGGGCAAGATACATAATTACATCGTCAGGAACATCGACCATTGAATTGTTGGCACATTTTTTCAAAATAGCTGCCCGCATTTCAAGGTCAGGGGGTTGGATATCTACCACAACTCCCATTGCAAATCTTGATGCAAGACGCTCTTCAAGTTTCTGAATTTTATCTGGAGGTGAATCCGAGGTCAGTACTATCTGCTTTCTCTGCTGAAAAAGCTCATTAAATGTGTGAAAGAATTCTTCCTGGGTTTGTTCTTTACCGGCAAAAAACTGAACATCATCAATCAAAAGCAAATCAATTTTTCGATACTTCGACCTGAAAGCTTCTGCTTTTTTATCTTTAAGAGAATCTATAAACTCATTAGTAAAAGCTTCAGAAGAAAGATAAGCAACTTTAGCTTTACGGTTATCTTTGATCAAAGTCTGGCCAATAGCCTGCATAAGGTGGGTCTTACCAAGACCAACTCCCCCATATATAAATACCGGATTATGGAGATTACCAGGGTTCTGAGTAACAGACTGGCACACAGCATAAGCAAATTGATTACTCTTGCCAACAACAAATGAATCAAAAGTATACTTGCTGTTAAACATGCCGTCATATCTGGCCGGCATTTTAGTTTTCTTAGTTTCAACCGGCTCTGGCTTTTCTTCTACTATAGCCGGAAGGTCTGGTTGAATAATCTTTTTTTTCGCAGTGCTGTCTTTTTTATTTCTTGTAATAACCTTGTGTTTAAGACCCGGTTTTTCACGATCTAAAATTTTATTGATTAAAACAGAATAACGTTTTTCTACCCAGTCACGACAAAAATCATTTAAAGCCTCCATGACAAGACAGTTTTCAGCAAGTTCAGTGGGTCGAATTGAATTTAGAAATATTTTAGAACTGCCTTTGTTCACTTCATCGGCACTAATTTCTGTGGTAATTTTATCCCATAAGGTTTCGATCGGTGAAATCATGTACAACAACCTCTGTAGTTTATATCGTGTACAGCAAAATTAAAACAAATCAGGTACAGTTAAACGAACGTATGAACTTTTTTTGTTTTGTTTGCCAATGTAATTCAAGCATATCAGAGAAATTTAATATCCGCAAGAGCTTTTTAAATCAATGTTTTGATAACAATATGTATAACCCTGTGGATAAATTGTGGATAAATTGTTAACAACCATAACCGCTAAATTTAGTGGATAATTTGTTAACAAGTTTTCTAAAAATCAACAGGTTTTTCCACTCGCCGAAATCCAATAACAATAAGCTTTACCTGCCTTTTTCCACATATCCACCGAAACTAATAATAATACTTCTATTTTTTTTATAAACTTATGTACACAAATAATAAGAAACAAGTGGATAAACAAACTTCAGCAAACAAGCGCAAACAAAAATCATCTTTTAAATAAACATCAATAAACATTTACAGGGTTGATTTATGTTTTTCCATTCTGATATACTCTGACCACTTCAAAAAGAGGTAGAAAAAAATGCCCAGAACAAAAGCACCTACAGGAAAATCCAAGCAAAGTAATGCTGTAAACAAAGTTATAGATATTATTCAGTTTATGGGTGAAAATCAGTTAGCTGAAATTGAACTCGAAACAACTGATTTGAAACTCAACTTAAAAAAACGATCACAAACCGTTGTTACTTCGCAACCAGCTGATGTTATGCAAAGCCATATTTCGCAAGCAACAACAGCTCCAATCACAATTTCCAGAAAATCAGAAAAAGCCGAAAAATCTGATGAACAAAAAGAAACTGCTATAAAAGAAAATAATTATCACAAGCTAATATCTCCTATGGCAGGCAATTTTTATCGCGCACCTTCGCCAACTTCACCGCCATTCATAAATGAAGGAGATGAAGTAAAGACCGGACAAACAGTATGCATAGTAGAAGCTATGAAAATGATGAATGAAATTAAAGCTGATAAAGACGGTAAAGTTGTAAAAATACTGATAGAAAACGGTGAGCCGATAGAAAAAGGTGCCGAGCTTTTCTATATCGGAGATTAAAAAATGCAAAGTTTTGATTTAATTGTTCTGGGTGGCGGGCCCGGCGGATATCCCTTAGCTGTAAAAATGGCCGAAAAAGGCTGGAAAGTTGCTTTGGTAGATAAAGAATCTGAACTCGGCGGTACATGCCTTAATTGGGGTTGTATACCTACAAAAGCTTTGCTTGCAAGTGCCAAAAAATTTCACCTGCTGAAAAATGCCGAAAGTTTTGGATTAACTATTGAAAAATTTGGTTTTGACTGGGAAAAAGTCCAGGAAAGAAAAGATCAGATTGTTGCAAAACTTCGTCAAGGCGTTACAAAGCTTTGCGAAAAAGCCGGTGTAACTCTTTTTAATGGGTTTGGTTATCTTGGCAAAAACAAAACCGTAATTGTAGAAGGCGAGAAAGAACCTATAAAAGCCGAAAAAATAGTTCTGGCTGTTGGTTCTGTACCTTCTGTTCCGCCTGTTTTTCCACAAAACTCCGATATTTTCTGGACAAGTGATCAGGTTCTTAATATTAAAGAAATACCTGAGTCTCTTTTAATCGTCGGTGGCGGCGTAATAGGACTCGAACTTGGACAGGTCATGAGTGAATTTGGTAGCAAAGTTTGTATTGTCGAAATGATGCCACAAATTCTACCAGGTCTGGATAAAGCTACGGCCAAACGAATCTTGCCTGTTTTTAAAAAACAGGGAATGGAGATTCTTGCCGGTACAAAAGTAGAAGAGTTGACCGAAAAAGATGGAAAAGCCAGGGCTCTTGTAAAAGGTAAAGAAAGAATTTTTGATCGGGTGTTATTGGCTGTTGGGCGTAAAGTTAATTTCTCTTTTATGAAAAAGGACGAAATAGATCTTGAAACTGAATCGGGGTTTATCAAAATAGATAATAATTATCAGACCAGTATCGAAGATGTTTACGCAATAGGAGACGCGGTTAAAGGCCCAATGTTGGCTCATAAAGCAACTTATGATGCCATGAATCTTGCTCACCATTTTTCTGAAAATGAAGATGTTGTTCAAGATTATTCATTTGTTCCTTCATGTGTTTATACCTATCCTGAAATAGCATGGGTCGGCGCAAACGAAGACGAACTCAAAGAAAAGAATGTTGACTATATTGTAGGCCGAAGCCTGTTTAATGCTAACGGAAAAGCTATGACTTCGGGCGAAAATAATGGTCAGATTAAGACTTTGTTCAATAAAGATAAAGAGCTTCTTGGTGCTGTAATATGGGGTCCAGAGGCCAATAATCTGATAAACGAAAGCACTTTGATGGCTCAGTTCAAAATTTGTGCGGGCGATTTTTCCAGAGTAATACATCCTCATCCCACTTTATCTGAAGCTTTTCACGAATCTGTTGAAAATGCCCACAATTCCGGTTAATGCTTATGAAAGGCGAAGGTTTTGTAAACTTGCCCTCATGGCAGGATAAATTACCGGAAATTTTTAACCGTCTTAACCGGCAGGATCTTTTAAGAATTCCTGTTCTGGGGCTTGAAAATGTTGAAAAACCATGGGTTGCCTTTGAAGAAGAAGACTTTTTTGCTGCTGTAGAAACAGGAATTATTTTTAATTCAGAAAGAGAATTTAAGCGTTTACCGGAAAAAGTAGTTACTTCTGATGCATGTCTGGCTTTGCAGCGTCTTGATGATGATAAGCTGGCAGATACATTTTTCAGTTCGGCTATTGGCGCAACCTACCCCGTAATGGATGCTTTTGCTTCAGCTTACAGCAGTGAGAAACCCGGCAAACTTTTTACCCAGAACGATTCAGTTACCGGTTTTATTTTGTCCAGGATGGAAAGCAGAAATTGTAGTCTTGAAAAAGCCACCTATGAAGCGCAATGGGAAAAAATTGCCCCAAGCAATCCTAGCTTTCATTTACATGGCATAATAACCAGAAATCGTCTTGCTTTGCAGATTGTAAAAATTTTTAAAAGGCTTCTTCCGGTAAATGATATTCCGACTGCCGGCATTGAAACTCTTGATCTGGAAGATATAAGAATTGCAGCCGATTTTGGTTGTGCAGTAAGGCTTCTGGGTATTGCGAGTAAAACTGGCGATAAAATTAAGGCCTCTGTCGAACCATGTATTATTCCCGAAAAATATCTTCTTGCTCAGGTCAGGGGAGGCACAGAGATAATTTATACCTTAGATAAAAAAGGTGATTCTAAAACATTCTGTTGTGGTGGCACCGATTACGAGAATATTGTCGGTGGTCTGTTATTCGATCTGGACAGAATCGATCGAAAAGTTGAAGATATTGTAAAGCAACCGGACGTTGAAGGTTTTGCCGAGAATTACTATGTACGGCTGAATCTTATGGAAATCAATGATACATTGTCGCAGGTATTAAAATTACTTTCCCAAAACGGAATTGAAGTTGAAACTCTTATGCAGCCAAAGAAAGAAGTTTCCCGTGAAACTGAAAACTCTGTTTCATTTGGTTTTACATTTATAACAAGCAAAATTGAACGGTCGAAACTGAACCAGGCAGTTGATGAAATAAATCAAAATATAAAGCTGGCAACGGTTTGTTCTTTTTTTCGCTTTATCAGCTGATTTTTTACCATGTTTGCTAACGGTGAAGTTCTAATACAAAAATTTGGCGGTTCTTCAATGGCTACAGTTGAAAGAATTCAACTTGTGGCTGAAAGAATTGCCGTTAAGGCGCGTAAAGGGCATCGAATAGTTGTGGTAGTGTCTGCTATGGCTGATACTACCGACGAATTAATTTCTTTGATGCAAAATATAACCTCTGTTCCTGACCGGCGTGAGATGGACCAGGTAATGGCGACCGGAGAAATTGTAAGTGCTTCTTTGATGGCGTCTTCTTTGAGGCAGATAGGTATAAGAAGCAGATCTTTTAACGCTTTTAATCTTCATCTACTTTCTGAAATAGAGAATGAACAATACAATATTGTTGAAATTGGCCGTAGAAATATGCTTGCCCGATTTCTCGAGCCTGGAAGTGTCGCGGTAGTTGCAGGATTTCAGGGAGTTACCGCTCATGGTGATTTAACTACTCTGGGCCGAGGGGGGTCTGACTTAACCGCTGTTGTAATGGCAAGAGAGCTTGGGCAGAAAGTGTGCGAAAAATTTACCGATGAAAATGGTATTTATTCTGCAGATCCAAGAATTATTCCCGATGCCAGAAAAATATGGCACCTGAACTATGATGAAATGCTGCAACTGGCACTTTTTGGCAATGGAATTTTACACCCCAGGGCTATTTCATCAGCAAAAGACAGCGAAATAAGAATTCATGTTCGTTCGAGTTTTACAAAAGCTGAAGGCAGTGTAGTTGGACCTGACGGTGATCCCGAGATTCCGATTAAAAGCATTGCCTGTGATGAAAGCCATATTGTCGTTAAAATACAATCTGCAAAATTACCTGACTCAAGTTTTAACACTGCTCTTGAAAATTCCGGTTTCAGCCCCACCATTACTCAATGGCTAAAATATAATGATAATCGAGGAAGCATTCGTATAGCCTTTAAGCGCAAAGATTCATTTAATGGAATGTTATTTTGCTGGGATCAAGCTTCAAGACTCGATGCTGAAGAAGTTGTCTGTTTTGCTGATTTGAATACAGTATCTCTAGTTGGTTGTGGATTAAAATCAATTGATACAAAACTGTTTATTCGACAGTTGGAAAATTTAAAAATTGTTCCGGTAGTAATTCAGAATAATGAAATTCGTATGAGTTTCAGCATTGCAAAAGATAAAGCTTCTAAAGCTGTGCAGATAATTCATAAAACATTGCTTGAACAAATAAATTTTACTTCATGAATTACCTTTAAAAGCCGATATTACTGATGCGGCAATCAGCATTGATCAGTTGCGCAAATCCGGCTATCAGGTAATTAAATTGGTTTTAAAAACCATATCAGGCAAACAGATTCTATTTATAGTTTTGGTTTTACTTTTTATTTCAGGGCTGAGCTCTGAAAATTCTGCTCTGTTTGCTTTTGACGTTCCATCTGTCGATGCACAAAAATTTCCTATAGAAATATATGGTGATTATCTCGAATATAAAACTAAAGCTGAACAGGTCGTTACCAAGGGAAAAGCATACATTTCCTATCAGGATATGAAAATCAGTGCTGAAAACATTCAAGCTAACACCGCTACCGAAGATATTTTTGCTCAAGGCGATGTGGAATTCTGGAAAGGATTTGATCAGACAACAGGTGATTTTTTCGCCTATAATATCAAAACCGGCGAAGGCTGGATGCGAGATGCCCAGATAAAGAAAAACCGGAATTTTTTTAAAGCGAAAGATGTTTATGTAAGTCCTCGATACAGTATTGCGCACGATGTAATGCAAACAACCTGTGAGAATGTCGATCACCCCCATTACAGAATTGTTGCCGATAAAATAGAAACCTATCCCGGCCATTCTATGACTCTCGAAAATCTAAGAATCAAATGGAAGGGAAAAACTCTGTATCGAAAAGGTCGCGAATATTCTTCATTACGCAAAAAAGAGAAGTTTTTTCACACCAAGCAGGGTATGTCACAGATCAATGGTTTATATTTCAAATTCAGCACCGAATTAATGATTAACGAATCATTATCCGGCACTTTTACCGCTGACTTTTTTGAAAAAAGAGGTAATGCTTTTGGCTTTAATGGAAATTGGACGACAGGCTCGAGGGGCAGTGGCTCAGTTTATTTTTACCGGCTTAATGAAACTAAAAGAAGTCATAGCAATACCCAATTAAATATTAATCATAATCAACGCTTTGCTACAGGCGAAAGTTTGAGCACAAGCATAAATTACACCGGAGACAAATATACGGGACAAGCTGAAAATCAGGATTTAACCGTGCAAATGAATTATCGTCCCGTTTTCGATTTCATGAACATGACGGTGACTGCCAATAAATTTTTTGATCTTGATGGCGATGAATACACTCAAGATAATGGTTATCAATTGCTTAATCGCTTGCCCGAAATTAATTTCAGTTTTCCCGCTTACACATTTCCGGTAGTTCCGTTAACGATGAATCTATCTGGGATGTATGGTAGCTATGAAGAAGGTACTCTGGATGACAAAGAAAATACCGAAAAGAAGGATTTTCGTTTCAACTTCACAGTTCCTACTATAGAAGTTCATGATCGCTTTGATATTACGCCATCTTATAATCTTAAGAAAAGCTATTATTCTGGTGGTATTGAGCGAGAAAATGGCTCAACCATGGTCAGGGCGAATCACAGGTTTTCCAATGTTACTAATCTTGAAATGAACTATAATGTTTCTACTTCCAAAGGTAAATCACCATTTCAGTTTGACTCATTTACTTCTACAGATGTTTTTTCAACCAGGCTCAGATTTTCAGAAAACTCATGGACTTTGAACCCGATTAATTTTAACTACAATCGGGTAAGTCAGAGACTGGAGCAAGTTTACTGGGATTACTCGAGGCGCTCGCGTCCAGATGCTTACCGAAACTGGGAATTTTTTATTCGCCGTGATTATATTCCCGAACCGATTCCTTTTTCACGAGTTAATTTAAACTCTTTAAAACCTGGAACAACAAATGTCAGATATAGAATGTCTTCAAATCTATGGTCATTCGATACAAGTGTAACTTATCCTCATAAATATGGCAGGGTTAGCAATACATCTTTTAACTACAAAACCACTATCAGACCAAAATGGCAGATAAGTACAACCGGAAACTACAATCACCTTAACAAAAAGTTTTCTCCTTTAACCATAGGCCTGGTAAGAGATCTTCATTGCTGGGAAGCAAAAGCTGAATACAATCATGAACGAGAAGAATTCTGGATTGAATTTTATTTAAAAGCGTATCCGGACGATTCGGGAAGATTCAGATACGGAATGGAAGATAATAAGCTCGAAGCAAAACTTGCAGCCTATGATCAGATGACTCAAAGATATGAAGGAACAAATTATTAAAGCTTTCCGGGGTTGAAACTTGTAACTTCACTGTGTATCATGAAGCATCCCGCCTGTAAGGAGTAAAGAGATGAATATATATGCAGGTTCTGATCATGCCGGTTTTAATTTAAAGAAAACTCTGATCGGAAAACTTCAGGAACTGGGATTTGATGTTAAAGATCTTGGTACCGACTCGACAGATTCATGTGATTACCCTGATTATGCTCATCTGGTAGCTCAAAATGTCTTAAAAGACAAAAACTCTCTGGGTATAATAGTTTGCGGTTCAGGTATAGGCATATCGATAGCAGCAAACCGTCATCCCGGCATCAGAGCGGCTTTGTGTCGCAGCGGGCTCGAAGCTGAACTGGCACGTAAGCATAATAATGCCAATATTCTTGCTCTGGGCGAAAGAATTACCGGCCAGGATCTTGCTCTGGATATTCTGGATAAATTCATCAATACTGATTTTGAAGGCGGCAGGCATAGTCGGCGGGTTGAAAAAATAGAAATAAAATAAAACTGGGGGTATTATGGGCGAAATAAAGGTTGTTGATCATCCGCTGGTTAAGCATAAGATAACTTTGCTGAGATCTAAATTTACCGATGTTCAACGTTTTCGTGAACTGACTAAAGAATTATCGATGCTTCTGGCTTACGAAGCGACAAGAGGTATTCCGGTAGAAGTAACTACCTGTGAAACTCCTTTAATGACAACAGAAGGCCATCTTATCAGTCCGGGCCAGATTGCAATAGTACCAATTTTGCGTGCCGGTCTTGGAATGGTTGATGGTTTGTTAAATTTTATGCCTATGGCCAGAGTCGGCCATGTGGGCTTATATCGAGATCCCGACAGTCTTGAGCCGGTAGAATATTATTCCAAGTTTCCCGGCGAGTTCGACAAAATGCAGGTGTTTGTAATAGACCCTATGCTTGCAACCGGTGGCTCGGTTTCTCATGCCATAGATATAGTTAAAAAAGCCGGAGCCAGACATATTAAGTTTCTCTGTGTAGTGTCATGCCCCGAAGGTGTTGAGCACCTCCAGAAAACGCATCCCGATGTTGATATTTTTACCTGTGTTATGGATGAAAAACTCAATGATCATGGTTATATTTTACCTGGGCTTGGCGATGCAGGAGACAGGCTATATGGAACAAAATAAGCAAATACAAAACGATTTGCCCAAACCTGATCATATAAACGAAAGGCCTGACTGGGATACATACTTTCTTAAGATTACCCAGTTTGTCGCTACCAGATCCACCTGTTTGAGACGGCAGGTCGGTGCGGTTATCGTTAAAGACAGGCGCATACTTGCTACAGGTTATAACGGTGCTCCTAATGGAGTAAGGCACTGTTTTCAGCTTCCGGACGGTTGTCTGCGCGAGTCAAGAAACATACCCTCCGGCCAGCGACAGGAACTTTGTCGAGGGCTTCATGCCGAGCAAAATGCAATTCTGCAGGCTGCTGCTTTTGGGGTTTCACTCAAAGACAGCGAACTATACTGTACGCACCAACCCTGCGTAACCTGTGCTAAAATGCTTATTAATGCCGGCGTTAAAAGAGTTGTTTTTCTTGGCAGTTACCCCGATGAACTCTCTCTTGAATTACTCGAAGAGGGTAAGGTCGCTCTTGAAAGGATAGAAATAGACTGATTCATGGCAAAAATTCTTATAAAGGGCGGAAATCCCCTTAACGGTTCAATAATAGTCAGTGGCGCAAAGAATGCTGCCTTACCTGTAATGGCAGCTACTTTACTGAGCAGCGAGCCGGTAATTCTAAAAAATGTTCCTGACTTAAATGATGTTAACACAATGGCCGAAGTTTTACGTGCTCTTGGAGTTAAGGTAAAAAAACTCGAAAAAGGCGTCTATTCATTCGATGCTTCGGGTAAAATTTTTCAAGAGGCACCTTATGAGCTTGTTAAAACAATGCGGGCCAGCTTCTTTGTTATGGGACCTCTGCTTGCAAGATTAAAAAAAGCCAGGGTTCCTTTGCCCGGCGGCTGTGCAATAGGTGTCAGACCGGTAAATATTCATCTCAAAGGATTTGAAGCGCTGGGAGCAAAAGTTTCTATCGATGGCGGTTGTGCCGTTGCTGTTGCCGATAAGCTGTCTGGTAACAAAATAATGCTCGATTTTCCATCTGTGGGCGCTACCGAAAATTTGATGATGGCCTCGGCATTGTCTGAAGGAAAAACCGTTATCGAAAATGCCGCCCAGGAACCTGAAATAATTGATCTGGCTAATTTTCTCAATACCCTTGGAGCAAAAGTTTCCGGAGCCGGTGGTCAGATAATTACCATAGATGGTGTAAGCAAACTTAATGGCGGAGAATATAAAATTATTCCCGATAGAATAGAAGCCGGAACATTTATGGTTCTGGGTGCTATCGGCGGTGGAAAAATTTCAGTTGAAAATGCCGAGCCTGACCATCAACACGCTTTAATAAACAAATTGCGTGAAATGGGAGCAGAAATAGAAGCAAACAAAGACAGTATTCAGGTCTTTGCACCGAACGGCCTTAAAGGCATCGAAGTTAAAACAATGCCTTTTCCCGGTTTTCCGACAGATATGCAGGCCCAGTTAATGGTAGCAATGTGTGTTGCCGAGGGCACTTCATTTATTTCCGAAACAATTTTCGAGAATCGTTTCATGCACGTGGCCGAACTTTCCAGAATGGGTGCTGATTTGCATACTCATGATCGAACAGCGGTTATTAAGGGAGTAAAATCACTTAAAGGCGCTCCTGTGTCGGCAACCGACTTAAGAGCCGGCGCAGCAATGGTATTAGCCGGATTGATCGCTGAAGGACAAACAGAGATCAGTCAGGTTTATCATATAGATCGCGGTTACGAAGACCTGAGTGGAAGACTTAAAAAACTGGGCGCCGACATTAGACGCATTGAAGACCCTGAAACTGACGAATAGAGGAGCATTAATTATGTCAGAAGAAGAAAAGAGTCGCTTAAATAAGCTTATTGAGGGACTTAACAGTAAAGATAAAGAAGAAAAGTTGCTATCAATTGCTGCGCTTGGAATTTTAAAAATTCCAGAGCACGCAGACCTTTTACCCGATTTACTGGCTTCTCCTGATTTTGAAGTAGTCAAACAGGTAATTATAGCTATGGGTCGGATTAAAAATCCCGGCTCAATAAAGTATATAGTAGAGTTTGTTACTTCAGACAACAATGAATTAGCAGATATTGCCTGGCAGGTTCTGCAACGGTTCGATTTGTCTCCTGCCACTGATTTGTTGATTAAGTCAGCTTCGAGTGATCAGCCTGACCAGATAAGATTGAAATTTATTTCTCTACTATCATCCTACAAGGATATAAGAGTGGCGGCCCTGATGAATGAAATTCTCGGGCAAACCCGCAATAAAGAGTTGTTAACAGCAGCAATAAATTATTTTATCTGTTTTCCTTCTTCTGAACGTCATACAGCTTTAAAAATGCTCTCAGCCGATAAAGACTGGAAAGTTTCGTTGGCGGCCTGCATAGCTTTGTCTAGAATTAAAGATCAGGGTGCTTATAATCAGGTCAAAAAACTTGCCAAATCAGGTAATGCTGAAATGCGGCAGTTTATAGTCGACTCAATTAATAAGTATCCATTGATCGATGATCGTAGTATTTATCAGATGCTTTTTGTCGATAAACGAGCTTCAATCAGGGAATCTGCAATTAAGGGGCTTGAGCTTTTTGCTGCTGATGAGCGGGTAACCATTCTTAAAAACTGGATAGATCGCGAAATAGATAAAGTTATAAGAAAACAGCTGGTACAAAGAGCAGCGGCAGAGCATTCTCCAATGTTTTATGAAGAATTTTATCAAAATATTCAGTCTACCGATAAAGAAATTCATGACATAGCTTTTGATGCCATTGTGGAAATGGGGGAAAAGATTGTTGATAGAATTCTCATCGATTTTGACCGCATGCCCCTGGTTATAAAAGAGCAGATGGTTCTGGTTCTTGGCAAAATTGGTGGCGAAAAGGTTATTAACCTTATTGCAGAATGTTTGTTCGCTAAAGAACGCTGGTTAAGAATCAATGCCGTTGAAGCCGTTTCAAGTTGTAATTGTTATGAGCTTTACCAAAAGCTTGTTGCTATTTTGCAACAGCATGAAAAAGATTTCTGGGTTAGAGCTTCTGCGGTAATGGCTCTGGGAAAATCTAAAAATCATGATTTCGCTGAAATCGTAGCCTCTCAAATTGACCACGAAGACGCAAGAGTTCGTGCAAACGCTATTGAAGCTTTGTATGAACTTGCCTGGATAGGCTTACCTGAGGCATGTCAGAAACTCATGCATGATAGAAATGACAGAGTAAGAGTTAATGCCGCTATTGCCTTATGGCGGAGTGGTCATGAAGAAGTATTTACCGAACTCGAAAAAATGGCTTCAGATAAAAGCCGATGGGTAAGGTCTTCAGCTGTTTTTGCTTTAGGTAAAATAAATGATCGAAGAGGCACTGAAATTTTGTTAAAACTGCTCTCCGACCCCGAAGAAATAGTATATAGAAATACTCTTGAGGCACTCTCAGAACTGGGAGATATGAGAGCTTTGATTCCAGTTTTAAAAGAATCTCGAAAAAATCGCTTGTCAGAAAGTTTTTTTTATACAATTCTAGATAATTTTTCAAGGGCTGTTCGTAGCTGAAAATCCAGATTTTATTCATGTTTTGTTTGCTCTTTTCCGATAAATAGAAAGAAGTATAAAGCATATAAACAGGAGCAAACATGTCTACAGATCTGCTCGAGCAGTTTCTGAATTATCTGGCTGTCGAAAAGGGCCTTCGACCAAGATCTTTACAGGCTTATCGTCGTGACCTGCAAGACTGGCTTGATTTTCTTGCCCAGCGAGAACGTCAGGTTACAAGCACTGCGTTAGACAGCGCTTTAAGCCTTTTCATGGTTAGTCTGCATGACCGGGGTATGTCGCCTCGTTCAATTGCCCGAAAATCTTCTTCACTGAAAGGCTTTTATAAGTTTCTTCTGCAAGAAGGCTATATCGAGCAAGACCCCACCGAACTGCTTGAAAGACCTAAAATAGGGCGGGCTTTACCCAAGGTTCTTACTCCATCTGAAGTAGAACAAATTATTGACCAGCCCGACCAGTCAACACCCTTGGGTTTGAGAGATAGAGCTATTCTTGAAGTGCTTTATGCTACCGGAATCAGAGAATCCGAACTTATTGATCTGCAAATGGGGCAGCTTAATGCAACCGCTGAATTTATAACCGTAATCGGCAAAGGAAACCGGGAAAGAATTGTTCCTATTGGCGGCTTCGCTCTCAAAGCAATAGATGAATATCTTAAAAATGGTAGAAATAAGCTTTGCAAAGATATAAGCGAAAGAACTTTGTTTTTAAACCCCTATGGCAGAAAAATGTCACGTATGGGGTTATGGAAAATAGTTAGAAAATATGCACTCAAAGCCGGCATAGCAAAGCCGGTTTCACCACATGTATTCAGACATTCATGTGCAACCCACATGCTTGAAGGAGGTGCGGGAATAATTGCTGTCCAGGAAATGCTTGGACATGTAGATGTTTCTACAACACAGATTTACACTCACTTGACCGGTAAAGATTTAAAAAACATTCACAGACAGGCACATCCACGAGGAAAATGATAATTTTTTATTCAAAACATGGCTACAAGCACGAAAAATTTTTTCGTGTTCTTTTGCTATGCCTGTTGTTCTTAGCCGGTATTTCTGCGGCACAAGCATCTGATGCAGTAAAGAAAAACTTTTTTAAAGCTGCTGAAGTTAAACTGCTAAGACCTGAATCGGTAAAAGAATCGTATTTTAGAGTTTCACCCAACGATGTTGCAGTTCAAACAGTCAGAATTTCACCTGATTGTGTTGCTTTTGAGCCTGAAAAAATTGTTGCTTATAAAATTGAACCCGTAATAGAAGATGACTCAGAAAAGTTGGCTATAGGTCCTGAAGATGTAGCTGTAGAGAGCGGAAAGAAATACCGTGTTCCGCAGAAAACAAAAACACCACCGGCTCAAATCATTCAATACGCAAAAGATTTCTGGGATGAAGCCGATTATCAGATGGACAAAAGGCAGATTTCAATTTCGGGAACAAAAACTTTTGAGATGAAAAAAGCTGATGTTTCCGGAGATATAGGTCATTTTTCTACCGAAAATTATGATTCTATACCCGGTTTTCATCTTGATCAAAGTCTGCATCTTGAAATAGATGGTAATATTACCGAAAATTCAAGTGTTCATGCGGTGCTCGATGATAAAGACGATGAAGACAGACGCTTTACCGTAAACATTGACGGACCGGTATGGAAATTCGTAATGGGCGATTTTCCGCTGGCTCTTGAAGGAACCGAGTTTACTCTTTTTCGTAAAGAAGTTCGTGGTATAATGGCTCAGGGGGCCTTTCACGAAAAATTCAAATCTATCTTTTTGTTTTCTCAATCTAAAGGCCAGGCTCGCAGAGAACAATTTCGCGGGGCCGGCCAGCAGCAGGAATTTCGACTTCAAGGCAGTCCGGTTGTCCAGAATTCCGAAAATATTAGTATAGATGGCAAGGTTCTTACCAGGGGCAGCGACTATTTTGTTGATTATGAAGATGGTCTTATTAAATTTCTTCCCCATATTTTACCTATAGAGCTTACCAGATGGATTGTAGTTGAATACGAGGTTTCAGATGACAGCCTTGCGTTCAGTCGCAATCTTTTTGGCACTCGCCATGTTTTTACCTATGCTCCGGAAAAAGAAATCGGTTTAAGCTGGCTGCGAGAAGTTGATGATTCAACTCCAAAATCTGGTGAAAATGCTTCGTCTACAGCGACTCCCATGCAGCATGATGTGCTTGGGGCAGACATTAACTGGCAGGTTTCGCCGCAGATTGGCTTAACAGGCGAAACAGCAGTTTCGTTTCTTGATCCGAACAAAAACAACGAGCAGTTACCCGAAGATAAATGTCTGACCGGCCATGCAAGCAAACTGGCTCTTAAAGCTAATGCAAGCAAATATAGCGGTGATGTAACTTTTAAGCGAATAGACAAAGATTTTAAAGTTGTCGGACGTGAAGGCGGTGTGACTGAACTTGGTGAACGTGGTCTGGTAAATGATATTCTGAGCGGTCTGGCCAAATTGGAATACCGGTTTGAAAATGGTATGAAAGTGTTTACCGATTACGAAAAGTCTGAAACAAATCTTGCAGATGATAAAAACCTGCAAACCATTGATTTTGACGATAAAAATGCCGGGTTTATCTGGAAAAGTAACAGCGGCAACAGAATTGAAGTTCGTGGCGGCCGACAGCGTGATTTCGAAAGTGGCCCATCGGTTAACTCTGATATAGTAAGAAAATCTGCGGTGGCTGTTTACGATAAAAACTTTGGCAAATTAAAAACTCAGGCAAAATTTGAAAACACTGCTTATGATGATTCAATTAATACAGCTTCAGATACCGCTGTAGTCGAAATGAATTTTAATATGGGAGCTAAGGCCGACCGAACTTTTTCCTGGAACGCAGGTGCATCTAGAATTACTGTACTGGACGAAGTAGCACCGGATAATCTGCGATCAGAAACCAACAACTATAATCTCGATATGAGCTATGAGCCTAATCGGGTTTTTATGGCACGCGGAATTTTTCAATGGCGTCGCGAAGATGATATGTATGCTAACTCTAGAAAAGACACAGAAATCGCAGATTCACAATTTCGTTACGAGCCGAATCGTGATTTAAGAACTCAGCTTAAATACAAGGTCGAAAATACATCAAGAATTCTACGTGACCCTAATCTAGATCCGGAAAAATATATTAAACCACCTTCTTTGCCTAATTCAGACGATGACGAAGATGAAATTCTTACTACTTTCGAAAATCCGGTTCAAAAAACAACTGCCAATTTTATTACCGACTATCGAGTTAATAGATTCCTGCAGGCTTATTTTGACTGGCGTCAGCGCGAACTTATCGATCAGGCATCAGACAAAAGAGTTTCTATAAATGATAGAAAAGCTTATGAACTACGCTATAATCCTTTGGAAAAAATGCTTATTACAACTGAATACGAAGAAGGGGTAAGTAAAAATATCAATCCAAAAACTGAACTGCGCGATTATTTAAAAGCAGTTCAAATTCGTCATGAGTTTTATCGAGGATGCTTTATAGATGCAACTTATGAAGAAATCGAAGAAGACGAAAAATTTACCGATATGAATGATACCCACACCCGCAGTAAAATACTTGGGTTCCAGCGCAATTTTAACCAGTGGGCTTCTATGGAGCTGGGTTTGCAGCATAATATAGTTGATTCTTCCGAGCCCAAAACAGAGTGGGAAAAACGCCTTGCGGTTATTCTCACTCCTTTTTCCCGTAATCAGCGATATAAGTTTTTTATCAATCATAAAGATATAAGCGCAGAAAAAAGTGGCACTCACTATGAGGGTGGGCTGAGTTTTTCACAATTTATCGGTACCGACACCATTATTGACGGTGAGTTTAAAAAAGTCCATTCATCAGAAGGATTCTCGGGCAGCGGTTACGATGCAGTGGTTTTCAATGCCAAAGCAGTAATCACCTTTTAATTTCAGTTAAAACCCCTAAATAAACTCAGAATTGCCTATAAATTTTTTTCATGCTATAGTCGATGACTGACCAGCCAGTCATTTTGTTGTTGCAAGTAGATATTAACTGGTAAAAGCAGTATTCAGGAGGCATTGTGGTTACTTCAAGCTCAGATAAAAGAACAAAAATTCTCGAAGTTGCTCTAAAAATATTTACCGAACTCGGTTATCACGAAACAAAATTAGATGAGATTGCCAGACAGGCCGGTGTTGCTAAAGGCACTCTCTATCTTTATTTCAAAAACAAGGCCGACATCTTTGTTCAGTGTATGTTTGATGGCTCTGAAAAATGGATGCAGGAAGTTCAGAAAATCATTGACAGCGATGGTTCTGCTTATGATCGTTTGCTCACGCTTGTTCAGTTACAGACTAAAGTTTTTACCCATAGCGGGCCGTTGATTCAGCAATATATACAGAGCGGCGAAGCAGCTTCTCTGGGTTCGAGTCTTGCAAAAAAAGTAATGAATAGAATGCGCAAAAGATTGGAAATTGTTGCCAGTTTTTTTGAGCAGGGAATCAAAAGCAAAGAATTTTCAGACGCTCTAACACCTATGCAGATGGCAATATTATTTCATCAAACTTTTGATTTGAATATGAAGTTTCAGTTATTTGAAGCTCCTACAATAAGTTCGGATAAGTTTTATGAGCTTTTGTTGGCCTTATTTAAAGCCAAAAAGAACCCCGAATCCTGAGGGAGAAAAAAATGTCAGTTTCTTACATAAACAAAAAAATAATTCTAAGTTTAATTTTTGGTCTTTTCTTTTTTATGCCTTTTACAGGCATTGCAGGCGAAGAAAAACAGTATAACGTACAGTTTGAATAGCTGCTCGCGCCATTTATTATAGCTTTGAGCATACCCTTCGGCTTTATGGGTGCGGTAATTACCCTTTATCTTTTCGGTGCCCGCCTGTCTATAGTTTCTTTGCTTGGATTCTTGATTCTCATAGGTATTGTGTGAACAATGGTATTGTTACGGTTTGCTCAAAAAACTAAAAACATTGTAAATTATTCCTGTATTATTGAACTATAAAAATAAAACAGAAAGGATATTTGTTATGGCTAATCCATGGGAATGCCCAAAATGCGGAAACAATCAATATTC
The DNA here is from genome assembly GCA_051747585.1 of Candidatus Rifleibacteriota bacterium. Classification (GTDB taxonomy): domain Bacteria; phylum Muiribacteriota; class Ozemobacteria; order Ozemobacterales; family Ozemobacteraceae; genus DYKG01. The sequence goes on from JBNJGH010000033.1 coordinate 19,340, forward strand.
CACCAGTGAGCTGCGCGCGACCGGCGGTTTTTTGTCGAAATTGTTCGATGTGCAAACTGAAAAGTTTAAAACTGTATCTTGTGAAAAATGCTGTTATACAGAACTTTATAAGAAAAAATCAGGCACGCTTGGCAATGTTGCAGATTTCTTTGTTGGTGGTTAATCAAAATTTAAAAAAAAATAAGTTGACTTTGTTGTTAATTGATTGTAACCTTTAAAGACTTAAGCATGAGATCTTTGACAATAGAATCGGTAGCCGCAAGGTAGTAACTTCTGAACTCCGGTAAATTTCAGACAGTTATCCGAAAATGAGCGCAGATAACCGGTGACGGTAAATCGGCTCTGAGGAGAACCAATAATCCAGGATAACGTGAAACCTCATCAGAAGTTAAGATCGTAAGGCAGAAAATTCATGGAGGGAGGTCTCTACTTAGTGGAGTCGCCAACCTGAATCACAGAAAAACTCTAAGAGGTTATGAAAACCTGAAAGAGGAAGGAGCAATCCAGGGTGATCAGGCCTGATACCTCGAAGAATATAAAGGTCAAGAAAGTTGCTATCGCAATCAAGGGGTGAAACCCGAGATTGTAAGAAGCGCTTTGAAGCGGGATCAAAGCTTCAGGGTCGACCAAAGTTCATGATGGGAACCAGCTGCTTGCAGCCAGGGGCCGAAATGAGCCGAGATCGGATACAATGTAAGTTGAACGGTCCGACAGCGGGAGCTGTCAGCAAGTTTCGGAAGAAATCCATGTAGAACATGGCAACGACGAAGGAGCAGAGTGACTGGAAACAGTTGCGAATCGTTTCAAGGTTAAGCTTTGAAGACCATGACCCTGCGAGTGCCAGTGGGGTGGAACAAACCCACAAGCTGATCGAGACGTAGTCTCTGCTGGGAGGTTGAGAAAACCTGGGAGCGGAGTGCGACAGGAGCGGAACTCCTGCTGGTCACGTCAGACAGTGAAGGCGCTGATAGGGAAAAAACCTGAGAAGGCGTTGGCTTATCCGGCCAATGAAGATCTAAGCAGAACCTTGAAGTCGGCAAAAGTCTAAAAGAGGATAGTAAATCGCCTGTAACCCAAGTGGTTTGGTGACTGTAACGAGGGCCTTAAAAACGATGAACGTTAAAGGCTTGGCGTAACCAATAGGCGTCATAGTGCAGTCATTATAAAACTCTAAAAGACCTGTAACGACAAGAAGGGGTAATCTTAGCTGGTAACGGTTAATGATTGACCTTAGATTCAAAGTCTTCAGGAAGGGTAACCGATTCTAAAAGATCAAACAGCTTAAGTTAAGAACTCCCGGTCAAACGGGAGTTCTTTCTTTTTAGTAATATTATTGTTTCGAGCAAAATACCTGAGGAAGCATTAGATCCTGCAGCTGATATAAATGAACAAGATCTTTTTTCTTTGGCACAGTCTGTCGAAAAGCAAATGAAACAGGCAGAACAGGACGTTCAAGTGTCGCAAAACGCCACGGATGGCGCATTCATTTTGCGACCGCCGACTTACCTTATCCTTTGTAAACTTTCGTCCTCTCAACCCATCCGCCCCCAGGGTCTCCCCAAATTGAAAAACCAACGACTTGACACTATTTATAGTGTCGCTATATAATATTTATAGATTAGATAAATTACTAACTATCGAGACGATATAACAAAGGAGAAGGCTATGGGACAAGCAAAACTAAAATTTAAGGATTTGCTGAATGAATCAAAAGAAAGTTCTGAAGATTTACGATAAAATTATTACCGGTCCCTTAAAGCCAATGAAATGGCAAGATGTTGAAGGATTACTAATAGCTCTAGGAGCAAAAAAAAGAAAGGGTAGTGGTTCGAGCAGAATTTTTATTATAAATAAAAGAGCCTTAACTATACATAAGCCTCATCCGGAAAATGAAATAAAGAAATATGCTGTTAAATTAATCCGTGATTATCTACTCAAGCATGATTTGAAACCTTGAAAAGCAATTATTTGCTTTTAAATTTATAAAAAGTGGTGAATATGAAAACAATCGAATATAAAGGGTATATTGCCAAAATTGAATTTGACGAAGAAGATCAAATTCTTACAGGTGTTGTAATTGGTATGGATGATTTAATATGTTTTCATGCAGATAGCGCGCATGAAATAATACCTGTTTTTCATCAAATAGTAGATGACTATCTAAAAGCTTGCGAAGAAGAAGGAATAAAACCCCAGAAAAGCTTTTCTGGGCGGTTTATGTTAAGACTTCCACCTGAATTGCATGCTAAAGTGGCTGCATTAGCAAATTCAACTGAAAAAAGCATAAACGCCTGGATTACCGAGCAACTTGAAAAAGCAACTCAGTCTCAGTGAATTAATTAACATAGATTAACCAACATCCATTTTTATGTAAGTAAGTATTTTAGGCTTTATCCGAGGCTTTTTCGCATATTGCCAATTAAAAGTTAGTTGCTCTTAAACCAAATTACATGGCCCACAGCATTCTATATTATTATTGCCCCAGCTACAGCAATTGCCCCTGTGTGCATGCCTCTAAGAATTGGATGGCTCCTCACCTCCACCCACCGCCCGCAAGCTCCGGCACTCCCTCGCACCCCGAACCGAAAACGGCCGGGCCCTCACTCGGCTTCCGCATAACAAAGTTAATGCGGAAACTGAAAATGGTAATATGAATTCCAGGTTATCGCGGGGGGCAGTTTCCCAGTGAAGTCGGAAATTGAAATTCCCAGTTTGCGCGGAAATTTAATTCTGACAAAGAAAAAAAATTCCTTTAAGGTTTTGGACATAAAAGTCCTCACCTTAAAGGAACCACAATGATAAAACTAATTATGTATCAACAAGTAAAAAAACTCAAGGAAATAGGTCATACTATTACCAGCATAGCCACTCTTACAGGCCTTGACTTCAAGACGGTTAGGAAGTATCTGAAGATGAGCCATGAAGAGTATCAAAGCTACTTTGCCAGTTTTAAGCAAAAGGTTAAATGCTTTGATTCGTATCGGGACGAGATAGTAAAAATCTTCCAGGGTGCTAATTCTTCTAATGTGCAGGCATCTGCTATTTACGATCATCTAGAAGAAATTTATGGGGACTTGCCTGCTTCAGAAAGAAGTTTCCGTAATTACATGGCTCATCTTCGCAGCACGGGTGAATTACAACCTGAACCTGGCCGGATTTTTGAGCCGGTTGAGCCTTTGCCTCCGGGGAAGCAGATGCAGCTGGATTTCGGTGAATACCGTTTAAAAGACAACCGAAAATATTATATTTTTGCAGCCATACTTTCTCACAGCCGCTGCCGCTATGTAAAGATATATGACCGGCCGCTCACGACTAAGATACTAATAGAAGGCCTTAATGATTGCTTTGCTTATTATGGCGGCATTCCAAAAGAAATCGTGATTGATCAGGACCATCTGATGGTTGTTCGTGAAAACAAAGGTGACATTATTCTAACCAATGATTTCAAAACCTTTCGCGACGAAATGGACTTTGACCTTTATGTCTGCCGCAAGTCTGACCCTCAGAGCAAGGGTAAGGTTGAAAATTTAGTTAACTTCGTTAAGCGTTCTTTCTTTGCAACCCGAAGCTTTGTGGATCTTGAAGATGCAAGAAATCGGCTATCTCGCTGGTTGGCCCGCAAAGCCAATGGAAAGAAATGTGCCCCAACAGGTCGCAAGCCCATAGAGCATCTTGAAGAAGAACGGAAATTTCTAAACCCGCTTAAAAATTCAATCTTTGCTATTGAAGACAAGACGTGCAGAGAGCTGCGCAAGCTCGATAAGCTTGGTCAGATATCTGTGCGTGGCGTGAAGCTTCTATTACCTCTGGAATGCCGCGATAAAGAAGTTTCAGTCTTTATCAGTTCTGAAGAGGTTCATGTATTCGACATCAAAACAGATGAAAAAATAGCTGTCTACACTCTTAAAACCGGGATTTCCAAGACACACATAGTTCGACAGAAGAGTCTTAGAACGCAAAAAGTTTCTGAAATAAAAACTCAGCTTCAGGCCCGGTTCCGTTTCCAGGAATGGAACCAGTTCGTTGATGGCAATTACCAAAGTTTTAGACGCTACTTTACAGATCAATACAATGATTTCCAGAAGAAGTTTCCGCAGCCCTGCGAAGAGTTACTGGCAGAAGCAGTCAAATACTGCCTTATTAACAAAACCTTTTCAATGAGTCAGCTTTATGACACTTACAAATATCTTCAGCAAGGCAATTCATTCGCTTCTGAGCCTATGCCAACAGAATATAAGCTGGTCAATAACAAGCACTTTCAGCCTGTCAAAGTAGCAAAGGGCAAGATAGAGTCATATAAAAACCTTGTGCCTGTTAGTGCGACACCGGAGGTGACATTATGAGTCAGCATACCGAAACTCTCAAACTTTTGAAAGAGCTGCAACTGAACGGTGTTCCGTTGTCATTAGATGAAATAACAGCAGACGCAGAACGAAGCTCTGCTTCATATTCTTCTTTTTTATCTGAAGTCCTGAGAGCTGAGCTGGAAGCACGCTCTGCCAGAAAGCTAAAAAGAAGTCTTTCTGCAGCCCATTTCCCATCAATAAAGACTTTCACTGACTATAAAATGGGAAATGTTACGGGGTTCACAAAGACCGACCTTGCCGCAATAAAAGACTTACGCTGGCTTGATAATCACGAGAACCTGCTGTTTTTCGGGCCTCCTGGCCTGGGAAAAACTCATCTTGCGATAGCTGCCGGAATGCTTGCCATTGAATCAGGCTACAACGTGTGTTTCGAAAGAATTTCAAATCTGCTCAAGCTGCTGAAAAACGCTGAAATTCAAAGAACTGCAGCCTTCAGAATCAATAGAATTCTGAAAGCTGACCTGATTATCATCGATGAAATCGGCTACACGCCCATAGAAAGGAGAGAAGCAAACCTGTTTTTTAATCTGATCAGCGAGCTGTATGAAAAGGCTTCAGTCATAATAACTTCAAATAAAGGCTTCGACGACTGGGCCGAAATGATGGGCGATGAAGTCATGACCACAGCAATGCTCGACAGACTGTTACATCACGCCAGAATATTCAATCTGGACGGAAAATCATTCAGAATCTCTAGAAAGGAAAAATGATCATTGTGCTTTCTCTCTAAACTGGGAAAACAATCTTCCGCGTTTTCTTGGAAAAGTACTTGCCTTTGGCAGGAAACTTGCGGGCTAGTTGGTACCTATTCGATGTTTCTGCCCCAGCAGTGTTTGGCTAAAAAGTTGCTTTTTTGTTTGTTTTAAACTACAATTATAGTAGCTATGTATAAAATTAAACACTACCTGCTGGAAAACGGTCTCGACCCATTTGAAAAATGGATAAACAGCCTTAAAGACAGAAAAGCCAGGGCAAAAATCAATGTGAAAATTGACCGTCTTTCAATTGGTAATTCCGCCAGTTCAAAACCGCTTGGTGAAGGTGTTATTGAGTTGAAAATAGATTATGGCCCAGGCTACAGAGTTTACTACGGCCTGTCCGGCAAATATGTGATTTTGCTTCTATGCGGTGGTGATAAATCGACACAGCAGAAAGATATTGAAACAGCAAAAGAATATTGGACTAATTTTAAAAGGAGATCTTCATTATGACCAGTAAACTGACAAAAGACCATCAGAAAAGCTTACTTGAAACATTGAAAGTCCCTAAAGAAGCAGCGGCATACCTGAACGCAGCCCTGGAAGAAGGTGACAACGAATTGTTTCTTCTGGCTCTTAAAAACGTTGTTAAAGCTTCAGGTGTCACCACTGTTGCCAAAAAAGCGCATTTGAATCGCGAAAACCTCTACAAAATGCTTTCTGAAAAAGGTAATCCAGAGCTTGCCAGCCTTTGGGCAATATTAAGCTCAATTGGTCTTAAAATATCTATAGACACCGCATCTTGAGTTATTAACATGAAAGACCTATTTTATTCTATAGTAGGAGTGGAAAATGACAGATAAGGCTTTTTGTGAGTTTCGAATAGAGTTAAGGGTTACTGGTGAAAATCTTGATCCTAATTCGTTTACAAAAGCCTTATCTGTTAACCCTTCTGAGAAATGGTTCAAAGATGCTAAAACGCCAAGTGGCTATGTAAGACAGTTTAATTGCTGGATTTTTGCAACTAAGCAAACTAAAGGCAGAAACATTGAACCCGGTTTAAAAGAAATATACAACCTATTTTATCCCAAAAAGGAAGCTTATCAAAAAATTAGTATCACAGCTAAACCTAGATATTTGTTTAGAATGCATTGCAGAATTCTCTCCTGATAATGAACCATCAATTTATTTTGATAAGAAATTCATTAATTTTCTTTCAGCTATCAATGCCTGGGTCGATATAGACCTTTATGGGATGGAGGTTGATGAAGGGTAAACTGTGAAAATCGATAAAAAAGGAAAAACAGCCATAACAATGGGCAGTTTTTACCCTTAGAGCGGTGATTTTAAAACTAAAATCATCGCTCTGAGTTTTTAGAAGCTACTTAGTATCAGGAACATTTTTATTTTTCGGGTTGGGTTGTGCTTTTCTACTCTTATTCCGGGGCCACCTTAGAATACCACTAAGTTAAGAAGTGAAAATCTGCGAATCGTGCTCGTGATCCTAATCGTAATCGATTTAAATATTGATTTTTCGATTACGATTACCGCTTCGCTGATTACCAGCACCGCTTCGCTGAGCACGAATGAATCATCTGAGTTTTAAATATCTCGTTAACTTAGTGCCATTCGGGCCACCTTACTTAATTATTTTCCCTTAAACAAATACAAACCCCACTCAAATAATATGGATCGGGGGACTGGATCGGGGCAGGATCGGGGGGATCGGGGGACACTTTACTCATTACGGATCGGGGGACGGATCGGGGGACACTTTACTCATTTATTGGGCCGAAATTTTTGTTGCTCTAAATTTTTCAGCCTGAACTTAATCTTCTGGCTTCATGCTTGAGAATAAGACTGTTTTCCGATAATCTCACCGAGAAGCAGCAAACACCAGAAAATTGTCTCCAAAATTCAATAGCTCTCTTTTAATTAAATTGGTTTTGATCATTTGCAAGGCTTATCGGCACAAGCAAAAAAATTGTTGACTTAACAACTTTGTTTTCACTAGCATAAAAAAAGAGGGAAATAAGCCCGGGGATCTGAGAGGCAATAAAACAAATCCGCCACTGAACCTTGTGTGCTTGAAGACTTTTAAACTTTAAAACAAACAAGGATTCTATAGAGGAAAGAATGAGCTTTTTCAGAAATCATTTCGCAGCAGTAATTTTGTTTGCTATTTTGCTAACGCCCTTCAATGCCTGGGGCGCAACCGAACCATCATTAGAGGGTCTGGCTTCGGCAACTGAAATTCTACAGAATACCCATTCCACTCAACCTGAAAATTTGCTGAGAAGCACTTCTACTCCTGCCAGTCTTTCTTTAAACAGCTCCAATAACCTTGAAGGTTATGAACTGCTTGATGACATTCAGGATATGTGGCAGATGAATTTCAAGCATCACAACGAAACAGAACGATCCCTTATTTCTTCACCTTTTGGGCCACCCGCCGGTGGCCTTGCCCTTTTTCAAAGCACCAAAGGAAACAGCTATTTTGGTTGTGACTGTAATATATTTTATAAATTCTTTAATTTTGACAAAGAATATCTTCCTGGCTCTAAAGTAACTTTTTACGCAAAATTTAAACGAATTTCCGAAAACAATTATTACGAAACTGCTGCAGTATTAGTTCATGCATACAGCAATGAGCAATTGGTAGAAAAACAAATTATCGGTACCGATGGAGGATACTATTCTAGAAGATGGAACAATTCATTTAAAAATGGCTTTCAGTTTTATCCAAACGGCTATTCAGGCCTTATAGAATTCACCATAACTGTACCATTCGATTCTCTTAGAGTCAGTTTGTTTAATTATGCCTGTATCGGTGAGAACTACACCATTCTTGACCACGTAATGTTCAAGGGCATCACCGACACCCCGGAATTAATAGGGGTCGAAGCAAGCCCGGACAGCCTTATGCTCGACAAAACCGGTTGCAACCTTGGTGACATGGTTTTCAAAGCAGAAACATCCGGAGAAGCAGCCGTTAATTTTGAACTGCATCATCCCGCTTCCGGTATGATCCTCGAACTGGGGCAGAAGAACGCGGTTGAACAAAACGGTTCTTTTTTCGCAACCATGAGCTGGTCAGAGAAATTCCCCGAAGGTTTTTCTTTTCAACCGGGCACTTACAAACTTGTCGCAACTTTAGACAGTCAGAGCGCAGAAGATCAATTCGCAATCGCCACCTCTGAAGGGAATTTCACCGGTTTGGGTTTATGGTCGAAAAACAGTAAAGACCCGACAAATACCGTTCTTTCCAGCGTAAGTATTAGAAGATGCCCTACCTGCCCCTGGAACCAGATGCTTTTTTACTCACCGGGTTATTTTTCTACCCTCAATATCAGTGATCCGGTCAATATTGTTTCAGGTAACTATATCTGGCAACATGAAGATTTGATTCTCAAGTCAAGAATGAAGCTTGATCTTGCTCGAATTTACAATTCACTCGACCGCTACAACGGCGACTTTGGTCGAGGCTGGAGCTCCCACTACCTGTCCCGGCTTGTATTCCAAACCAATGCCGTAATTTTTGTTAACTCCGATGGCTCAAGAGTTAAATTCGAAAGAGAAGGCGACAATTTTACCGTCGAAAATGGTATTGAGTTGAAATTACAATATAATCCCGACAGCGAATTGTATACTCTTTCTCATCCTTACGGTGAGACCTGGGCGTTTAACACAGAAGGAAAAATTCTAAGAATGTCTTCGGGTTGCTGTGGTCTTGGTGCGATAGATTCTATTAATTTTGAATATGACTCTTCAGGCAAACTCAATAAAGTGAGCAATCCCGCCGGCCAATGGATTGAATTCGAATATGGTCAGAACGGTAAAATTATAAAAGCACTTGATTCAACCGGCAGAGAAGTTCTTTATGCCTATGATAACGAGAATAATCTTGTCAGCTATACCGATCCTGTCGGTAGAACCACCGCCTACGAATATGACGGCAATGGTTTCCTCACCAGAGTCGAGCAACCCGGCAGCAGAATAACCCGCATCGAGTATAGCGATTACCGAATAAGTCGACTTATAGATGTGAAGGGTGAGACCAGTATTTTCAGCTGGAATGAAGATGCGCCGGAATTGATCTTAACTGATGCATACAATACCGCTCATGTTTACAGCTTTAATGACAATTGGCGTTTCAACGGTTATTCTGTCCCGACTTTTGGTATTGAAAAAACTTTTAATTCAGAGGGCAAAGCCCTTACCGGCTTTCAAAATTCTCAGGGTGCAACCAGAAAATTTGTTTTTGTTAACGGAAGATTGCATAAAAAAATCGATGAAGTCGGCTACGAAAACTTTATCGAATTTGATCCGGTTCTTACACTGCCGACTCTGGTAAAAGACACCCTCGACCGTGAATGGCAATATGAATGGGATGACAAAGGCAACCTGATCGCAAAAACCGACCCCGACGGTAATACGACCTCATACACCTACGATCGCTACAACAACAAACTCATCGAAGAAGATCCCGAAGGCAGAACAACCAATTATACCTATTCCGCTGACGGCAATTTTCTCCTGACCATAACCGACCCCATGGGTGATGTGACCAGCTTCACCTATGATTTGAGAGGAAACAAAGTTTCTTACAAGTTGCCTACCGGCAGCATTACCAGAAGCGAATACGATCTTTTGAACCGTGAGACCAGGAGTATTTATCATGACGGTCGCTGGTTAAAAACTTTCTATAACCAAAGCGGTTTTGTAAGTAAAACCCTGGAGTCTGACGGCACAGAAGTTCGCAGAACCTATGACTCTTCGGGAAAAGTTTTAAGCGAAACCACTGCTGACGGGGCCGTAACCCAATTCGAATATGACGAATGCGGCCGAAAAATAAGCACTATAGATCCTCTGGGCAATATTACCCAAACCATTTATGATGATCTCGGGCGGGTTACGAGCATTATTCACCCCGATCAAAGTTTCACCAGAAAATACTATGATTCCGAAGGCCGCACCATCAAAACCGTCGACGAATGCGGCGCAGAAACACTCTTTGAATACGATGCTGCAGGCCGGTTAGTTGCCAGAATCGATGCGCTCGGCAACCGACAGGAAACCCAGTATGACATTGCCGGCAGAGTAATAGCATGCAAAGATTCTCTCGGAAGAATTACCCGCACCATTTATGATGAAAACGACCGGGTTGTTAAGACCATTTTTCCCGATGGCTCGACACAAACCAATCAGTATTACGAAGACGGCCGAAAAAAAGCAAAAACAGACCCACTGGGAAATATTACCACCTATGAGTACAACCGACGCGGGCAGCAAACGAAAATCATTCTTCCGAACGGTGCCATAAAAAGACGATACTATAACAGTATGGGCCACGAAATCAAAACCGTAGATCCCCTTGGTCGAATTACACAAACCCTTTATGACGACAATTTCAGACCTTATATAACTGTTAACCCTGCGGGCGGTGAAACCCGCCGATACTGGGATTCCGCCAGCGGTTTTCTCATTGCGGAAAAACGCCCTGATGACAGTATTACCAGCACTACCTATGATCTGTTAGACAGACCCGTAGTCAAATACAATGCCAATGGTGAAGCAATCAGGTTCGAATACGATCTGGCCGGAAGACAGGTCGCTCGAATCGACGCACTTGGTCGTCGCACTTTGAGCATTTATGACAATCGGGGCCGGGAGATCAAGAAAGTTTATCCCGAAGGCAATATAGTCAGAAAAACTTATGACAATTGCGGCAGAATGCTCTCACTTACAGACGGGGCAGGTCGAACCTGGCGCTGGGAATACGATCTTCCTGGTCGGGTTATAAAAGAAACAGACCCGATGGGACATGAAGTATCTTTCCAATATAATGCGGTCGGCAAAATGACGTCCAGAACCAATGCCCGAAATCAAACCACCAATTACACTTACGATTGTATGAACCGCCTTGTCACTATAAGTTATCCTGACGGCTCGCTTGCGTCTTTTACCTACGATCTTATGGGACGGGAATTAACCAGAAGCGGCCCGGGCGGAAGCTGTATCAAAGAGTATGATTGCGTGGGAAATGTAGTTTCCGAAAAATATTCCGGGCCAAAGACGCCTGAAAGCTATAAAGGCTGGACTTACGAATATGATCTGGCAGGGAACCGCATTAAAGCAATCGATTCAGAAGGAAAAGAAATAAAGTATTCTTATAATAAACTCGATCAGGTTATAAAAATAGAATACGGTAAAAACCATCAAATTATTTATGAAAGAGATCCGGTCGGGCGTATTCTTCGAATAGAACGCAAAGGCACCGAGTCTGTCTACAATTATGACTCAGTCGGCAGACCCCTTGAAATCAAGCATTTCCGCTATGATTCCTGCCCCCGTAAAAAACTTATTGCAGCGCGTATTTATGAATACGACAGTGTCGGTAATATTTTATCCATGACCGATGAACAGGATAAAAAGACTTCTTATCAATACAATGCGAATGACTGGCTGGTAAAAGTTACCTATCCCGATTCAAATACGGCACATTACGGTTACAACGGTGCAGGTGACCGAACCAGTCGCCGAATCAACGACGAACCTGTTATTGCTTATGAGTATGATGCCGCAGGTAGAATGATCACCAGCGGCGAAGATGAATATGCTTATGATGCCGACGGTAATATGTTATCTGATTCGGTTGCTTCTTACAGCTGGAATTCAGATAACCGTCTGGTTCGGGTAGAGAAGACAAGCGGCGACTGCAAGCATAAAAAAAATCGCCGCGGTCATGGTTTCGGCCATTTAAAACATGGCAAAGAGACT
>JBNJGH010000034.1:0-31107 GCA_051747585.1 Candidatus Rifleibacteriota bacterium
AGGGAAAAATGATTCTGGGTAACGTTAATGAGCAAAGCCTTATGGAAATATGGCAGTCAGATAAAGCCCGGGCAATTCGTCGTGCACATTTATCGCAGAATTTGTCAGAATTACCTGTAATCTGTGGCGGTTGCACAGATTGGTACCATAATCTTTAAATATTTATCTTAATTCTCAAAATTTAAGCAAAAATTTTGGAGCGCTTGTCTTTACTAAAAAGAGACTATCTCAGATAACAGAGATAGTCTCTTTGAGTATTAGTTTTTAGCAAAAACTAACAATGTTAGTTACGCATTTTTGCGCATTTTGCACATTTTTTGTCAATACCCATGAGTTTAAACTCTTTGCACATTGGACAGTGGGCTTTTTTTACTTTTTTCATGCCGTGTTTTTTATGATCGCAGTTTTTATGCAATTGCTGCCCTTTGTCTTGATGAGAGCATTTCCCGCTTACTTTGCAGCAGCGTTTTGTTTTGTAATTGGGGCAACTTGGACAATCAATGCCGCCATTACATTTAACTTTTTTGTCCATTTTTATGCCGCATTTTGATTTCGAGGGGCAAACTGCACAATTGTGGCTTTTTTTCTTCGCTTTGCGAACTTCTTTTTTGTGAGAGCATTTTCCGCTTATTTTGCAGCAGCGTTCGGTTTTGTAATTGGGGCAACTTGGGCAATCAATGCCGTCATTACATTTAACTTTTTTATGCGTTTTTTTGCCGCAGCTCATTTTGGAAGAGCAGCCGGAACAATCATGCATTTTCTTTTTGTTTTGATAGTATTTCTTTTTATGTTTATATTCCGGTTTGCTGTAGATTTCGTCTTTTAAACAGGGGTCGGTGCCCACACATGGGTCTTTGCGTGGCGTCTTGTCATAGCGATGATATTTTTTGTGAAACTTACGTCTTGGCTTTTTATTGTAGCGATGATAAACACCTTTTTTTTCTTCTTTTTCAAGGTGTTTGTACTGTTGTTTGCAGTTGCAGATCCTTTTGCCACACTTCTGACAAATAGGGCCTTTCCCGCAGTCGCAAAGCAGTTTTCCGCAGGTTTCGCAAAAAGTTTTTTCTTCTTTTTGATTCTCGTATTTGCCTGCGGCTACGTCTTGAAGATATTGATCCCATTCTGCTTTTTTTTCTGCAAATGATTTTTCTACTGCAGCCAGCATTTCGCTATCCTGGGGAGTCGGGTCGTCGCGGGTGAGCAGCCTTAAAATCTGCTGGCGCATAATCTGCATCTGAGCAATGTGATCAAGCCATTTTTGTGAGCTTACATCATTTATGTCGGCCGCATAAGCGGTTCCCGAAAAAGCCAGCAAAAGACCTAAAATTACTAAATAAAACTTTTTCATTAGTTCCTCCTAACGATATTTTTCTTATTCTAACTTTTACCTTATGTAAAAGTAAATCACTCTTTTTCTCCTTTTCGAAAAGAATTGAAAATCATCTGGTCATTGGTAACCTTGATCTCTTTTAAATTTAACTTGAATGGAAATTCCTCCAGGTTAAAGATGGGATTAATTTTTCTGGTAATCATCCCGGTAAAAGAACGGGGCATAGCCATTCTATTGACTTTCATCCGCTTGGGGTGAAACCATATTTCCTGGGAATTTTTAATAGAAAATACTCCTCTTGCCCAGAATTCAACTTTTGCCCAGCCATATCTGGTAGAGCCTGAGAGCTCTATTTTGCCATTTTTCATATTAATTCGCGGCCTGTTTACTTTTATTGACTTGCTCTTCTTTTCAAGAAAGCTGTTCATATCTTTTTCTTTAATTACAACATACATGTTAATGTTGCTCATTTTAACCGGATCAATTTCTTCTTTTTCCAGTAGCTTTCTGGTATCGATCCAGACATTTTCAAAGTCGATGTCGGCGGTGTTAAGCATCAGGTTGTCCACCGAACCGTTCGATGTAAAAACTTCAACCCTTTTTAAGTGCCCTTTAATGGTTTCTTCTCTATTAAATTCGGTTATATCTATAGTCAGAGTTGCAGGGTCTGTTAAAACCTTTTTCATGGATTTAATAAGTTTTCGATGAATTATTGAGGTATCCGAGGCTATTTGAGCTGCAATCTCGGGGTCGGACGTTATGGGCGGCTTATTTTCTCCAGACAGCTGATTACAAAAAAGAACCAGTACTATTATAAAAAAAGGAACGACATACTTATTTCTCAGGCATTTTTCTTTTATCATTTTAATCCAATTCTAACTTTTAATAAGTCTCAAAAAAATGTTCTTTTTTCATTCTAAGTGATTTTAGTTGATTTTTCCATATATCCCATAGGGTTGTTCCGTTAAAGTTTTTAATTATATCGGCAAGATTGAATTCTTTGAGATATGGCTTTGTTGCCAGACTATGATTAACTGATATGTTGTAAAGCTTCTGGGGCAGTATTTCAATGTTGCCGGCACTCAAATCTCGAACTTCGCCAGAGAAAATTCTAAAACTTATGCCGGCAAATTGGGGCATCTGGCTGCCATGAAATTTAACGATTTTGTTTAACAGCTTCAACAACTCTTTGCCGCTTATTCTAAATCTATAGCATCTTTCATTGGCAAAACTTGTCAGGCAGTCGGCAACGCTGATTACGTTGTCGTTTTTAAATTTCTCCTTCGGCGGAAAAACTATAGCAATGTCACTGCTCATATAACTTCGAACAAATTCGGCATGAAGCGCAGGTGAAAAGCGAAAAGCGGTAGTTGAGGGCTGAAGCGTTACAGGTATAAAGGCGAGAGTTTCATAAAGTGCCTGGGATAAGATTTTGTTCAACCTGCGATTGTTATTTTTTCTTGATGAAAATTTGTTGTAAGGAAGTCTTCTTATTGTCAGGCGGGGACGAGCAAAATTTCTTCTGATTAACTTTACCAGAGGCAGTCTCTTTTCGCCTTCCGATAAAGAAAATACAAAAACCTTATCAATCAGCTCAGGGTTATAGGTTGAAAAATCAGCCTTTTCCCCCGGCAATGGGACTTGAACCAGCAAATGATTCCCTGGCCATTGGTTAAGCTCCTTTACGAGCTTATAGCATTTTTCCTTTGGTAAATGGGCGATGCTTATAACTATGTCTTTATTTTCGATTTCAGGGGCGATTCTTCGTAGCGCTCTTTGTGAGTTTTCCGGGATAAGTTTGCCCCAGTTCCGGAGCGGTAGTTTCTGCATTGCCTCAGTATCGATAAAATTAAATATCCAGAAGTTGGTGCCCTTTAACCTTATTTTTACAAATGGTGTGAAAATATTATGGCCATCATCGGGTTCAAAATTAGAAATTATCTGTTTTCTTAGCTCGACCGGCAAAATCTGATTGCGATAAATCATAAGATCTGCCGGCCCCGGAGCCATAGCCCGGGGATTGCATCGCGATAAAACTTCTTTTTCAGCTTTTCCGTTAATTAAAAAGCTTGGTAAATGATAAATAGATGAATTATTGCCCGGTGAAATAACCAGATTGGTGTCTTTTTTACTTAAAGCTTTTATCAGATCGGGGGCTTTAAAACATGATGAAAAGTTTATATTAAGCTCGTTGTCGAGCTCTACTGCTTTTCCTCTAAGATTACCGGGAAAAAATATTTGAATGTCGTCGAAATTTTTACAGAAAGCCGGCAAGGTAAAAGAAAAGATAATTGAAAGACAGACTGTTATTTTAAAAAAAGTCTTCATATCTATTTGTTTATATTTGCTAAAACTTTGAATCCGGCGAGGGCAAAAAGAATATTTTGCATCCAGGCGGCAAGCATGGGTGCAAGATGTCCGGATTTGCCCAGGGCTGTAAAAACGCTCATTAAAACATAATAAAGGAAAATTATAAGCATTGAAACACCGAAGCCAATAAATGCACCACTTCTGCTGTTTGTAATTCCAAAACTGGCTCCTATTATGGCAAAAAAGAAACTGGCAAACGGCAAAGAAGTTTTTTTTGCCAGCTCTACTCTTAGCTCTGTTGTATCCATAAATTTAGTTCGTTCATAGGTGTCAATTCTGTTTTTTAATTCCAGGTAACTCATTTCTTTTGGTTCTTTGCTTTGCCGAGCAAAATCCGAGGGCTTCTCGATTATTGCAGGTATCGTAAGTTCCGGTCTAGTGACCGGCTCTGCAACGGCTTCACCGTTTTTGTAGTTTTGTTCAACTACCCCAATAAACACCCAGTGTTTTCCATTCCATTTTGCAGTGGCTGCAGATAGCCTTCTGGTTAGAAATCCCTTTTTATCATAGTATTCAAGCAAAACTTTTTCCATGCGGCCTTTTTTTTCATAAACTTTTCTGGCATAGGCAAAGGCTCCATCTGAAACCCTCATAATAGAGTTCTCTGAAGCTTTTGGTTCAACCAGTTTCATTATTTCGTATCGTTTAATATTGCGGGCGTTTTGATTTGAGGTGGGTACGATAAGTTCGTTAAACATAAAACTCAGCAGGGTAATAAGAAGAGCAAAGGCTATTACAGGTACAAGAATTCGGTAAAAATTTAAGCCTCCGGCTTTTAAGGCAATGGTTTCAGAGTCTTTTGACATTCTCCCGAATACCAGAAGATTTGCAAGAAGAACTGACATGGGAAATGTAAACACCATATCTTGAGGTAATCTGTTTAAAAACCATCTCAGCATAATAGAAAAACTTACATCTTCGTTTACTATCCGCTGAAGGGCAGACATTAAAGGATCGATGGCAATAATGGTTACAAAGAGAAAGAAACCAAAAAGAAAAGGGCCTATTAACTGCAATATTATGTATTTGTCGAGTATTCTAATCATGTGTCAGCTTTATGGGTAATATAAGATTTGAAAAAAAATTGTTCAGTGGTATTATGGCCTCTGTCTTAAAAAAATTCAACTGTGTATATTAGAAAGGAAGCAGAAAAATGAAAATTGCCATGATCGGAACGGGATATGTAGGACTGGTTTCAGGAACCTGTTTTGCAGAGTCAGGCAACGACGTAATCTGCGTAGATAACGACGAAAAAAAAATAGAAGAACTGTTAAATGGTAACATACCTATTTATGAGCCTGGGCTTGAGACTCTGGTTAAACGTAATGTCGAAGAAGATAGACTGAATTTTACCACATCTCTTGAAGATGCCGTGGAAAAATCACTGCTTCTTTTTATTGCAGTTGGAACACCTCCGGGAGAAGATGGCTCTGCAGACCTTCAGCATGTGCTTAATGTTGCTAGAGGTATTGGTAAGTGCATGACTGAATACAAAATAATTATCGATAAATCTACGGTTCCCGTGGGCACCGGAATAAAAGTAAGGAATGCTATCCAGGAAGAGCTCAATAAAAGAGGCGAAAAAATTCAGTTTGACGTTGTCAGTAACCCGGAATTTCTTAAAGAAGGTAACGCGATCGATGACTTTATGAAACCCGACAGAGTTGTTATTGGCTGCGAAGATGTTAGAACCGGCGAAATTATGAAGGAACTGTATTCTCCGTTTGTTAGAACCGGCAAGCCAATTCTGGTAATGGATGTGCCTTCTGCCGAAATGACCAAGTATGCTGCCAATGCAATGTTAGCTACCAAGATTTCATTTATGAATGATATTGCCAATCTTTGTGAAAAGCTCGGCGTAGATATCTCCCAGGTAAGACAGGGAATGGGTTCAGACAGCCGTATCGGTTACTCTTTTATTTTCCCCGGAGCCGGCTATGGCGGTTCATGTTTCCCCAAAGATGTTCAGGCTCTGGTGCGAAGCGGCGGTGAAAGCGGCTACAAACTTGAAATTCTTGAAGCGGTAGAAGCGGTAAATTATCGTCAGAAAAGAGTTTTGTTCTCAAAACTTAAAAAGCGATTTGACTCTCTGGAAGGCAAGACTGTGGCGGTCTGGGGACTTTCTTTTAAACCCAATACCGATGATATGAGAGAAGCCCCCTCAATTGTTTTAGTCGAACAGCTGCTGGATGCGGGTGCAAAAGTTGTTGCTTATGATCCGGAGGCTGTTAGAGAAGCTAAAAAGATTTTCGGCGACAAAATAACCTACGGCAAAAAATCTTATGATGTGCTTGATAGTGCCGATGCTCTTGTAATAGTTACCGAATGGAACGAATTCAGAAGACCGGATCTGGATCGTATCAAATCATTGCTAAAGAAACCAATTATAATAGATGGGCGCAATCTTTTCGAACCCTCTAAAATGAAGGCACTCGGATTTGATTACGAAGGAATTGGGAGGAGCTGATGAAACTTATACTGCCTGTTGCGGGAAAAGGTACCAGATTACGTCCTCATACTTTTTCCAAACCCAAGTCTCTGGTTTCTGTGGCCGGAAGAACGGTTTTGCAACATGTTATCGACAGTCTTAAAAAATTGCCGGTCGATGAATTTATAATTATTACCGACGAAAATGGTCAGAAAATTAAAGATTACCTGGGCAAAAACTATCCTGATCTCAAAGCAACCTATATTCCGCAAAAACAGCTGCTCGGGCCTGCTCATGCCGTGTCTCTGGCAGAGCCCAGAATTAACCCGGGCGACGATGTGCTGGTTGTTTTTAATGACACCCTTTTTGTGACTGACCTGGGGAGAATTCCGCGGCTTTGCGAAGATTTAGACGGACTTATTTATTCAAAAGAGGTCGAGAATTATCAGCGCTTTGGCGTAAATGTCATGAAAGACGGCGTAATAGTCGATATGGTCGAAAAGCCTGATGAGCCGGTAAGCAAGCTTGCTCAGGTTGGGCTTTATTATTTGAAGGATGGTAAAACCTTCATGGACTATATCAAAAAAGCCATGGAACAAAATTTAACCGTCAAGGGCGAATTTTATTTGCCCGATGTTTTCAGACTCATGATCAAAGACGGCATGAAACTTGGCGCCCCGGAAATTGAGGAATGGCTCGATTGCGGTAAACCTTCGACCTTGTTGCAGACAAACAGATTCTTGCTCGAAAGATCGACAAAAAGTCATCTGTGTATCGAAGGCTGTGTGATTATACCTCCGGTTTTTATTCATCCTTCGGCAAAGGTTTTTCACAGCGTGATCGGTCCTTATGCTTCGATTGGTCGCAACTGCGAGGTTAATGATTCAATTATCAGAGACTCGATTATCAACCCCGATTCAGTTTTGAACAATGCCATGCTCGAAAAATCGATAGTTGGAGATTCTGTTGAGTTAACCGGACAATTTCAGAGTTTGAATATCGGCGACAACAGTATGATAGACCTGAGTGGCAAAAACAATTAATATCATGGACTGGGCCGGGAACCTGAGAGATCTGATGCGTAGGCGCTTATGCCTGCAATTTTCATCAGAAGGCATACCTGAATAAATAAGGAGAAGTTGGCAGATGCTGTCTGGAAAAACTGTTATGATAACCGGAGGCACCGGTTCGTTTGGCAATGCTTTCGTTAGAATAGCTTTAGAAAAATTCAATCCTGAAAAGCTTATTATTTACTCTCGCGATGAGTTTAAACAGTATCAGATGGCGCAAAAGTTCAATTCTGATAAACTACGCTTCTTTATTGGCGATGTGCGCGACGAAAAAAGACTTTATCGGGCGTTGTCCGGCGGGGTCGATTATGTCATTCATGCAGCTGCGATGAAGCAGGTTCCCGCATCTGAATACAATCCGTTCGAAGCGGTTCAGACCAATATAATGGGTGCTCAAAACCTTATCAGTGCCACTCTCGAAACCGGTGTCAAAAACGTAGTTGCGCTGAGCACAGACAAAGCCTGTAATCCCGTCAATCTTTATGGAGCTACAAAACTTTGTTCTGATAAGCTTTTTATTGCTGCCAATGCCTATTCCGGCAAAATGGTTACCAGATTTGCAGTGGTTAGATATGGAAATGTCATCGGCAGCCGTGGAAGCGTAGTTCCTTTGTTTAAAGAACTGGCCGAAAGCGGCGAAATTCCCGTGACTGACACCAGAATGACCAGATTCTGGATAACTCTGCCTCAGGCTGTTAAGTTCGTTGCCGACTCGTTTCAGGTTATGAATGGCGGTGAGCTTTTTATTCCCAAGATTCCAAGTATGAAGCTTGTCGATCTTGCCAGGGCCATTGCTCCTGATTGCAAAATCAAGATTATCGGTATCAGACCCGGAGAAAAGCTTCATGAAATAATGATTTCCAGCGATGATGCCCGAAATCTGTATGAGCTTGATGATCGCTATATAAAAATGCCCGATTTCCCTTTCTGGAAAACAGTTCTTCCCCAAGGTGCCGGAAAAGTCGAAGATGGCTTTGCCTATACTTCAAACACCAACGAACAGTGGCTCGATGTTGAGGGGTTGCGTGAATTGCTTCATCAGCAGGGAGTCATTGAATGAAGTTTTTATCTTACGGGCATCAACAAATAACTCAGGATGATATTGATGCGGTAACAAAAACTCTGAAGTCTGATTATCTTACCCAGGGCTCGGCAGTTGCAGATTTTGAGCAGGGTTTCTCCAGCTTAACCGGTGCTGCTCATGCAGTTGCTTGTAGCAGCGGCACCGCAGCTCTTCACCTGGCTATGCTTGCTGCCGGCGTGAAAGAGAATGACAGGGTTATTGTTCCGGCGGTTACTTTTGCTGCAAGCGCGAACTGTGCTCGATTTAACAAGGCAGAAGTATTGTTTGCCGATATTGATCCCCAAAATTTCACTATGTGCCCGAAGAGTTGCGAAAAATTGTTGCAGAGGTCGCTGGAGCAGAACAGGCCGGTAAAAGCAATTGTGACAGTAGATCTGGCAGGCCACCCCTGCGATATGGAAGCTTTTTCCAAATTAAAAGAAAAGTATAATTTGATCTGGATAGAAGACGCCTGCCATTCATTGGGGGGCGAATGGACCGATAAAAAAGGCACAACTTATAAAATTGGTCAATCTGTATTGCCTGATTTCTCTGTTTTCAGCTTTCACCCGGTAAAACATGTAACTACAGGCGAAGGAGGCATGGTAACTACCACATCTTCTATTATGGCCGAAAGTTTAAGATTGTTTCGCTCTCATGGCATCAGCAAAAAAAGTGATGACTTTATTAATCATAAACTTGCTTATGATGAAAAGGGCCGTTTAAATCCCTGGTATTATGAAATGCAGAAACTTGGTTATAATTATCGCATTACCGATATCCAGGCTGCTCTGGGTAGTTCACAGTTAAAGCGTCTGCCGAAATTTATCGCAAGAAGAACCCAGATTGCCGATTTTTATCGCCGGCAATTCAAC
This sequence comes from Candidatus Rifleibacteriota bacterium, assembly GCA_051747585.1. Classification (GTDB taxonomy): domain Bacteria; phylum Muiribacteriota; class Ozemobacteria; order Ozemobacterales; family Ozemobacteraceae; genus DYKG01. The sequence continues at coordinate 9,137 of JBNJGH010000034.1, forward strand.
GATAACAAATTTATTGAATTTCCAGCTGTCGCCTCCGGTGTCAGGCATGCCTGGCATCTTGTCGTTATGCTGCTGGATTTTGCCGGGCTGGGCAAAACTCGAGCCGAGGTTATGAATAAACTCAAGGCCAGAGGTATAGGAACTCAGGTGCATTATATTCCTGTTCCTTTATTTCCCTATTATGCCTCTATAACAAGAGAGTGCGAAATTGAAAATGCACTTGCTTATTACCAGAAGGCTCTGACGGTGCCATGTTATCCGGATTTAACCGATGACGATCTTAAAAGAGTATGCGATTCAATTAAGGAAGTTATTAATGAATAAGGTTAAAAATCAGGTGATTATCCAGGCTAGAATGGGTTCCACCCGCCTTCCCGGCAAAGTTTTGCTCAAGCTGAACTCCAGGCCGGTTCTGGAATATGTCGTAAGAAGAGCCCAGGCTGCTGCATCTGTTGGACGAGTTGTGGTGGCCACCACTGATCAGCCTGAAGATGATCGTATCGAGCAATTTTGTCTTGATAATAAAATAAGTCTGGTTAGAGGCGATAGCGACAACGTATTAAGCAGATATTTGAAGGCGGCAGAGCTTTTTCCCTGTGAAAATATAGTGAGAATTACGGCTGATTGCCCGTTGACCGATCCTGGTATTATCGATGGAATGTTGGCTGTTCACCATGCTGTGAATGCAGATTATACGGCAAATGTTATCCAGCCAACTTTTCCTGTTGGCTTCGATGCCGAAATAGTTAAAACCGAAGTTTTAAAAAGGGTCGGCAAGCTGGCTGAGCTTAAATCTCATTTAGAGCATGTTACCCTCTATATTCGCGAAAATCTTTCTGAATTTGTTACCTGCAATTATGAACTTGGCAAAAGATTTCCCGAATATCGATTAACTCTTGATAGACAGCAGGATTACGATGCTTTAAAGGCTTTGTTCGAATTCATTCCTGATAATGATTTTCTTTTTTCTTTTTATGAGGTTCTTGAAATTTTACAGCAGCACCCGGAGATCGAAAAAATTAATTCGGGCATAGACCGTTATGAAGGTGCAAAAAAATCCGCAAGGGGCGAAAATCGTAAGCTGGCATGGGAATAGCATTTAACAAGCGTGGTTTATTGCCTGCGCCTGTTGCAGTATTCAGGGTCGATGCCGGTGCAGGCATCGGTATGGGGCATTTTATGCGTTGTCGCACCCTGGCATTTGAAATGCTCAAACGCGGCTGGGTAGTTTGTTTCATAGGCTCTGGTCTGCCCGAAGAGCTGATGGGTTTCAAGACCGTTAATTCCATAATCAGCCTTATTGAATTCACGCCTCTTCAAGATACAATGCAGGAAAACAAAAAATTTCTTGAGATGATTAGAACCATATTCGGGCGTGACTTGCGTTTTATAGTTTTTGATTCGTATCGTTTTAATCGTGATGATTATGCTTTGTTACAGATGTTTGGCAATAGAGTGCCTGTCGCTGTTATAAACGACCTGGGAGAGCAGGATACACCTGCTCAGGTTGTAATTAACCCCAACCCACTTTTTTCACCAGAGCCTTATCAGCGTCAGAAAATTCCCTGTATTCTGTGCGGAGAAAAATTTACTCTCATAAGGCCGGAAATCGCAAACCTGCGGCAGCGGATCTATAATCCTGAAGGTCCGTTGTTAATAAGTCTTGGTGGTGGCGATGTTACGGAACCTTTGCTGAAGCTGCTCAATGTTTTACCCGAACATCTTGAAAGACCGGTAACTGTTTCTGTTTCAGGTAAGTGCCCATTGGACGCATTGTTGGAATGGCAGGCAGAAAAGCCCGAGAAACGTAATATTAACACCAGTGTCAAAAAATTCCCTCAGTTGCTTGCAGATGCTTCAGTTGCCATTACCGGCGGCGGAACAACTTTATGGGAGGTTTATTGTCTTGGGATTCCCAGCCTGTGCGTGGTCTGGGTTGATAATCAGAAGAACGCTTCGGCGATTATCAAAGATCAGGCTACAAGTTTTCTCGTCGATACAATCGCTCATATAAATATGGATATGCAATCAGAAATGCTCGATAAGGGGGTAAAAAAGCTGGTCGAAACTTTTGGCCCTCCCGGCCGCACCAGGCTTATACACGAAAAAGGGTATACAACTTCGGAGGTCGTGAATTCAAAAAAAACCAGCCTTGCAGTTGAAGATGTAGAAGAGAGAAAGTTCAAATTTATAAGACGCTCATTGCTTCGTCTTACTTCAGATTGCGATTTTCCCCGGCTCATGGTACAAAACCAACGTGAGTTAATTGACGGTCGTGGAGCAGAACGAATCGTAGATGCTCTCGAAAAGACGGGTTGGACGCCAGTTCCATTATTTGATGCAGATTACAGGAGAGCGTATGAAGATTGGTAAAAAACAGATCGGAAAAAATCATTCATGCTATGTAATAGCAGAGGCGGGAAGCAATCATAACGGAGATTTTGACGCTGCATTAAAGCTTATAGATGTAGCAGTAGAATCCGGTGCTGATGCGGTTAAGTTTCAAATCTTTTCTGCAGATACTATTTATTCTAAAAAAACGCCTATGGCCAGTTATTTAAAGAAAAAGAAACTGGCCAAAGATGATGAAACTCTTTACGACCTTATTAAAAAGCTGGAAATTCCCAGGCAATGGTTGCCCGATCTTATGAAATACTGCCGGCAAAAGAAGATAACCTTTCTTTCTACCCCCTTCGATCTGGCGGCGGTAGATGAGTTGGAAGAACTCGGGATTGATGCCTACAAGGTTGCGAGTTTTGAAATAACTCATCTGCCAATGCTTAAAAAAATATCTCAGACAGGCAAACCCATAATTTTATCAACGGGCATGGCAAATCTTGAAGATATTGAAGTCGCCCTCGACACAATTCGAAAGGCTGGTTCTTCTGAAGTTGCTTTGTTGCATTGCGCTATTGCCTACCCTCCGGAATTCAAAAATATCAATCTGCGGGCAATGGATACAATGGAAATGGCTTTTCAGTGCCCGGTAGGCTTTTCTGATCACACAATGGGGCATGTTACCGATGTTGCTGCGGTTGCGCGCGGTGCCTGTATAATTGAGAAACATTATACGCTTTCTCGAGAACAGGTTGGGCCAGACCACCCATTCTCTCTTGAGCCCGATGAATTAAAAGAAATGGTTACAGCTATAAGGCAAACTGAAGAGCTTTTGGGAAGCTCGATTAAACGGCCAAGCGAAGCAGAAAAAGAAATGCATCGTATAGGTCGGCGTAGCCTGGTTGCCGCTTGTGACATAAAAGCCGGTACTGCGATTACTGAAGAAATGATAGCTGTTAAAAGACCGGGATTTGGAATTCCCACAAGATTCATGCAGTTGGTGGTCGGAAGAAAAGCTGCAGTAGATATTGAAGAAGATGATATTTTAACCTGGGATATGGTGTAGGAGACCGATATGAACAAAGCGATTCAGACCCGTTTCTGGGAAGGTGAATTTGGAGATACTTATACAGATCGAAACAAAATTGAAGCAGGAGATCGATCTGAATTTTTTTCGAACATTTTGTATTTAACCGGTACTGTCTCATCGGTTCTTGAGCTCGGTGCCAACAGAGGGCATAATCTTGATATATTACATCATTTGAAGCCTGATCTGGAACTTACCGGAGTAGAAGTGAACAAAAAAGCATGTAATGAAATGGCGGCCCATGGAAGAATAAAGCCGGTTTGTTGCAGTATTCAGGAATTTAAACCTGCAAAACAATATGATCTGGTTTTTACCTGTGGTGTTTTAATTCATTTGCCGCCCGACGATTTGCCTGAGGTCTATAAAAAGATGCTGAAGCTTTCGAGAAAATATATTTTAATAAATGAATACTTTAATCCGACACCGGTTGAGGTCCCTTATCGTGGCCATAGTGGAAGACTCTTTAAGCGAGACTGGGGTTCGGAACTGATAGACGCAGCCGAGGGAAATATTTCGCTGGTAGATTATGGTTTCTTATGGAAAAAAGTCGAGCCGGCATGGGATAACGCTACCTGGTGGTTGTTCGAAAAAAAATAGTTTTATTGCGCCAGGTTGTCGATAGTAAATAAAACAGCATTTTCATAAAGGACAGGCAAACCAAAATGAAATCTTCAGTCTATTCAAGAAATATGAAGGTTCTGCGCAAGCGCATGTCGGTGCTGGCGCGTGCATTAGAGGCAAGCAGGGCTTCTGATTGCGAATATATAGTTGATCGGGCAAAAAACAGCTCGAAAACTCTTGCAATCAAAAAAGCAGATAAAACCTATCAGATTCACAGTAAATATAATCCACAGAGAGAGGCCAGTCAGCAGGTTAAAAATATGGGACTCAAGAATCCTAAATTGCTGGTGATATTGGGACTTGGGCTTGGATACCATATTCGTGCTTGTTTAGAAGAACTAAAAGATACCAATCTTTTTATGGTTGTAATAGAAAAAGATTTACAGGCTTTGCAAACTGCTGTCGAAAATGTTGATTTAACCGATCTGTTTGCTTCTGATAAAATTCGGTGGGTAATTGGTGTGCCCGAAAACCAGGGATATGCAGTTTTAAATGATATGATCAAGCAGTCGGGTATAGGGTTCCAACTTTTTCTTAAAACTTTGCAGATTTTTGATCATCCGGCTATTAACAAAGTACATGGGGCATATCATCGCCACATGATTAAATGCTTTCGTGAAGCAGCTCATGCCATAATTTTTAATTATGGCAATTGCCCGGCCGACTCAATGATTGGTGTCGAAAATATCATGAAAAATCTGGCAACTATCATGAAAAACCCGGGCGTCAAAGATTTATATGAATCATTCAAGGGGGTTCCGGGAATCATTGTGGCTACCGGCCCTTCTCTCGATAAAAACATAGAATATATTAAACCCGCATTGGACAAAAGTCTGGTAATTAGTGCGGATTCGGCGCTCAAGGTCCTGCTTCGACATGAAATCACTCCCCATGCTGCGGTAAGTCTTGAGCGTATTCTCAATGTTGCTCGAATGTTTCATGAATTGCCCGAAGACTATAAAAAGAAAATCTGGCTTGCCGCTACACCGGTAATTAGAAAAGAGGCTTACGAAGCCTGGCCTGGTCCGACCTTCATGGTTTATCGAGCTTTTGCCCATTTTGAATGGCTCAATATGCCCAAAGGTACTCTGAATGTCGGCCCATCCTGTTCCAATATGGCATTTAAAATACTTGAAGCTCTCGGCTGTGATCCGATTATTTTGGTTGGGCAGGATTGCGCCTTTGAGAGCGCGGAAAAAACTCATGCCGATAACGCTCCCAGTGTTACCAATCTCAATCTTAAAGAAAGAGATTTGATTAAGGTAAAGGGAAATTACCAGGATTGGGTTTATACCAATAATATTTATGACTTGTTCCGCAAATCTTTTGTTACGGATATTGCTCATTATAAAGGAACCTGTATTAATGCAACCGAGGGCGGTGCCTGGATAGAAGGTACTAAATTGATGCCTCTCAAAGAAGCGGTGGCTAAGTATTGCACTAAGCCTGTAGACACTTTGGAACGTATAAAAAATGATCTTCATTATCCTACCGAGAGAGAAATAAAATCTGAATTTAAGCGATTTAGAAACACAATGTTAGAGACCCGCAAAGAAGTAGAAGGGGTAATCGATTATTGCGACAGAGGCGCAAAATTAATTGCTGACTTTGAAGAACGACTCGAAAATGAGGGATATGCAAAAATCGATGATTTTCTTGAAAGATTTCCCGATGACGACCTGGACGAAGTTCATGGCGAGATGACTCGTGCCCGAAGCAAAATCATTACTTTTGGCAAATATTTTAATCTTTATTTGATGCACATTGTCCAAATGATTATCGTTAAGTTCGAAATGGATTTTAATGAGCTTCCTTCGCTGTGTGAGGATAAAAAACGGTGCAAGTTGCAGGCAATAAAACTTATGAAGAAATGGTTTCCCACCATCGGCGATGTTTGTCGTCTGTCGTTGAATTTGCTTGTAGATGCCATCAACGACCTCGAAAAAGAATTCGGCGATATGCCCTGACATCTGTTTCTTTGGGTTGATAAACATAGATCCGGATAGTAGAATATTTTGTAATATTCTATGAAAGGGGTAGCCACATAGTTTGTGATTGGCATCTTTTATGTTCAATAAACTTGGATTTTTGCTGTTTGCCGCATTAATATCTACGGTTGGCTATCTGGCTGGTTTCAGTCAAATGTTTCCCCTTGCGGTCTTTTTTATCTTGTTGTTGCTGCGCCGCTTTGACTATCTTTTAGAAAAAATGCTTTCCGGGCCTGAATGGTTCGCCGGTTTACCATCTTTTGTTAAGCTGACTTTAAATAAACTAAGTCGAAATAAAAATAAAACAAATCGTTCAGAAAAGATTCTCAGGGCAACTTTTTATGGCTTGTCTTCCCTGATTTTGATCCATCTTCTGCTTTTGTTAATCAGTTTTCTTACCGGCAACAGAATCGAAGATGATTTTAATCTTTCTTCGGTAACCATTTTTGCAATAATTTATTCACTTATATTCCTTGGAGCCAGATATGAAAACCGAACTCTTCAATTCAAGAAAGAATTAACTCAAGAAGACAATATTTATCAGGGCTGGTTGCGTGCTTCGGTTTTTATTACAGTTTGTTCGATAATACTGGTTTTCATCAATTATTTTATCAATTATTACGAAGCCTTTCATCTCGATATTGCATTTTATTTTTATGACCTTTGTTTCTTTATTTTATTAATTGTTTTGTTGCTTATGTGCGTTGATTTCATGCTTTTTTTGGCCAAAAAAATTATAAAAAACTATGTTGCCGGCCAACAACAGCTTAAAATTGACGATAATTTTTATTTGCTTCAGGCCTTTTTTGGTTGTTCTGGATTTAAGGCCAGTTTAAAGACATTTTTTCAAAATCTTCTCGGTATTGATTTCGAGAATTCTGAGATTATCAGGTTTTTTTCATCGATATTCGAACCAGTGCTTATTTTTTCTCTTCTATTAGTCTGGCTTGCGACTTCGATTGTTATTGTTCCACCCACAAAGACCGGGTTATTCTTTTCGTTTGGTGAAATTCTTTCAAAAAAGGGCAGTTCACCTGGAATTTATTTAAAATTGCCCTGGCCTTTCGGCTCATGTCAACTTCATGACAAAAACCGTGTAAGACTAATGAATATAGGGTTCGAGCCCGTAGAAAATACCAATCACATTGTCTGGGCAAGATCTCACGCTAGAAAGAATTTTAACCTTGTTATCGGTGATGGTCTTGAAATGATTTCGATAGACTGCCAGATTATGTATCGCCTCAAAAACGTTAGGAGCTACCAATTGAGTTTTAGTAATGCTGAGGAGTTGCTTTCTGCTCTTGCTTACAAATATTTAACCAGAGCTTCTGTTGGTGAAAGTTTTGATTCTATTATAATGCGTGACAGACAAAAGATGGCTGAAAGTCTGCAGAAAAATATTCAAAAAGATCTCGATACAAAAAATACGGGTATTGAAATTCTCGATATGGTATTTCTTGCCATGCATCCGCCATTAGAAGTTGCTTCCGCATACGAAGACGTTATAAGCGCGCAGATTGTGAAATCTACCTTAAGGCTTATGGCAGAAACCGAGGCAATACATAAAACCTATATGAATAAAGCTTTTTCCCGTGATGAGGTGTTTGCGGCAGAGAGCGAAGCTCTAACAAAAATCGCCGAATCTACCGGGCAGGCACAGGCATTTGTAAGCAATGCGCTGGGTTTTAATTATTCCCCTGAAATTGCCAGATTCAGACTTAAGCTTGAATCATTGGAAAAGTTGCTCAAGGGTAAAAAACTATATCTGCTTGATAAAACTTTATTGAGAAAATCAGATAAATTAATGCTTAGATTGACAAGGTAAAAATATGAAATTTGTATTAAGACTTTTATTGGGTTTAATGATATTGGTGCTGCTTTGTTTTAATGCTTTTGTAATTGCATTGCCTGAAGGTTTTTGCGCAGTCGTTACGAAATTTGGTAAACCTCAGGAAAATCTCTATGAAGCGGGGCCCCATTTTATCTGGCCCTGGCCCGTTGGCAAAGCTTATATTTTTGATGCAAGAAGCAGGGTGCACAATACCAGATTCACTCAGACCCTCACAAAAGACAAAAAAGCGGTAATTTTACGAACATATATTGTCTGGAAAATTAAAGATCCTCTGGTTTTTCTCCAATCTGTCGCCACGGCTGAAAATGCCGAAAGAAAACTCGATAGCCTTGTCTCCAGCTCCAAGAATAATGTTCTGGGAAATTATGAGTTGGCAAACCTTGCCTCTACAAATGCCGACAAACTTAAGCTCAAAGAAATCGAAAATAAAATTCATGCCAGTATTGCCCAAAGTGCGTCGAAAAATTTTGGCATCGAAATTTCTGAGCTTGGTATAAAGCGACTGGCATATCCGGAAAACAATGTTGAAGCCATCTTTACCCAGATGAGGGCTGAACGAAACCAGTTTGCCTCGAAATATCGCGCCGAGGGACGAATGAAAGCTTCTATAATTGTTTCTGAAACAGATCTGGAAGTTGCAAGGCTTAAAGCTGACGCCCGCCGTAAGGCTTCAGAAATCAAAGGTAAAGCAGACCGTGAAGCAACGGAAATTTTAGCTGAAGCACATAAAGAAGCCGATGAGTTTTATCGCTTCAGTAAATCTCTAGAGGCTATTGAAAAAATCAGTGGGCAGAACTCTCTGTTTATTTTACGAAGCGATCAGCCACCTTTTTCAACTTTATTGCAGGATAAAGAGGAGCATCTCGAGTGAAAAACAGCAAGGCATTTCTGGCAACAATCGATGATTTAATGCGCCTTTTACAGCTGGTAATGCTGGTTGTTTTTCTGTTTTATTGCTTTTCGGGAATCACCCTGATAAAACCCGGTGAAGTCGCCATCGTGCTCAGACTTGGCAGTCTGGTTGGCGATAATCCCGCCGACCAGCTCAACCGAGAAGGATGGTTGTTTGCTTTTCCTTACCCTTTCGATGAAATTATAAGAATACCCGAAAAAGAAATCAGAGAAATCAGTATTACAGAATTAAAAACTGTAGAAAAAAAGAAAGAAGAAGAAACCGTTGCAATAGATGCCATTGAAGAAGGCTATTGTATCAGCGCCGATCAAAATATCTTTCAGACAGCGGTAAAGGTTAAATTTCAGGTTTTTGATCCGGTAAAGGCAATTTTTAATTTTCAGGATGCATTTTTGTCTTTGAATCAGCTGATTCATGATCTGGTGGTTAAAGAAATTACTCAGGTTTCCGTGGGTTATAAAATTGATGAAATTCTTACCGACGGTAAAGAAAAACTTGCTTTAAAAGTCAGTGAGAATGTGCAACAGCAATTAAACAATGCTCAAAGCGGCATTAGAATAATTTCGATCGAATTTGATGAATTGAATCCGCCTTTGAGTTTAAAATATGAATTTGAGCAGGTTAATTCTGCCTATATCCAAAGAGAAAATTTTATTAACGAAGCAAAAGGAAGAAGAGAGGAAATGCTGCCCGAAGCCAGGGCATCCCGAGATGAAATCCTTAACAAAGCTTATACTTATGAGCAGGAGGTAGTTTCTAAAGCCAGCGCCCGGGCCGGTGAGTTCTTGCAGCTGTATGCCGCTTATGAAAACGATCCTCAGCAAATCAGGGCTGAGTTGCTCAACAAAGCCAGAAGCAGGGTCTTTGCCAAAATTGCTGACCTTGTGCTGATGCCCGAAGAGAAACTCTGCCCGGCCGGTATTTTTACTTTTCTTGAGAATACCCAGGGCAAAGCTCTTCCGCTTCCGGTAGATTACCAGGAGCTTTATTCGGAGGATGAATACTGATGAGCAGCCGGCAAACAGAGAACGATAACCGGAAACAGAGTCCCGAAAAAACATTTTCCAGTGGATTGAAAACCATAGTACAGCTTAAAATTGTTAATGCCGTCATTGCTACGGTTTTTCTTTTGACCGGCATGGTTTATCGTAAATTTTTTCCTCAACAGGCCCAGGTAGGCGAATTACTTTCTTTGATTGCTGCTCTTTCGGTTTTTATTCCGGTGTTTATCAATGCAGTAAAAGGATTCTTCGTCAGTGAAAGCCACTTTATGACTGAGCAGCTGGTGATGTTCGCAACATTGGCACTTATTGTAAATGGTGACCTCGAGGTCGCAACTCTGATACCTATAATAATGGTCGTTGGGCATCTACTCGAAGAAAAAAGTATTATCGGTGTCGAAGAGGCTATAAATACACTTCGAAAACTTTCATCCAACAAAGCTCATTTGCTGCAGGGAGATAAAGAAAAAACTATCGAAATCAGTGAGCTTAAAATTAATGATGAAGTTGTTATTTACCCGGGTGAAACCGTTCCTGTGGATGGTACCGTGGTGAAAGGGACGTCTTTGATCGATCAGGCTCATGTAACAGGTGAGTCGGCTCCGGCTGAAGTCGAAGACGGTAACCAGATTTTCGCCGGAACCATGAATATTAACGGCAAGCTTGTTGTCCGGGTAAATCGTACTGCAGACAACTCTCTTTTAAGCAATATTGTCGCATTGCTCGAGAAAGCCGGAAGCTCTAAAACCCCGATTATAAAAATTATCGAAAAATACATGGATCTTTATTTTCCCGCCGTTATTATGATTGCAGCCATTACTCTTTTTGTTACCCATGACATTTCACGTCTGGTAACGGTTCTGGTCATAAGTTGCCCGTGCGCTTTTGTTCTTGCAAGCCCTTCGGCAATGATTGCCGCCCTTGTACTTGCCTCACGGCGTGGCATCATGATACGCAACTCTGCTTTTGTTGAAGCGGTGGCAGGTGTAGACACTCTTGTTTTCGACAAAACTGGAACTATTACATCCGGCATATTTCAGGTGGTTAATCTGCATCCCGAGCCGGAAGTAACCGAGCAAGAACTTTTGAGAGCTGCAGGAATATGTGCTGCCGGTTCGATTCACCCGGTTTCTCAAGCGGTAAACAGCTATTTAAATGAAATTAAATTTGAAGTTCCAAAGGCCAACTCCCAAGAAGAGCTCCACGGTAAGGGGGTAAGAGCACGGGTCGACAACACTACTTATCTCCTGGGAAAAGAAAAATGGGTCTGGTCAGAAACAGGATGTAGCAGCAATTCTCAGCATCTGGATAATTCTTTCAGTACTGTCTGGGTTGCGATCGATCAAAAAATTCTGGGTTATTTTACCATGGCTGATCTACCCAGGCCTGAACTTAAAAAAGTGCTGGCAGAAAGTAGAGAAGCGGGAGTCGAAAAGCTGGTGCTTTTAACCGGAGATAAAAAGTCAGTTGGCGAAAAAATAGGTCGAATGTTTGGCTTTGATTGTATTGAATCCGAATGCTTGCCTCAGCATAAACTCGATTTAATTAAAAAAATGCAAAGCGAGGGTCACAGAGTCATGTTTATAGGCGACGGCATTAATGATGCCTTAGCACTTAAAGCCGGTGATATAGGTGTTGCTATCGGACAAACCGGAGCCGATATTGCTATCCAAAGTTCAGATATTACTTTAAAAAATGACCAGCTTACCAGTTTGCCTTTTTTGTTCAAGCTTTCTAAGGCAATTCACCTGATTATCAATCAGAATATTATAATTGGTACCGGATTCGGGCTTGTGATGATCGCTATGGCAACTCTTGGCGCAATAACCCCTGTCTGGGGAGCAATCGCGCATAACCTTGGAACTTTTTTCGTTCTGGTTAACAGTGCAAGGCTGCTTCGCGAAAAACCCGATTTCGACTAATATCTCTTTTGTTTTGAGTTGGGTTAGGTATGTTAATGTGTTATAATCAGGCTTATAATGAATGAAGGGCGCTATATAAATTACAGACTTGGTGGCGGCGAATGGAAACCCAGATTTATTGCCAGTCTCGATCAAAAACTCTGCAATCAGTGTTTGACCTGTGTTAACGCTTGCCCGGCCGGAGTTTTTGTTAGAACGGTTAAGGGTACAGTTGAACCCCTGCGAAAAGAAGAATGTCTTGGTTGTGCCATTTGTGAGCGACTTTGCCCGGCCGAGGCCATCAGTTGCGCATATTTTGAAGATTTGGAAAAATAAAAAATTAGTTAGAGTCAATGAAAGGAATGAATGCCAATGATTACACTTGATGGCAGAAGTCTTAATCTTGATAATCTCTGGCAGATTGCCAGCGGTGAAAAGGTGGCTATATGCCCTGAAGCTATGGAAAAAGTTAAGGCTTCAAGAAATATAGTTGAGAATCTTATTGAAAAAGATCAGGTTGTTTACGGCATAACAACAGGTTTTGGCCATTTGTGCAATACCCGTATAGATCGAGGCGATCTGGGACGATTACAGACCAATCTTATTAGAAGTCATGCCACCGGCGTTGGTGACCCATTTGATGCAGAATCGGTTAGAGCAATGATTGCGGTAAGGGTAAACTCGCTGTTACATGGTGTAAGCGGTGTAAGACCTGTTGTAATCAACACGCTGATTGAGCTTCTCAATAAAAATATTATACCATGGGTGCCCCAGCAGGGCTCTGTCGGTTGTTCGGGCGATCTGGCCCCTCTTGCCCATATAATGCTTGTTATAATGGGTGAAGGAGATATACTTGCCGGTGATTGCTGCAAAAGTGAACCAGCCGCGCCTGCCCTCGAAAAAGCCGGAATAAAACCTGTTCAGCTTCAGGCAAAAGAAGGTCTTGCGCTTATAAACGGTACGTCGGTCATGACCGGGGTGCTGGCGTTGACTCTTCACAAGGCGTTGCACTTGTCAAGGTCGGCCGATATTATTGCCAGCATGACAATAGAAATGGTTAAGGGCTCAACCAGTCCTTTTGATCCTGACTTTATAAAGCTCCGCCCTTACCCGGGTATGCAGCAGGTAGCTTCAAATGTTCTTGCCTGTGTTGCAGATTCAGAGGTTCGAGACAGTCATCTGGGCTGTACAAAGGTTCAGGATGCTTATAGTTTGCGTTGTATTCCTCAGGTTCACGGTGCAACTCGTGAAAACCTGAATCATCTGGTTGATCAGGTGTGCATAGAGCTTAATGCGGTAACTGATAATCCTATAATTTTAAGAGAAGACAAAATTATTTCCGGTGGTCATTTCCATGGGCAACCAATGGCTTTTGCCGCTGATTACCTTGGTATTATTGTGTCAGAACTGGCCAACATCAGCGAACGCAGAATCGACAGACTTTTGAATCCTCTAATTAATGAAACCAAACCCTTTTTGTCGGTTGATCCCGGCGTTAATTCCGGATTGATGATTATTCAGTATACTGCCGCTTCTCTCGTAAGTGAAAACAAGGTGCTGGCGCACCCTGCATCGGTTGATTCTATTCCGACTTCGGCATATCAGGAAGACCATGTAAGTATGGGAACCATCGCAGCGCGCAAGGCTCGCCAAATTCTGAAGCACAGTATGCAGGTGTTAGCTATCGAGTGGGTAAGCGCAGCCCAGGCTTATGAATTCGTTAAACCTCTCAAGCTGGGGAAAGGTACCGAGCAGGCTTATCTCTTGTTGCGCGAACATGTCGCCGCCCTGGAAGAAGACAGAATTCTTGCGCCCGATCTCAGGCTTGCCAGCGAGCTTTTATGGCAGAACCAACTTACCGATCACGTAGGTAAAGTGGTAAAACTTGTTTAATTATATTGCTACAGGAGAATTCTATGACTGAAAATCAAAACATACCTCAAAAGGTTAAAGCTGATTTTGTTTTACATAATGTTGATTGTGCCGTTACTTATCCTGAACCTTACCGGGGGAAGGGCAGTAACCCCGGTTGGGAAGTAGAAGAAGAAAAAAATGTTTCTATAGCTTCTCTGGCGGGTGAAATTGTCTGGATAGGCCCCGCAGCTGAATTGACTAATTATGTCGAAGTTCTGCAGGATTGTCGATTTTATAATGGCACCGGACTGCTTGCTTTGCCGGGCTTTGTCGATTCCCACACCCATCTTGTTTATGTGGGTGACCGCAGTGATGAGTTCGAAATGAGGGTTCAGGGTAGAGATTATCTTGATATTCTGGCAGCGGGCGGCGGCATTTTGAGAACCACCGGTGCTATCAGAGATTTATCCGAAGATGCTGTTTTTGAAGAATCGGCCATGCGCCTGGAAACTGCTATGGAGTGGGGCACTACCTGTATCGAGATTAAAAGTGGCTATGGGCTCGATCTTAAAAATGAATTAAAAATGCTTCGGGTAATTGATCGACTTAAAAAGGTTTATCCGATTCGTATAATTCCTACTTTTATGGGGGCACATGCGATTCCGGCCGAACATAAGGCCGACAGTGACAAGTTCGTTGATGAAATCTGCCGGGAATGGATTCCTGAAGTTGCAGCTCAAAAGCTTGCTGTTTTTAATGATGTTTTTACCGAAAACAAAGCTTTTTCGTTGGAACAATCGCGCAAGGTGCTCGAAGCCGGTCTCGAACATGGCTTGAAGGCGCGTATTCATGCCGACGAAGTAAATGTGCTTGGCGGAGTTGATCTGGCAGTTGACCTTGGCTGTGTAAGTGCAGACCACCTGCTTGTTACCAATGATGAAGGAATAAACAAACTTGCCGGTTCCGGCGTGATTCCGACAGTTCTGCCCGGAACTTCTACATATTTAATGGAATCTCATCATGCGCCGGCCAGAAAAATGATCGAAGCCGGTCTGCCGCTGGCAATTGCATCAGACCATAACCCCGGCAGCTGTCAGTTCCTTGGTGCATCTATGATTCAATCATTGGCAATGCTTCAATTGAGAATGAATTCTTCAGAAGCTTTGATTGCCGGCACTCTTCATGCCGCTCATGCCCTGGATCTTGGAGATAAGATCGGTGCCATCGAGGTAGGACGGCGCATGGATATCGCGTTGTTTGAATTAAATTCATTCAGGGAAATCGGGTATAGAGCGGGGCAAAATTTCCTTGCAGATCTTATTATTGATGCTCAGCCGGTTTTCAGCGAATAGTTGCTAATTAATTACAGGAGCCAATTAAAATGATTCTGGTATTAGACCCGGATTTAAACAAACAAAAACAGAATGACATTTGCCTGAAGTTGCAAAAAGAGGGCTTCTTTACCAGACTGGTCAGCCAGTATGGCCGGTTGATTATCGCACTTGATGGCTCCATGACAGAAAAATTCGCCCAAAAGGTTGCGGCCTGGACAGGAATTAAAGAGGTTCTACGCGGTCGAAACCCTTATTTTCTTGCTTCGAGGCGCTGTAATTCGGCAAATTCCGAGATAAAAGTTGGAGACGCTGAAAATATTGTTGCTTTTGGCGGTGATAACGTTGTTTGTATTGCCGGGCCTTGTGCAATTGAAACTGAAGAAGAAGCCCTTAAGCTGGCGCATGAACTCAAAAATATGGGGGCTGAAATCTTCAGAGCGATGATCTTTAAACCCCGTTCTTCGCCCTATTCTTTTCAGGGCCTGGGCCGGTCCGGGTTACCCATACTGAAAAAAATAAAGCAGGAAACCGGCATGCTTTTATTGACCGAGGTTCGAGAGCCTCTTGAAGCTGAGCTTGTTCAAGACATTGCAGATATCATTCAGGTCGGCACAAGAAACATGAGCAATTTTCAGCTGCTTAAGCATCTTGGTCAGTTAAACAAACCGGTGCTTTTAAAAAGAGGTATGGGCGCAACCGTCGAAGAATTGCTTTGTGCCGCAGAATACATCCTGGCTCACGGAAATCCGGACGTTATACTTTGCGAACGGGGTATAAGAACTTTCGAGCATTACACAAGATTCAGCCTGGATATCGGAGCCATACCGGCGATTAAAGAACTCTCGCATCTTCCTGTAATTGTCGATCCAAGTCATGCAAGCGGCAAAAGTTCTTTGGTTAAGCCGCTGGCAATGGCTGGAATCGCTGCCGGTGCAGACGGGCTTATGGTAGAAGTCCATCCGGAACCTTGCCGAGCGTTTTCTGATGGAATCCAGTCTGTTAAACCCGAGGAGTTTAAAGATATGTTTAAAAATGTCGCGCAGATAGCCCGAGCTGTTGGAAGAAAGGTTAAAGAACGCCCTCAGCTATCTTAAAGAGCTTGCTCATTTCATTTTGCTCTCTGCCGCTCATGATTAAAATTAGATAATCACCGGCATCTATCTTTAACTCATCAGCGGGGAGCTTATATAGCTGGCGTCTGCCCTCTTTGTCGCACTTGCACAAACCGATGGGCAGAACATTATGCTTTTCTTTCAGTTCTTTGAATACCTCACCATAGGTTTTGCCCTTCAAGGGGTTAGTGTCGGTAATCTTGTATTCTTTAATATCGTAGTCTTCACTTTTTTCAGATATAGTAAGCAGGTCGTTGGTCAGGTCGGCTACGTCAGGTTCAAAGATATAGCTCGCCATAAGTTTAGAAGCAATCTCGTTTTTAGTTAGAACAAACTCTGCGCCGGCAGAATAAAAAGTGTTGGCCAGGTCAGAGTTATCCAGAGCAACAATAAAACGAGTCCTGGGGTATTCCTTCTTTATGTTGAGCATGCTTATCAATTTTTCGGTGTCATTGGTGAGATTCACAAAAACTATGGCAGATTTATTTATATTAGCCTTTTCGTACAAGCTGCTGTTTTTAAGATCCGAAAAAAGACAGAAAATGTTTTCTGAAGGAAATTCTGTGTTGATGAGATCTATGTCGTTCTTGTCATCGGTAATGATGGCAATGCGTTTGTCTGCATGTACTAAATCTTTTATTATTGATTTGGCAAAATTGTTCCAGCCGACTACAACTATATGCTTCTCAAAATCTGTTCCATAAAAACCCATTTTTTTTCTCCATTGTATATCTGAAATAAACTCTGTCGCCTTACCAATGATGTAGCCCAGCACACCCAGACTGCCAATGATAAGCAACAGTGCCAAAAATTTTCCGATCGGCGTTATCGGGTAAAAGTCTCCGTAGCCTACGGTTGTTAAAGTTACCAACGAATACCAGAGTGCGTCGGAAAAACATTTTATGTTGCTGCTTTCATTGACAGATTCGACAAGACTCAAAACCCAAAGTAAAGCAAAATACAGAAATAATGCAATAAGCAGCCTGAAGCCAGAACCTTTGTTTTTCATTTTTTATCCCGAAAGTTTAAGTTTAAATATAAACTATCACAAAACTACCAATATCCCAAGTTTGCCAAGCTAAGTTTTTCCCTGTTTCGCTATTCGGCGTATTCGTATTCGCATTCGTTATCGTGCCCGTGCTCGTGCTCGTGCTCGTAATCGTAATCGTAATCGTTGTCGATTCTCTTAGATCACCAGGAAGGCCTGTAAGCTGTCATAATATATTGGTGGTTGAGCGTAGTCGAAGCCACCAAATGGACGGTTACAGGGTCCCTTCGGCTCCGCTCAGGAACCATACTGGCCCGTCATTCCTGACCGGTTTTAACCGGATCAGGAATCCAGAATAATCGTCGGTAACCAGCTAATAATCCCAAATAAAGAATTACTGAGTTTAAATGTCTTTTACGATTCTGCTTAGTTCATTCATCGAGAATGGCTTGGAAAGGCTGTTGTCAAAACCGAATTCCTGGGGCGTAGTAATTACCGGATCTGAAGAATAACCGCTTGCAGCAAATATTGGAACTTTTATGCCCGAGTTTCTTATAATTTCGCAGGCTTCTTTGCCTCCCATTTTACCCGGTATTGTCAAATCTAAAATAGCAGCATGATATTCATTATTTTTGTTAATAATTTCTGTTATAGCCTCTTTTCCATCACGGGTCGGATATACTTCAAATCCCATCTTTTTAAGCATTTCGGCAAGAACGGTTCTTACAAGTTCTTCGTCATCCATGATCAGAATCTTGCCTTTAGGCTTTTCTTTGCTCAGGTTGGTATTTTTGTTTGCAAACCCTTTTCGATTGCCGTTTTCTGCGGGAAGGAAGATTGAGAAAATACAGCCGCTGCCGTTTTCTTTAACTTTTACGGTTATCAGCCCGTCGTGTCGTTTTAAAATCGAGTATGAAATAGCAAGCCCGAGCCCTTGTCTGCCTACCTTGGTAGAGAAGAACGGATCAAATAGTTTGTTCAAAAATTTTGGCGGTATTCCCGGGCCGTTATCTTCAAATGAAATTTTGACATAATCATTTTCGGGCAAATTGGCGATTTCGTTTTGTTTGAGGTGTACATTGCAACCTGAGACTTTTACGACGCCGGCTTCGGGCATTACCTGGCGGGCATTTAAAATTATATTGTTAACAACCTGTGAAATCTGATCCTTGTCAAAGGCACAAAGCCAAAGCTGTGGGTTTTCGTTGCATTCAAGTTTAACTTTAGACCCGGCCAGCGCGAACTTTGCGGCTTCTAAAATTGCCGGCATGATTGGGTTTATTGTTTTAGACGGTTCGCCGCCTCGAGAAAAAGTTAGAAGCTGCCTGGTGAGACCTTTCGCCGGGTCCATACTTTTCATCGCGCTTTCGAGAAACTCGGAAGCTTGGCTAATGTTTTTGTTGCTGAGTTCTGCTAACGCCAGGTCTATGTTGCCGAAAACACCGCATAAAAAGTTGTTGAAGTTGTGGGCAATGCCGCCGGCAAGTTCGCCTAATGCTTCTAATTTTTGACTGCGGTTGGCAATTTTTTCGAGTTTTATTCTTTCTTCTTCTATTTGCTTTCTTTCGGTTATGTCATAAATTATGCCGGTCAATTTATCGGGGTTGTTGTTTTCATCTTTTATTACTTCTCCGATTTCACCCCACAGGGTTCTGACTTCGCCATCGGGTCTAACTATGCGATATTCAACCGGCGCTGATCTGCCGGTTTCTATGGCTAAATTGTTTGTTTCTTCGACTTTGGCAGCATCTTCGGGATGGACAAATCGTTGAAAAATTTTTGCATGAATGCCTTCGAACTTATTCTTAGCTACACCGAAAATATTAAACATCTCGTCTGACCATGTTAATTTGTCGCTTTTTATATCCCATTGCCAGCTGCCTATATGAGCGATTTTCTGTGCTTTTTTTAAGACTTCTGCCTGTTCTTTAAAGGCAATTTGTGATTTTATTCGATCTGTTGCTTCGATCAGGGTAAATACCAGTGAAGTAACTTTTTTATTCTCATTTTTGACCGGTATGAGGCTTAGATCCCAGTATGTGAGCCCTTTTTCGAGTTGATCCCCAAAAATAAATGGTTTCGAATTCTTGAAAAGCGGATTTCCAGTTTTAGTTGCTTGTAAGAAAAGTGCCTTAAGCTCGGCATTGGGGTAGAGTTCGAAATAATTTTTCCCTTTAAAAAAGGCTTTTGCTTGATTGAAGTTTTCGGCAAAAGCCTTGTTGGCCCAGGTTATATTAAAGTCGGGATCAAGCGAAGCCGTTAGTATGTGAGTGTTCTCGAGTATTGCCGATAAAGTCTGGCTGGTTTCTCTATATTTTTTTTCGCTGACTTTAAGCGCATGCTCACTTTGTTTTACTTTTGTAATGTCGATAAAAGTCAGAACCACCCCTTCTATACGGTCATCCCGGGTTCTGAATGGAAGGATTTTTCGCATGAAAAATCTTCCGTCAGCTGACTCGATTTCTTTGTTCTCGGGAATCAAGGTGTCGATTACTTTATGAATACTTTTTTCCAGCTGCTGGTCTTTAAGATGGTTGCTTAAATCGACTATGGGCCGACCTATGTCTGATGGTATCAAATTAAACAGGGCTTTTGCGCTTGGTGTGAACCTGCGTATTATAAGATTGCGATCAAGAAAAACAGTGGCTACATCGCTACTGTTTATAAAATTCAAGATGTCGTCGTTAACTTCTTCGAGCTCTGTAACTTTTTCAGATAATTTCCTGTTTAAAGATTTCTGCTCCTCATTTAATGACTGAAGTTCTTCTTTGGAAGTTTCGAGCTCTTCATTTGTCGACTGCAATTCTTCGTTCATCGACATCATTTCTTCGTTAGATGCTTTTAGCTCTTCATTTGAAGTTTCCAATTCTTCTATTGTATTGCGCAGGTCTTCGCGGGTTTCCTGAAGTTCCTGTTCGAGCTGATTTACAATAGAGTCTTCGTTAGAGTCTTGTTCTGCTTCTGTGGGTAAAACAATCTCTACCGTAGCTTCATCAGTAAAAGAAATAAGCCGCAAACCATCAGGTAAAGAAATATCTGAAATCGGCGAGACTTTTGCCGTAACCGAATGTATTTCCTGACCGCGGTTGATTTTTATGCGTGAAAGAACTATTTCTTCTTTAGCTTTGCGGCTTTTTCGTATTGCAGCCCTGAGTTTTGTTTTTAACCCTTCTTTTAAAAGAGAAGTAAGGTCGAAGTTCGGTTCGTTCTTAGGCAAGTTAAGGTAGTTCTCGGTGGGACCAAAAAAATATATTATTTGATCTTTTGCATTAATTATAACCGCTGCAGGTGCGAATTCTTTGAGCAGCCTGTTATGCATCAATTTTTCCAGTTTTTTTAACAATCCGGGGGGTCTGGTGTCGGCAGAAACCGGTCTGGGCATTCTCGTTTGATTTTTTATAAGCTTGCTATAATCTATGCCGGAGTTTGCTTTTGTTTTAACTTGAAAAACTCTTGCTTTTTTTGATATCAGCTTGAACTTGTCGTTTTCATGTCTTACTGTTTCGGAATTGCCAAGAATAAGAAAACCGTTCTTTTTTAGAGCGAAATTGAATAAATCAATAATGCTCTCCTGGGCTTCAGGAGTGAAATAGATTAGAAGATTGCGACAGCTTATCAGGTCCAGGTCAGAAAATGGTGGGTCGCTGATAAGATTTTGTTCTGCAAATACTATTGACTCTCTTATTGTGCGGTCGATTCGGTAGCTTTTTTCTTGAAGGTGAAAATATTTATTGAGTCGTTCTGCTGAAATTTGCTCTGCAATGTTTTTCGGGAACAAGCCCGATCTGGCTTTAGCGATAGAAAAATCGTCTATGTCGGTAGCAAAAATTTGAGCATTGTAGGGTTTTTGTAGCTCTGTTGACAGTTCTTTGATCAGTATGGCAAGGCTGTAGGCCTCTTCGCCGGTCGAGCATCCGGGAACCCATATTCTCACTGGAACCTCTTCTGGAGAGTCCTTTACCAGATCTTTAAGAACATTTTCTTTTAAATATTGCCATAAAGCCGGATCTCGGAAAAATTCAGTCACTCCGATCAATAAGTCATGAAAAAGATCCCGAATTTCTACGGGATTGTCATTGAGAAGCTTGATATAAGCGCTCATTTCTTTGATATTTTGCAGCCCCATGCGTCTTAAAATTCTTCGTATTAACGTGTTTTTTTTGTAAAATCTCAGGTCATAACCAATAGATGCCCTTATAATGGCAAGTATCTGATCCAGGTCGTCGACATTTTTTAAGGCCAGCGATTTTTTAAGATAAGGATGTGAAACAAAATTCAACACTGCCTCGGGCATCTCTTCGGGCTGCAGACAAAGGTCTACCAGACCTGACTTTATCGCGTTTTCCGGCATTTCAGAAAATTCTGCAGATTCCGGGCTTTGGGCTATAACCATGCCGCCTTTTTCTTTTACGAATCTTATTCCGACAGAACCATCGCTCATAGTTCCGGAAAGGATTATTCCTATGGTTTGCTCTTCAAAAATATGAGCCATAGATTTGAAGAAAATGTCGATGGGAAGATCCAGAGTATTGTCTGTATAAGGGGTGGATACCGAAAATTTTGTTGTTTTTAATTCTACAATTTTGCCAGGTGGAGAAAGATAAATATGGCCGGGTAAAATCGGCATTTCATTTTCTATGTTTTTTATTGGTAGCGAAGTGTGTCTTTGAAGTATTTCGTCGAGCAGATTTTTGTTGTCGGGGTTTTTATGACTGATGACTACAAAAGAAAGGTTTGTGTCTGAAGGAATTTGTTTGAAAAATTCGGTGCAGGGCGCAAGTCCCCCTGCAGAATAACCTATGCCAACAATTGGCCCCGGTTGAGTAAAGCCTTTGTTGTCGTTTCCCATCTCTCTCTCTCTCTCAATCCTTTTTTATTTTACCATATATATTTATGCCACAGCTTTTAATGCAAATGCAAATGCAAATTTAAAAATTAATTAACAAAATTAAAATCATAAAGCAGCATAGGATAACATAAAAA
>JBNJGH010000035.1:0-30509 GCA_051747585.1 Candidatus Rifleibacteriota bacterium
GCTTTAAAAGCTTTCAAAGAACAGCCTGTGTCTTTGATATCTTCGTCGCTGATATAATTTCTAACCGCATTGGCAAATCTTGAAGAAAGCCTTCTTATAAAATTATCGTTACGTTTTATTCGCCAGCCAACAGCAGCGTCGTAGCCCTCATTGATTTTTTCCAGTAAAAGAGGAATATCTGCAGGATCATTTTGTAAATCTGCATCAAGGGTAATGATAATCCTGCCGCGGGAAGCTTTTATTCCGGCAGCCATAGCGGCTGTTTGCCCATTGTTCTTAGAAAATTTAAGTGCTCTGAGCTCGGGATACCTGTTTTTAAGTTCCCCCATTTTTTCAAAACTGCCATCAATTGAGCCGTCATCGACAAGAATGAGTTCCCATCGATGCTCGAGGGAACTCATTGTTTTGCTTATTTTTTCTACAAGGCCGTCAAGGCTCTCGTATTCATTATATACAGGTACAGTAACTGAATATTTTATATCAGACATTATCGTGTCGCCTATTTTAGATGCCTGATTTTAACATATTTTCAGCTTAATTGAAATAACTCAGGCAGTTAGTCGCTCTCTAACTTTATCCATCCCTTTCATTCGATAAGTACCCTTGTAATGTTCGTATTTATGAGCAGGTAAAATAGCTTGTTGTGCTGTGTCGCCCATCTGAAGAACAATTATATTGCCCTGGCTGTCTTGTCCCTTGTAGATCATCGAGTGGCCGTAGCGATTATGACCATAATCCAGAAGTATCATGTCTCCGGGTCTTATATCGGGTGGGGGAGGTGGCTTAACTCCGGGATTTATTTCGTTGGTGTAGTCTTTTGACCATAAGCCGCGAGTCGAAGTTCGCCCTTTGTTAATCGGATAATCCATACCGGTTTTTTCGTAGGCTTCTTTTTGAATTCTTTGAACAAAGCCGCTGCAGTCGATGCCGCCAATTTTTTGAAATTCACGATAGGCATCGTCAGAGCGCCATTCCCAGGTACTTATATCAACAAATTTTTCATAGTATTCATCAGAGTTCAGGCCAACTCTGTTGCCACTGTTTTTCTTTTCTTGATAGGTGTTAATATCATCAAAACCACCAAACTTGAAAACTATGGGTTCATCGATATAAGGTTTAGCAATTTTATTGAGCTGGCGTGTCATGACCATATCTTCAAAATGCTTTTCAAGAATTTTTAAAATTCTTTCGGCTTCTTGAGTTTTGCCAAGCTTCGCCAGGCATTTCGCCTGCATAAAGGCAGATTCAAGTTGATTGCCGTTGGCTTTGCGTGCAAGTTTAAGAGCTCTTTCGTAATTACCTTTTTTGAAATTACGCTCTGCACGGCTTAATCGCCACCACCACCAGAATTTTGAATAATCAAGAAGGTCGTCTTCTCCGCCCAGATGTTTTTCCCAGCGGGAAATCTGGGTGTCTACATAAGATTGAGAAGAGTCGTTTGAAGGTGCCGGAGCTGTTTCTTCAGTTTCAGGAGTACTGATTTGAGCTAAAAGCTCTGAATAAACCCAGCCAGTAAGGCCGTTATCAAATTTGATTTTGGTCCAGTTACCATGTTGACCGATTTTTGTTCCCTTGCTGCCTCGAGGAAGAGTGTCCAGAACTGAATTGTCCATTCCGGGGCCAGAGCGCACATTAACCCAGGACCCGTCAATTTCGAACTCGGCAGCGGCAACAGCTTCATCGGAATCAACAGAAAAAGGGCTGTCGCCCGGCTCTATATCTGTAACAGTTGTGTCCTCGTCAAATGGGCTGTTCTGCCCATAAACACTAAAAGGAACACTAACGATTAAAACTAAAATTAACAGGAAATATTTAACTGAATTTTTTCCTGGCATTTTTTTTCTCCCTGATTTGAAAGTTCTCATTTAATACTACTGATATATTAAATTTCCGTCCAGTTTTTAGAAGTTTTCAGCAATTCTCGGTCAGCAACTATCGACTATTTTCAGAAAAAGAAACTGCCTCACACCAAGCCTCAAAGCCACAAAGAAAATAACCACAGAGCGCACAGAGAACACAGAGAATCTTTTTCAGCCATTGTTTCCTTCTTCAGCAAGCCTTCAGAAAAACACGAGTGCTTTTCTGAAGGCTTGCTGAAGAAGGAAAAGCCAGGCGGTGAAACCGCCGGCTATTTGTCCACAGGACAAATCCTGGCTGAAAAAGATTAAAAAATCAACTCTGTGCCCTCGGTGGCCTCAGTGGTTTAAATTCTATATTTGACAGAAAGAAATAAAAACAAAACTTTTGAAAACCAGCTAATAATTAATTACCTGGAATTACTGAAGTTTTTAGAGGCGGCCAGAACTTTAAAGCCTTTTTTGGCGTCTCCTTTAAAACCGTAAAGCTTGCCGTCGCTGCATAGTTTCCAGCTTGAAAGCAGGTAAGGGGCAGGTAGAACAGGTAAAGAAATTGAGCTGAATGTTCTTTTTGCGTTGTTAAAGCACAAAAATTCCATTTTTGAAGCAGCATTGGCTTTAATTATCATCGCGACAGGGTTTTCATTTACCATTCCCGCCATTTTAGAAAATACAACTCGTGTATCAGGTTCAAATTCCAGCCCTGTTACCATCTCCGGCTCCTGCATTTTTTCGCTGAGCTCTGCTTTAATGATTTGCCTGTTCTGACTGATTAAATCAAGCTGCATGCCATAAGCCAGGTTTGAGATTCCACATGCTTCAAGAGAGGTGGCGTGATGTTTTGTGGCCTGTTCATTTTTAACCACCCAGATTCCGCCAGACTGCTCTTCAATTAGAACAAGATCTTTGTTAAGACAGACAATTCGTAAAGGATTCTGAAAAGGCACTTTAACGATTTTTTCGACTTTTTCGCTTTTGGTATCAAAAATTATAAAACCATCGGGTTTTCGGCTGATGACATATAGTTTGCCGGCATGCCAGTCTAAATCGCCCATTTTTTCACAGCTGACCATAGCATAACGCCACTGTTTGTTTTTCCATGATTTGATTTTTCGGTTGACCGAATCTGAGAACCAAACTCTACCATCCGGGTCTACATCAAAGCCGCCGATACACATATAGGGCGCTATCGGCAACACACCTCGGGCCGGAAAACTGATTCCCAGTTCATTATTCTCAGAGCCCCATTTTCCTGAAAATAAAGTCTCGAAATTCTGGGCCGAAACAATGCTGATTGAAATAATAAGAAAAAAAGCTAACAGAATTAAAAGTTTAAAATTTTGCATAATAAGGCTTTCTCCTGAATGTTTACTGATTGACTTGAGGTATTTTCTAAGGATAGTATAAACCATCAGCTTTGGAGTTTGCATGTTTAAATATTTACGTTTATCAATTACAGACCGATGCAATTTCAGATGCGTATATTGCATGCCTGAAGAAGGCATTGAAAAGCAGCGCCATGAGAATATTCTCAGTTATGAAGAGATGGTAGGGGTTGCAAAAGTTGCAGTAAAAACCGGAGTGGAACAAATACGTATAACCGGTGGCGAACCTCTGGTAAGAAAAAACCTTCCCCAACTTGTTGAAAAGCTTGCTCTGATCGATGGTTTAAAAGATTTGAGTCTGACTACTAATGGTTCATTGCTTGATCAATATGCTCAAAAACTTAAGTCGGCCGGGTTAAACAGAGTAAACATAAGTATTGATTCTCTTAATTCAGAAACTTTTAAAAAAATTACCAGAGTCGGAAATCTCGAAAATGTTCTTGCCGGGGTTCGAGCAGCTTTAGACTGCGGTCTCACGCCTGTTAAAATAAATGTTGTATTAATACCCGGGATTAACAGTCATGAAACAGAAGATTTTGCAGATTTTGCTTACAAAAATCCTGTAACTATAAGATTTATCGAGCGCATGCCTTTTAACGGACCTGAAAGTTCGGAACTCAAGCCTGTTGATCGTGAATATGTTCCGCAAAAAGAAGTATTTGAGATAATTAACAGGAAATATAAGTTGCGCGAGACTCAAGAAGAAGAAACTTTTGGCCCTGCCAGAACTTATAAATTAGGTGACGGGCAAGGTAAGATCGGTTTTATAAGTCCTCACAGCAGGCCTTATTGCCATAATTGTCTCAGGTTGAGACTGACCGCAAATGGCTTTCTGCTTCCATGCCTTGATTCAGATTATGGTTTTAATGTCAGGGGTAAAAATCAGGCTGAAATTGAAAAAATTATTGCCGATCTTTTTAAACATAAGACAAAATGGCGAAAAAATCATGCTTGTTTTGGGACAACATATAATTCGTCATTATCAAAAATAGGTGGTTGAAAAGGAGCATAAAATGCCGGAAAAAGCTAAAATGAGTGTGGGTATTGATCTCGGAGGAACCAAAATTGCCGCTGGAATCTGCAGCAGAGGAAAAATACTGAAAAAAAGTATTTTCCCCACTAATCCATCAAAAGGATTTAACGGAATTATCGAAGTTATTAACGAAACATTTGCTCAGGTGATTTCAGGTTACGATAAAAAACTGATCAAGGGTGTTGGCATAGGGTCTGCCGGTCAAATCGATCCCGATAGCGGGAATGTTATTTTTTCTCCTAATTTGAACTGGCACAATGAACCGCTGGGCAAAGCTTTAAGCGAGAAAATTAATTTGCCGGTTAAAGTTATTAATGATGTTAGAGCCGCCACTCTTGCTGAGTTTAAGTATGGTAACGGTAAGGGATGCAAAAACTTTGTCAATATTTTTGTAGGAACTGGTATCGGCTCAGGTTTTGTTCTTAATGGAAAACTTTTAAACGGAGTTACAAATACTGCCGGAGAAATAGGCCATATATGTCTCGATCCCGAAGGCCCGCTTTGCGGATGTGGTAACAAAGGTTGTCTGGAAGCTTTTGCTTCAGGAACAGGTATGCAGAATTATGTCAAAAAAATGTTAAATTCGGGACAAAAAAGTATTTTAACTTCAATGTGTGAGGGCGATTTAAATAAAATTAAAGGCCCGATGATCGGAGAAGCCGCAGCTCAGGGAGATAGCCTTGCTTTGGAATCTCTAAGCAGGGTGGGGCGGTATCTTGGTCGTGCACTGGCAAATATACATACAATGATTAATCCGGAGGTAATTTTGCTTGGTGGTGGAATGATGGCTTTAAGTGAATACTTCATGCCCGAACTTGAAAAAACTATTAAAAAACATATTCTTCCCGTCGCCGACCGTGGCAAAAATCTTCTTAATAATGCCAGGTTTGAAAATGATGCTGTAATAATCGGAGGAGCTGCACTGTTCTGATGAGTAGACCATTGTATCCTGCAATTTTTAACGCCGATGAAGCTCATGGGTTAAAATGGGCAAAAAGACCTGAAAATGAAAGTTTTTACAAGCATTTACTAAATATCAGCAATGAGTTTCCAAGTCTTTTAATAGCTTTTTCTGCTGATGATGGATTAGCAGAAATTGCTATAGAACTGGGCAAGTCATTTATCGATAAAGGAATCAATATTTTTCTTCCTTCTGATCCCACTCCGATTTGTGCTTTTTCTCAGTCTATAGGGGTTAGACAGGTTCCCCTGGGCTTGTATCTAAGTGTCGATAAAGAGAAGCAGATGCTTTCTTTAGCTGCTCTAACCAACCACGGCGGGCCACTCGATGAGCAGGATGTAATTGATAAAGAGCCCGAAGAAAATGAAAGAAATGCTGTTCTTGGTGAAACCGACTATGATCGAATTTATTTAAACAATTTATCGGGCTTTGCTGACCAGTTTATCGAAGATGGTCCGGGGTTTTCTGAAATCGTCATACCATTTGCAGGGCTCGATCAAAAATTGCGAAAACAAAAAGAGTTGGATATTTTGTTTTCACCCGATAGAAACGGGCCGAGCGCAATTTTGAGTAATGATGGGCAGGGATTGAAAATTATAGATAACGGCAAGGAGCTTGCCGACAATGTTGTGTGTGAGAAAATTATCGACTATCTGGTCAAAGAAAGAAGAGCCTCAGGCACAGTAGTCGGCCCGGCCGGGCTGGTTGAACCCGCTGATATTACCGGTGAAATTGTCGAAGTAGATGGTGATCTTTTTGATATGAATTATCATGCAGGCTTTTCAGACCTGCTGATCGGCTGGTGGCATGGTGGAGTTATTGCACACCAGGGAAGCAGCTGCTTTGGTGATGGAATTTTAACTGCGCTTTATTATCTGGAAGCTTTGCGCAGCTGAAAATTATTTCTTTTCAAAAAGACAGACTGCCTCTACATGATGGGTGCGTGGATATAAATCTATACCCTGAACTTCGCTAAATTCATAGCCGGCATCTACAATTTTCTGCGAATCTCTGCTTAAAGCATTCAAGTCGCAGAAAACATATACTATTCTTTGAGGTTTTATAGTGCCGACAATTTTCTTAAGTTCATGAGTGCCAGATCTGGGCGGGTCAAGAAGAAGAATGTCGGGTTCGGGTTTGAGAGTCGGAATTATTTTAATTGCATCGCCCTTTATCAATTCTATTTGATCATTAAATTCCGAGTTATGAATGTTCTTGTCTGCTGCTCTTACTGCACCGGGGTGAGATTCGATAGCCTGAATATTTGCTCCTTCTGCAGCCAGGGGCAGGGTAAAATTACCCGCGCCACTGTAACCTTCAATAATGCGCTGTCCTTTAAAAGGCCGGCAAAAAGAAATAACAGTTTTTATTAAAACCGGATTCTGGTAAATGTTTCCCTGAACAAAAAACGATGGTTCTGCTTCATAGGGGCCACCTGGAGCGCCCGGTGCAATAAGTCCCGTAACTGACGGGGTGCCGTATGATTTTTTTACACTTCCGTCTGGGCCTGATACGGTAAGACCTTTTAATTGAGCTGTGCGCATAATTTTTAAAAGCTCTTTATGAAAATAGCCGGGGCTTTTGCCATGCTGCAGGGTTGCATGGCCGACAACCTTGTCAGAGTGTTTTGACGAAGAAGACATCAGCACAAGGTTTTCGAGACAAACGGGAATCTGGTCGAGAATTTTTCTGGTTGCTACCAGCCTTTTATTGAGTTGTTGGGTGATTATTGCACATGCAGTTATTGGAACGATTCCACCGGGAATTTTTTCCGGGTAATTTTCTGAGGCAAGATATCCTGATTGCCGGTCGCGATAATTTCTACTTTGATGCAGACGCACTTTTGGCCGGTATCTAATTAACTCTTTGGCACCGGCAAAGGGTTTAATTATTGGTTTCGTCTCTTGTTTTATTTTTGCAACAGCCCGTTCGATCATGGCTTGTTTCTCTATTTTGCGACCTTTTTCGGATAATTCAAGCAGATCGCAGCCACCACAGGGACCATGAAAAAAGCAGTCAGGCTTAACCCGGTTAGGTGATGGATCGATTAATTCAACCGATTCAACCTTGTTATCTTTATCAAAAAAGATTTCGATTTTGTCGCCGGGTAAAAAACCGGGCAGCCTGATTGTTTTGCCGTCAGCTTTAACGAAGGCCTGCCCCTCAGGAGTCAAGCCTTCTAT
Organism: Candidatus Rifleibacteriota bacterium; assembly: GCA_051747585.1. Taxonomy (GTDB): domain Bacteria; phylum Muiribacteriota; class Ozemobacteria; order Ozemobacterales; family Ozemobacteraceae; genus DYKG01. The sequence continues at coordinate 7,419 of JBNJGH010000035.1, forward strand.
AATTGTTATTGTTCCGTTTAACTTTGCCACTATTTCTCAACCCTGGGGCATTGAAGCCTTTCATATTCGGGCATTCCGCCAAGAAGAGGACGGGCATAGTTTAGAAAGTCATTAGTTACACCGTTGCCGGCTGAATTAATGAAGTTGTCGGGCATAGGTTTTGTTTCTCTGGCCACTGTTTCAAGTGGGGTAAGGAAATAATCAACCGAATAATCGCCGGTGCGTTTGATGGCTACTGACCCGTCGACGTTGTTCCAGAGTGCAAACTGTGCGGCTTTTTCGCCGACTTCTCTTGCTTCCTGCTGATCAACCTCTGAAACGATACCAAGAAAACTTCTTTGCAGGTAACCAAAGGTGTCAGCGCGAACGCGTTTGATTTTAAGGTTATCTTTTACCGTCTGGCTTAAAAGATCGCCAAGTGCACCTGTTCCTGAAAGCTGAACATTGCCGTGTGCATCTTTTTCCTGTTCACCTTTAAGCTGGGTGATGATTGGTTTGCCATCTGCACCAACTATGCCCTCTGAAACAGCTATCACGCAACGGCCATATTTTTTATAAACCTTATCTACATCAGAAAGAAATTGATCTTTATCGAAAACCCGTTCAGGAACATAGATCAGGTGCGGCCCATCATCTTCATACTTCTGTGCGAATGCGCCTGCTGCAGTCAAAAAGCCTGCGTGACGGCCCATAACAATTCCGATATAAACACCGGGAATGGCGCGGTTATCAAGATTTACGCCTGCAAAAGCAGATGCAACAAACTTTGCTGCAGAACCATAGCCGGGACAATGGTCGGTAACTCTGAGATCGTTATCGATGGTTTTGGGAATATGAATACATCTAAGTTCATAACCTGCTTCTGCTGCATTTTCGTTAACGATGCGAACTGCATCGGCAGAATCATTGCCACCGTTGTAAAAGAAATAACGCACGTGATGTTTCATGCAGACTTTAAATATTTTTTCGCAATATTCTTTGTCTGGTTTATCTCTGGTAGAAAGCAGAGCAGAGCTGGGGGTGCAGGCAACTTTTTCGAGATTATGGGTGGTAGCCTGAGTAAGGTCAATAAAATCTTCTTCGATAATACCTCTAACACCATGCAGTGCTCCATAAACACGATCAACTTCGGGAAATTTTCTTGATTCAAGTACGGCACCAATCAGACTTTGGTTTATGACTGCAGTGGGACCGCCGCCCTGAGCAATAAGAACATTTCCATTAAGTTTAGTCATGAAAAATTTCTCCCTTTAATTTATTATTTGGCTAATTATGACTGTTTAACACCTGAAAAATCAAGCATAAAATTAGGCTTTTTTTGCTTATTGACAAAGAATTTAAAGGCTCATATTATTGCCTGCATGAAAGCTCGCAAAAAAAAACAGGATTTATCATTTTACTTGACCGATGCCGATCGGCAAATTCTTGCCGGTGAAATTGAGTTTGCCGATGGTTCAGAAGTGCTTTCGGCAGCCACACTTACACCGGACGGGACCTGGTTTTCTTTGCGAGTTCTTGCCCGCGGTAACGAAGATTCCGCTCCGGCTGTGATTAAAGGCTTAAAGCCCGGCGATATACTTTTACACAACCATCCGTCCGGCAATCTTCAACCCTCACAGGCTGATATGGGTATAGCTTCGATATGCGGAAACTCTGGTATCGGTTTTGCAATTCATGATAATTACTGCAACGAAGTTTATATCGTGGTAGAACCTTTCCAGGAGCAGGCTCACGAGTTGCTCGACACTGATGAGATGCAGAATTTTATTTCATCAGAAGGAAAAATTGCCGGGCTGATCGACAACTTTGAAGAGCGTGATGGTCAGAAGCAGCTGATGAATTTGGTCGTAGAAGCCTTAAATGATTCGAACCATGCTGTTATAGAGGGTGAAACTGGAATCGGAAAGAGTATGGCATACCTCATTCCAGCAATATATTTCGCCCGAAAAAATAAATGCCGGGTCGCTGTTTCAACTAACACAATAAACTTGCAGCATCAGCTGGTTAATAAAGATCTACCCATGATTTCTTCGGTTTTACCAATTGATTTCAGATATTGCCTGGTTAAAGGAAGACGAAATTATCTTTGTTTGCGCAAAATTCAAGAGTATTTGAATTCGGAAACCGGTGAGTTCTTGCTCGAAAGCGAAGAACTGGGGCAGTTTCAGCGCCTTGTATCCTGGGCTGAGAAAACTACCGATGGTTCTTTGACTGATTTAAACTGGGTTCCGATTGACTCACTATGGGAAAAAGTCAGCTGTGATAAGGATAGTTGCCCGGGAATCAATTGTGCAGATTATAATGAATGCTTTTTTTACTCCGCAAGAAGAAAGGCATCTGAAGCCGATATTCTTGTCGTAAATCATCATTTGCTTTTTTCTGATCTGGCTTTGAGATCTGTTACCTCTGAATATAACCAGACCGCAGTTATACCGGCATGCAAGTCGGTGATATTTGATGAAGCCCATAATCTTGAAGAAACTGCTACCCGACATTTTGGCTTTAGAACTACTGCCCTTGGAATCCAGAGATTGCTGGGAAAAATTTACAAAAAAAGAGGCCGACGCGAAAATGGCACTTTTGCAATGCTTTATTCGGCATTGAGTTTTGGTCATGGTTCATTTTCAGATGCGCAGCGAAGCGAATTCCTCGAAGAAATTAGAACCACCTTGATCCCCGCAAGGCTCGAGATTGAAGATTTGCGCAGAACATTTTTTGATGCGTTGACACACTTTGTGGTAGATCCGCAAACGGCACATTTTGGCGAGCATCGCCTGAGAATTAAAGCCGAAGTTCAGAATCGAGAAAACTTTTCTACTCTTTCTCATTTTGCTTTTAAATTAAAAGATGAGTGTAATCGGCTTGCAAAAAACATGAAAAAGCTTTTGCGCAAATTAAAAGCTATGATAAGCGATGATGAAGAAGAGAGAAGCCATTTTGATATTCCGCTTACCGAATTGCTTTCTTATGCCGGTAGACTCGAAGAAACCGGTTGTGCCATTCAGATGATGTTTGAACTCGAACAGCCCGACAGAGATCTTTATGTTCATTTCTTTACTGTGATGGTTAGAAGAAGCGGCGTTTACCCTGCTTTTCATTCTTTACCAATAGTTGTAGCCAAGCCTATGCTCGATTATTGCTTTAAAAAAATAAGTAGTGCCATTCTCCTGTCTGGAACGCTTACAACTCGTAAAAATTTCAGTTTTATTAAAAAAAGGCTTGGTCTTGACAGCGAAGAAATTGAAAAAACTCCTGCTGAAGGTCGTTTTATATCGCCTTTTAACTATGCCGATCAGGCCAGATTGCTTATTCCTTCAGATATTCCCGAGCCTTCGAGCCCTATGTATACCGAGGCTTTGGCTCAGCCGCTTCTCGATATTATACGGGCGTCGGGTGGGGGAGCGCTTATTCTTTGCACCTCATATTCCCATTTGAACTATTTTTATGAGAATTTGTCCGGGCAACTAATGGCTGAAGGTTTTGAATGTTACCGTCAGGGAGAAATTGAAAGGCATTATTTGCTTGAGTTGTTCAAAGAAGATGGCAATGCTGTGTTATTTGCCACTCATAGTTTCTGGGAAGGGGTTGATATCCCCGGCTCGGCCTTGCGCAATCTGGTTATTACCAAGTTACCCTTTGCTGCGCCAAACGATCCGGTTTTGCAGGCACGCAACGAAAAAATAAAAGAAGAGGGGGGCAACCCTTTTCGTGACTACCAACTGCCAATGGCTGCCATAAAGCTTAAACAGGGGTTTGGTCGTCTTATCCGTAAAAAAACTGACCAGGGCGCTATTTGGATTTTAGATCGTAGAATTATAAGTAAAAGTTATGGCAGTTATTTTCTTGATTCACTGCCTGGTGTTCCGGTTTTAAGAGGTAAAATCAAAGTCTTGACCAGAATGGCTCAGGAATTTTTTGAACGGCACTACGATTTTTAAATAACAGCTTTTAAAAAATAAATAATAACTCAGCAATTCTCAGTGAACCGCTATTAGCTGGTCTTCAAAAGTTTTTGCTTGATTTATTACTGTTAAATATAGAATTTTTACCACTGAGGTCACTGAGGGCACCGAGACGATTTTAAAATCTTTTTCAGCCTTTTTTTCCCGCATCAGTAACCCCTCAGAAAAACACTAGTGCTTTTCTGAGGGGTTACTGATGCCGAAAAAGCCGGACGGCAAAGCCGCCGGCTGATTGTCCAATGGACAATCATAGGCTGAAAAAGATTCTCTGTGTAACTCGGTGAGCTCTGTGGTTTTTTTCTGGCGGCTTTGAGGGTTGGTGTGAGGAAAATCCTTTTTCTTAAACGAGTTAATAATGGCTAACCGAGAATTACTAATAATAACTTGTATTTATTCGAAAATTTGACCACTGAGTGCTGCTGACTTATAATGATTTTAACAAACTTAATGGGGGGAACTATGAAAAGAAATATTCTTTGTATACTTGTTGGTAAAAGAAAAGATACCGCTGTAAATGTTCAAAAAATTCTTACCGCCTGGGGTTGTCTTATCAAAACAAGACTCGGATTACATGACGGAACTCTTGAAGACTGCTCAGAATCAGGAGTAATTTTACTCGAGCTTGTTGGTGAAGAAGATAAAATTAAAGAACTTTCAAGAAAACTCGAGTTGCTGGAAGATGTTCAGTCAGAACTGGTCGAATTAAAGCTTTAATTAAGCAAATTAAAGAAAAATAACATGGTTCCGGGACGATTCATTCGTCCCGGAATTGTTTTATAGCAGAAACTATTTCTGGATTCTTTGACTTCTCTGCAATTTGTCTAAGGTTCATACCGGATGAATTTTTTACATGGGTGCTTGCCCCGGCAAAGATCAAACTTTTTACTATCTGGGGCTGATTCATTTCAATTGCATAAATCAAAGCGTTGTTGCCACTTTTATCCATTCGATCGGTAAGAACGCCATATTCGAGAAGAAGAGCGACTATATCCTGGTATTTCTTTTTAACCGCAATAATAAGGCAGGTTTGCCCTTGCAGGTTTTTAACTTCAGGGTCAGCGCCAACTTCTAACAATTTTCTGCAGATTTTGACATTTCCATTTTCTGTGGCCAGCAATAAGGGCGTTACCTGGTGCTCGTTGTCTACTGCGTGAATGTCGGCATTATGGTTTAAAAGTATTTCTGTTGCTTCTTCATTGTTGCCCTTAATGGCCTCCATTAAGAGAGTCCAGCCATTTTGATCGAATTCAAAAACCAGGTCTGGAAATTCGTTGATTAGCGATAATAATTCAGCTAAGCGATTTTCTCGCAGCAACTGCACAGCTTTTTCAAACATGCCGCTAATCAAATATTCTCGGCGATTAGCGTTTATTGCATCTATGAGCTCTTGAACCCGTGATTTTGGTAATGGCGCCGGTGGGTTTTCATAAAGTTTAGCAAGGTCTGAGAGGCTGTCATTAAGCATGGCATGAATAATCAGGCTTTGAGATTGCTTAAAGTTTGCCAGCAGGCATTCAAGCCCCTGAACATATAACACCGGCAGGTCATTACTTTTGCCGAAACCTGTTAGAAATCTGGCAAAGCCAAAGTTAAGCCTGTTTTGTTTCAGTCTTTCAAAATAAATACAGGCGTTCTGGGCTTTTTGTATACGAATTACTATATCGTTGTCTCGAAATGCGATTGCCCATGAAAGTCTTGCCAGTTTAAGCGTCTGGGTAACCTTTTTTAAATTACAGGCAAGTTCTGCAGCAACTGAATTCATGTACTCGGTTTGCTTTAAATTAAGCATGTAGGGGTGTTCTTCGTTGCTTAAAAATAAAGTTAAAGCTGCTGAGTCACGATGAAGCCTTACCAGCAACAAAAATTCATAAAATTTTTGCCAGCCAAGCAAAACAGGGTCAACCGGCGGATTGTCGAGCAGGCGGCTTTTCATTTCGCGGCTCAGGTCAAGGCCTTTCTCAAATTTTTCCTGTTTGAGAAGTGATGTAATCTGATTCAAATAAAAATTAAAAACATTTTCTGTCATTGTTAATCTATGTAACCGTGGTCTATACCTTCCGGAGTTTCATTGCAGGAAACTTTAACCTTGTCATCTTCGTCTTGAATCCAGTAACTGCCGCCCGATGGGCATACGGGCTTTTTCTTCAGATAGCCCATTTCTACCAAAGTATCTACTTTTAAATCTTCGTTGTCCAGCCTTGGATGTTCGGTCTGTAACAAAAAAACAGCTTCGTGAATTATTCTCATGTTTTCACGGCAGCTTGTTTTTCGAATTTTTCTTCTTATTTCACCGAAGCTGTAAGCTGCAAGCCCTAATAAAATAGCCATGATTGCAATTACAATCATCAGCTCGATTAAAGTGAAACCTTTTGTTTTTTTGCTTTTTATTTTGAAATCAATCATTATTGCTTTTTGGGAATTTTGCCTAAACTTAATTGTATATACAATTTATGTAAAGAAATTTTTAATATAAAGTTGAACAATTTTAAACTTAAAGCTATTCTTTAGGCAAATAGAAAAAGGTGAGGCATTGCATGAGTCTAACAAGAAAAATTATTCTTAAAACTTTAGAAACGGGCCTGATTCCGGAAAAAGCAACCAGAGCCTGGGTTAGATATTTATGCAGGGAAGCTGTCCTGAGAGCCTCACTTGGCGACATAGAAGCCCGACATGCCGTTTACAGGCAAATAATTAAAGACTTTAAAAGAGGTATAGGCCTAAAGTTTAAAGCTGTGTTAGATGAACAGCCTGCAGATATGAATGCTGAATTTTTTGAGTTGTTTCTTGGGAAAAGGTTGTTAAACAGCAGTTCTTATTTCCCAACAGGCGCAGAAGACCTCGAAGAAGCCGAAGAAACAATGCTATGGATGACAGCAGATCGTGCCAGAATAAGAGATGGAATGAAAATTCTTGAACTGGGTTGCGGATGGGGTTCCATGTCTTTCTGGCTGGCAAGGCAATACCCCGAAGTTAAAATTGTCACAGTAACAGACTCGGTTGCCAGGCAGATTTATCTGCAGAAAAAAATCAATGAGCAGAATCTCGAAAATATAGAAGTCTTAACCCGTGATTTTGAAGATCTTGATTTTAAGCCTGAATTTGATCGTATTATTTCGGTTGGCAGGTTCGACTTTATTGCCGGTAATTCTGACTGGCAAACGAGATGCTCAAACTGGCTAAAAGAAGACGGCATGTTATTTTTACAAACTACAGCTCACGACGAGTTTGCTTATTATCTTGAAACTGTTGGTTTAAAACATATCCCTGGTAATGTGGTTGCCAGAGAAAAGCTTTGTTTATCTGCCGATATGCCGTTGAATTTTCAAAAAAGATTATCAATACTAGATTTTTGGAAAATTAGCGGAGACCACTATAAAAAAACTGCAGAAAAGTGGCTTGAACGTTTTTATTGTAATCGTCAGACAATTTTACCCGTATTGGAAAAAAGTTACGGCAAAAAAATGGCCTGGACCTGGTTTCAGCGCTGGCGCTTTTATTTGATAACTCTTGTAGAGCAATTTGGTTTTAATAGAGGACAGAGCTGGATCACCTGCCAATACCTTTATAAAAAGAAATAAGGGGTATTTTAGATTCCTTTTTCTTTTTTAATTTTTTCAAAGGCTTCGTTAAGTTTCTGGCTTTCTTTTTGGGCAGTTTTTTTTATTTCCGGCCCAAGATTTTCGACAAGATCCGGATGATATTGTCTGATTTTTTGCAGATACAGGGCCTTTATTGCTTTAAAATCTGCAGTTCTGCTTACTCCAAGAATTTCGTAAGGATCGGTAATATTTTCTTTTGTTTCACCTTTTGGGGCCGAACTTTTTTTTCTAAAATCATCAACTAACGGCTTGAAAAAGAAATAATAAACAACCAGTAAAATTATTAGAAGATCATCTATCCTACCCACTCTACCAAGAAAATCCGGAATAATATCAGTTGGCAAAATAGTATAAAGAACCGCCAGAATTAAAAACAGGATCATTCTGACGGTTCTTTTCATAAGTCGTAACTAGTCTCTATTAAGATATGATAGTAAACGCAGTATTTCCAGATACAGCCATACAAGTGTTACGAGCAGACCAAATGCGGCATACCATTCGAAATAGGCTGGGGCACCTGCTTGAGCACCTTTTACGATTACATCGAAATCAAGTATTAAATTTAACGCAGCTATTACTACGACAACGAGACTGAAGATGATGCCCATAGGGCCGCTGGAAAAAATAGGCGGAACTAACCCGAACATGCTTAAAACAAAAGATATGAGGTAAGTAAAGGCAATACCCATAGTAGCTGCAATAATACCGGTTCTAAACTTTTCGGTAACTCTTATGATACCGGAGCGATAAAGAAATAACATTGCTCCGGCAGTAAAAAAGGTTAAAAGAATTGCCTGAAGCACAATTCCACCATAGGCTTGATTATATATTGCCGAAATTCCACCAATCGCCAGGCCTTCAAAGCCTGCGTAGACAGGTGCGGTAAAGCGGGCCGAAGAAGGTGAAAAAATAGTAATGATTGCGGTTATAAGACCACCGATTATGCCAAGTAGCATTAAACCTTGAACCGAGGCCGGATTGGCATAAGCCATGCGCCAGGTAAAACTGGCGGAAACAAAAAGAAGCAGCAATAAAAAGAAAGATTTATTGGTCGCGCCGTTTATGGTCATTGCGTTTGTTTGACCGGTTCCGGCTCTTTCAAAAATTTCAGGTTTCATTGCAGGATTAGAGGTTCTGCTGAATCTACTCATAACTTTTTCCTCCTTGTAGTAACGGAAAGAATTTAAATCTTCTGATACTTTTCGACCTCAATCAAACCTTTTTCAAGATCTTCGAGGCCTGATCTTATGTCGTCAACTTCTTTTACCATAGCATTTGAAGAAGCTTTTAAGGTCATAATATCAGTAAATTTAAGTGTGTTCATTTTATCCATAAGACTCGAGAACATTTCATGCATTTGAATTTTCTGCATTTTCACTCTATTTAGACATGTTTCGAGTCTATTTAGTTCCGCAATTCTTTTTTCTTTCATTTTTATTGTGGCTTTAAGTTGTTCTTTTGTTACTTCGTCTTCTGTTTCTTCTATTGTGTCTTCGAAATTTTTAATTTCTTTTTGAATTTTATCTTTATCGATACTGTTTAAAAAAGCAGAAAGCCCGGCACTTCTGACCATTACTCTTGCATGGTCTTTTTGTAGCTGTTCGACTTGTGCAATGGTTTTCTTTAAAGCTCTTTGAATAGGTTCGTTAGATTTATCATAATTCTTTTTAACTTTTACCAGTTCTCTTTCAACTTCAGTGAATTCATTAAGATCATCTTCTAAAAGCAGCTCCGGTTCGATATCGCTTTGGGAAAGTTTCAAAATTTTGCGTTTTATATAATTCTGGTTGAGATTGGTAGCCAGGCCGGTTGCCCGCGAAGCAATAGAGGACATTGTTACTCCGCGCTGAAAGGCTAAAGTAACTAATACAGCTATAATGGCTACAACAGAAGATATACTCAGGCCGGCAGCCCAGACAATAAAAGGCGCTGTTGCTAAAACCATCGGGGTAAAGCAGTAGCTGGCATCTTTTTCTTTTATCGCTATGATGGTCGAAACAAAAAACAACAACCAGAATAACAACGAAAGCTCTACATAGGGTGGCGAAATTTTCTGGGCAATTATCAGATAGGTATTAACCATTAAAGCAGAAAAAGAGGCCAGGGTGCGGTGAAGCTTCGAATGAGCTTCTACCGACACCGATCTTTGTAAAGGCTTAACTGAAACTGTTTGTAAATTCTTATTGCTATTTCCCATTGTTTTCCCCGGCTGAAATTTTAACTATATAATAGTCTATTGTTTATAGCTTATAAAGCAAATTTCTTTATTCTTTTTTATCAGCTGTATTGAATATAGAGCCAATTATTTTAAACGGCAAACTGATTATCTGGTAGATAAGCCAAAGACTGAATAATAAGCCGATAACAAACAACGGAATATTGATTACCATGCTGAGAATATCGGCAAGATAATTGTTCCAGATTCTCGTGGTCCATGGCATAGTTTCTTTTGTCATCAATTGTGAAGTATAGCCACCCTGGCCATCGGAATAGATTGCCAATTCTTTAGTGCCTTCGGGAATGTCTTCTACGGTCCCATGTTCCAGACAGCAGATGTAGCCGCTATTAGAAAGATCTCCAATAGTGCCATAAGCGCATTCGTTCGTCGGGTGCGTAAGCCTGGATTTTAAATAACCTTCTTGAACCAGAATATCCACTTCTTTTTCAGTGACAACGGTCATCATATCGGTGTGATCCATATTATACATTTCAACTGCGCCGAGTAATACCCTCATGTTTGCATAGCAGGCTTTTACTCTCGCCTGCCCCCTGGCTTTGCGGAAATTAGGAACCGCAACGGCAAAAGGAACAAAACCACTTGCACCCCAGAGTGAAACACTTTTAGCTTTGGTCTTTTTAACCACAACTCTCTTTTGACTTTTTGCCGCCTGCTTTTTAATATTTGCGTAAGCTGCAGATTGGTAAGATGATTTCTTTCTTTGGGGAGTTTTTGGTTTGGCTGCTATCTGCGGAACCTGTTTTTTGGCAACGGTTACAAATGATGTATAAGGGGTGGCAAACTGATACTTTTTGCTCAATCTTATAACTTCTTCTTTAAGGTCGGGTTTTTCGCCGTAACTTTTGATCTGGTTCAGCAGTTCATTAGCTTTCGCTCTTGCCCAGTATGCCGGAACAAAACGATTTTGCTGATCTGTTTGTTCTAAAAACGCAGCATTTATTCCGAATTCTTTATTTTCTGAATTTAATTTGCCTGTAAGAGTTATTTGAGTTTCACCGCTGTTTTTATAACGCCCGGTTACAATAAGCTGAGTTCCTTTATAAACATTAGGCAGTTCTTTAGGGTAAATTCCGCTGACTTCGATATTGCCAAAATCAAGATCGAGGTCTACAAGCAGTGGGGTGCTGATTGATTGATAAAACCCTTTCAGTTGCTTGTCCAGGTTAGCTCCTGGTTCAAGATAAATGGCTTCTCCACGATTTTCAATGGCGAGTTGCCCGAGAAGTTTTTTATTTACTCCACGACCAACCCCTAAAGTAAAAGTTCTTACTTGAAGCTTGTTAGAAGCGGTAAAATCATCTACGATTCTTGGAGTCCTTCTGATTCCGTTACTTGCTTCGCCATCTGTTAAAAAGACTATGGTTTGTGTTCTTTCTTGATCTGATTCAAAAAAATCCAGGGCTTTATGAATAGATTCATAGATATTTGTGCCGCCTCTGGCTTCAAGTCTTTTTATATAGTTTCGGGCTTTAATACGATTTTCATAGGTTACAGGCATTAATTCGTTTTTCCAGGTTTTGACTCTGCTGGAAAAATCTACAATGCCAAATCTATCCTCGTCGTTAAGCTTGTCGACAAAAAAGTTGAAGGCTTCCTGAGTTTGCTTGAGCTTGTTTCCTCCCATACTACCGGAGGTATCCATTACAAATACAATGTCGCGATTTGCTATGTCCTGCTGATCAATTATTTCCTGGGGCGAAAGCATAAGAACGAAATAACCATCTTTTTCAGCTTCAGGTTTGGCAGCCAGAAAATTAGTTACCATTTCGTCTGCCTTAACTTCATATGTCAAAACAAAATCTTTTTGTGGTACAAAGCTGCTTTTTTCAAAGGTTGCTTTCCAGCCTCCATCTTCAATTTTTTCTCCATAAATATCGTGACTGGGTGAGTCTATACCAGTAATTTCTTTTTGGTCTTTAATTATAAGTTCGACACTTACTTGATCGAGACTGGTTTTCTGCCAATCTGAAATATTAAAAGGTAAATTGTATTTAATTTGTCCGGATTTGTAAGTTAGAATTTCGCCGTATTCAATTACCACGGTTGCTCTTGATTCTGGTGCAATTGAACCTATGCTGGTTTCAAAAACACCAGGTTGCTTTTTTACCGCAATAGCAGCAACTTTTCCTTCATTTTTAGCCTTATTGAATTTTTGTTCGGCCCGGTTTGATTCTTCTATTTGTCCTTCATAAATTTTTCCGTCACTGTCAGTTAAAGAGAAGGATTGAACCGAAGCTCCTTCATGAACAGGAAATCTGATATTTGGATGAATCGTCGATTGGTGCGGATTATAAAATATCTGCTCCAGTCTGGTAACAGCTACCTGATTATTAATTTCAACCGAGATTTTTTGCGATACCAGCGGCAAATCGCCTTTAGATGATACAAGATAACCGGCCGGGGCTGAAGTTATAAAGCCTGCAATCAGCAAAAGGCAAAGAAACATAATTCTGATTTTTTTCATCTGAGCTTCTCCTTGTTTTTTTTGCCGCCTGAATTTAACCGGATTCTTAGAACAAAATAATAAATAAATAAAAATAATTTCATAATAAAATTCGAATCAGGAAATTAACGGCAATAATTATAAGAGCAAATTGAATGCCAGTTTGGCAAAACTTTGCCTGATCAGCTTATTAAGCCATTTTAAGAACCCGGTTGTGATTTTGAAAGATAAAAAAAAGCGACAAAGGTGACGCACCATGGTCGTTTGTGTCATCTAACGGGTGGGCATTCTGGAAAAATAAGGTTGTTTTTATATAAATCTGCACCTGTTTTTATTCCTCTTTTATCGAGGTCATCAAGCATGTGATAAAGAATGTGCTTTACAGCTTCAGTGTCGTTCATTGCTCGGTGAGCGTCAACAAGGCTGACTCCATAATGTTTCGCTACATTTTCAAGTTTATTTGATCTCAAACCGAGGAATTTTCTGGCGAGTCGAAGTGTACATAATGATGGCATTTTAAGAGGTTTTTTTAGATGCATTCTGTAGTTGAAATCGATAAATGACCAGTCGAAAGGTACGTTGTGAGCTACAAATATGCAATTTTGAAAAAGAGCGTCAATTATCGGTAATACCTCTTTGATAACAGGTTTGTCTGATACCATATCCTCGGTAATACCTGTTAAGTCTGTTATTTTTGCAGGAATTGGATATTCTGGATTCACCAGGGTTTCAAATGGTTCTTCCTGACCATCGTTAATAGATATTATAGCAACTTCCGTTATTCCTGCTGCATTTGGTTTGAAGCCGGTAGTTTCAAGGTCTAAAACTACGAAAGGCAATTCTTTGAGTGGTTTGTACATAAATTCTGGAATCATGTTTTTCATGATCTTATGATATAACTAACAGAGCATTGGGTCAATATCCTCGCCCGCTTGTCCGCCATAGCCTTGGCGACGGCGGATACTCGTGCTTGCTCATACTCGTAATCATGCTCGTAATCGTAATCGTTGTCGATTTCTCTTCGATCCCGACCCCGACAAAGCAATCTCAAATTTCTATCCGTCATTGTATCTTGGTGGTTGAGCGGAGCGATGCGTTGAGCGGCGTCGAAGCGTCGAAACCACCAAATAGACGGCTACAGGATCCCTTCGACTCCGCTCAGGGACCATATTGGCCCGTCATCGTATCTTGGTCATTGAGCGTTAGTCGAAATGACCATATTGGCCCGTCATTCCTGACCGGTTCTAACCGGATCAGGAATCCAGAATAATTGTCGTTTATGTTATAAACAAATGGAGAGTTACTGAGAAAGGAGCAGCTTATGAAACAGATGAAACATTTAATTGGAGTTTTGACCGATTTTTCTGACAAAGCCATGACTGTGACTGAAACCAGGTCAGGTCAGGAATTCTATTTTCAACCTGGCGACCTTGAAGAAGTAGAGCTGGGAGAGAAGATTGATCTCTTGATAGCAGATGCGCCCGACAGCGAAGGATTTTGCCAGGTTTTAATCCAGAAAAAGAAAAAGAAAACCAAACCTTTTAGAATGCCGAACTTTTCAACTTTGCTTAAACACATGATTAAGACACGAGATCGTCTTAAAGTTACTCTCGAAGAAAATCCTGAAACGGAAAACTATTCAGAAATCAATGAGAAAATAGAATATCTCGATCGGGGCATAGAACTTTTCAAAAATGGGTAATCTATTTAACCGGTGGGCAGATTAGAGGGCGCTCAATTTCTTCTTGTACCGGAAAAAGACGATTGGCACTCATTACGACCAGGTCATCCAGTTTTAGTCTTCGTTTTGCCATTTTTTTTGAGCGAGTAAGAAGCTTTTCTATTAATTCTGTTTTGTTCGAGTATACATCTTTGCTTAAAGTTATGTGGGGTTCAAAGTTTTCCTGATCGGCATGGGGAAAAATCTCAAACCTCTTGGCAAAAACATCGCAAATCTCATTATGAAAACTTTCCAGCTGTTCATTGGGCATTACTTTTAAAAAAATTACCGAGTTTTTATTGTTGCCATAAGTAAAAGTGGAAAACCCTCTTACAAAAATACTTAAAGGCAGATATTTATTTGAAACCTTGTAAATCTCAGGTAATAATTCAATGATTTTTTCGTCATCGAGATAATCTGAAGAATGACCCAGGAACTTTACGGTTAAGTGCGCTGTTGCCAAGGGCTCAAAAGTTTTGCAAACTCTTGAAAGCTTTCGATTGCATGCCGATAAAAACTTTCTGAAATTTGAGGGAATTCTTAATGCTAATGTGTATGGCAGGTTTTGTTTGCGCTTGTTCATAATTTAAACCAGTAATTAGAATACCCCAAAATTATAGCCTTAAAAAGCCTAAAATTTTATTTGCATTTACTTTTTTGTGAAACTCTGTATAATGACTGCTGATTTTAAATGATAAACAGCAAGGAACAGGAATACAAATTTACTTTTTTCTTGCTGTTGCATTTTGATTTAAGGAATATGGAGGGAAGTATATGAATAGTAACGGAAAACTTGCAGTTGTTGCTGTAGGTGGTAACTCTCTTATCGCAGATAAAAATCATCAGACAGTTCCTGATCAGTATGCAGCAGCCGCCAGAACCATGGCTCATATTGCTGATATGGTAGAGGAAGGCTATCGAGTAGTTATTACTCATGGCAATGGCCCACAGGTTGGCTTTATTCTGCTGAGAAGTGAAATTGCCAGAGATCAGATTCATCCTGTTCCATTAGACAGTTGTGGTGCAGATACCCAGGGCGCGATAGGTTATAATTTCCAGATGTCTCTGGGCAACGAATTTAAAAAGCGCAAAATTGACAAACCTGTTGTTACAGTTGTTACTCAGGTTAGAGTCGATCCTGAAGATGAATCATTTCAGCATCCATCAAAACCAATTGGCCAATTTTATACTGAAGAAGAAGCAAAAGAAAGAATGGCAAAAGATGGCTGGGAAATGGTAGAAGATGCCGGCCGAGGTTGGCGCCGTGTTGTCGCTTCTCCGCTTCCTCTGGAAATAATTGAAGAAGAAGCCGTTAAAACCCTCAGCGAAAGAGGTTTTATGGTTATCGCAGTCGGTGGTGGCGGGATTCCGGTCGTTTATGACAAAGATAAAAATCTTACCGGAACTGCAGCTGTTATCGATAAAGATTTCGCTTCTTCGTTGCTGGCTTCTAATTTGAATGCCGATGTTTTTGTTATTTCCACAGCAGTTGAAAAAGCCTGCCTTAACTTTGGTAAGCCGGACCAGAAAGAACTTGATAAAGTTACCATGGCCGAACTGGAAAAATATTGCGAAGAAGGACATTTTAAACCTGGTTCCATGCTACCTAAATGCCGGGCGATAATTAAATTTCTTAAAAACGGCGGAAAACACGCTATTATTACTAATCCTGAAAATCTTGCCAAAGCTGTTAAAGGCGAAGCAGGAACTCATATATATCCATAAAAATAAGGAGCGATTGAAGTGCCAAAATATTCACACAAATTTAAACTTCACATAAAAGAAGACGTTCTCAAGAAAACTGTTCAAAGAGCAAGAGAAAAAAATATAATTATTCCGACCTTTGCTCAGCAGCAAAACCCGGAACTTATTCCTGAAAAAATAAAAAAACAGGTTAAGCCCCTGGACCTATGGGATGTAGACCCTAGAAACCTTTTCCGCATTACCTGGCATAATAATATCGAAACAGGTCTTTACGGTGATGCTCCCTTTATTGAATTTCCAAAAGAAATAACCGGAACAAAAGCACGTGTTGTCGGACTTATCGGTAAATATTTTCCAACAGGTGCACATAAAGTAGGCGCAGCTTTTGGTTGCCTGGTTCCAAGACTGGTAAGCGGAGAGTTCGATCCTACAACTCAAAAAGCCGTTTGGCCAAGTACCGGCAACTACTGTCGCGGTGGCGCTTATGATTGTTCATTACTTGGAACACCCGCAATTGCAATTCTTCCAGAAGAAATGAGTTCAGAAAGATTCACCTGGTTGAAAGAGATAGGAACCGATGAAATTTTTGCAACTCCGGGGTGCGAATCTAATGTTAAAGAAATTTATGATAAATGCTGGGAGCTTCGTAAAACGCGTGGCGATGACATTGTAATTTTTAACCAGTTTGAAGAATTTGGCAATGCAATCTGGCATTATCATCTGACCGGAAACGCTATTCTTGAGGTTTACAATAAAATCAAAACCGATAGAAGCAGATTCTCAGCCTGGGTTTCAGCAACCGGTTCAGCCGGCACTATCGCAGCCGGAGACAGAATTAAGAAAGATCACCCTCATTGTCGTATAGCTGCGTCTGAAGCTTTGCAGTGTCCTACCTTGCTTTCATGCGGTTTTGGTGGCCATCGTATCGAGGGAATCGGCGATAAACATGTTCCCTGGATTCATAATACCAGAAATACCGACACGGTTGTCGCAGTTGACGATGAAAACTGTATGCAGCTTTTGCGCGTGTTTAACGAACCGGCCGGTAAAGAAATGCTTAAAAATGCCGGTGTCGATTCAAAATTGATCGATAATCTTGGGTTACTTGGCATCAGCAGTATAAGCAATTTACTCTCTGCAATAAAAACCGCCAAGTTTTATGAAATGAACGAAGATGATGTCATTTTTACCTGTTTGACTGATTCAGCAGGAATGTATGAATCAAGAATTCAAGAACTTCAACAGCAGCAGGGCGAATATTGTAATGGCAGAGCTTTGGCTGACTTTGAACGATATCTGCTTGGCGAAGATACTCAGGATATGATGGAACTTACCTATCATGACCGCAAACGTCTCCATAATTTCAAATATTATACCTGGGTCGAACAACAGGGTAAGACCGTTGAAGAAATAAACGAACTCTGGGATCTCGAATTCTGGGAAGACGTATTCTCAGATGAGATAGTTAAACACTGGGATGAACAGATCGTTGAATTCAACAATCGAACAGGTTTGTTAGACGAACTGTAATTTAAATCCTTTGAATTAAGATTACCGCCTCAAATTTTCTAAAAAGAAATTTTGAGGCGGTTTTTTATCCAAATAAAAATATAGTTTTTCTAACCGAGGCTTAAGTTGTTTTAATTTACAAACTCGGTTATAATATCGCCTCTAATTGACTAATTTGGGTCTTAAAAGAAATATAAATGGCATGGAGAGTAATGATATGACAACAGCAAAAAAAATCATGGAACTGGCCGAAAAATATCGCGATTATACTGCCGCGAACCTTGGCAAAATGGTAAAAATACCTTCAGAAAGTATGAAAGAAAAAGATGTTCAAGCCGAGGTTGTTAAACAAATGAAAGAGGCCGGTTTTGATGAAGTCAGAACCGATGGTCTTGGAAACGTTATTGGCAGAATAGGCAATGGAAAAACAGTTCTGGCTATAGATGGTCATGTTGATACAGTAGGCGTTGGTAACAGAGACAACTGGGAATTCGATCCTTTTCTTGGCGAAGTTAAAGACGGTCATGTTCTTGGTCGAGGCACTGTTGATCAAGAAAGCGGCATAGCCTCAGCTATAACTGCCGGCAGAATTTTAAAAGAAATGGGATTCGATCGTGATGTTACTTTTTATGTGGTCAGTTCGGTAATGGAAGAAGATTGCGACGGTCTTTGCTGGAAATACCTCGTTGAAGAAGAAAATCTTAAACCTGATTTTGTCATCAGTACTGAACCCACAAATTTGAATGTATACCGCGGACACCGTGGAAGAATGGAAATGGGCGTCGATTTCAGAGGAATATCCTGCCACGGTTCTGCCCCTGAACGCGGTAAAAATGCCGTTTATATGGCTGCTCGCTTTGCAATTGAAATTGAAAAGCTTAACGAAAATCTTAAAAACGATGAGTTCCTTGGCAAAGGTACTGTTACAATCTCAGAATTTAAATCAGGAAGCCCGTCTTTGTGTGCTGTTGCTGATTCAGTGCATATTCATCTTGATCGACGCTTAACCTGGGGCGAAACCAAAGAATCTGCGGTAAAAGAAGTTGAAGATGCAATAACCAGAGCAGGTCTCAAGGTTAATGAAGATGCAAAAGTAGAAGTTCTTCATTATGAAGAAGTTGCTTATACCGGACTTCGCTATGGCATGGAAAAGTATTTTCCAACCTGGAAACTCGAAGAAAGTGAACGAGTTGTTCAGACCGGCGTTAAAGCTTTCAAAGAGCTTTTCGAAAAAGATCCTAAAATAGATAAATGGACCTTTTCTACCAATGGCGTAACAATTAATGGTTACTATAAAATACCAATGATTGGTTTTGGGCCTGGTAACGAAGTAATGGCACATGCTCCAAATGAAAAATGCCCGGTAGATGACCTGGTAAAAGCTGCTGCGTTTTATGCCCAGTATGCTTATGAAATTTAATCAAAAATAAAATAAAAAAGGAAAGTAAAATGGACGAAATCAGAGCTTTAATTAATGAAATTAAGGGTTACAAAACCGATTTACATGGTAAAGATTTTTTACTGACCTGGGAAAAATCACCAGATGAATTAAAACAGATTCTTTCTGTAGCCAAGGCACTTAAAGAAATGAGAAATAACAATATTTCGACCAGGCTTTTTGACAGTGGCCTGGGCATCTCACTTTTCCGTGATAATTCAACCCGTACCAGATTTTCTTATGCTTCTGCTTGTAATCTAATTGGCTTAGCTGTTCAGGATCTTGATGAAGGAAAATCTCAGATTGCACATGGCGAAACGGTCAGAGAAACTGCAAACATGATTTCCTTTCTCTCTGAAGTAATAGGTATCAGAGATGATAAATACCTGGGAGCAGGTAACGCTTATATGCGAGAAGTCGGCGAAGCCCTCGAAGACGGTTACAAACAGAATGTTTTGCCCTGTCGCCCATCTGTTGTAAACCTGCAGTGTGACATTGACCACCCAACTCAGTCTATGGCTGATCTGGCATGGCTTAAAGAATATTTTGGCGGTCTCGATAAACTAAAAGGCAAAAAAATTGCCATGACCTGGGCTTATTCACCCAGCTATGGTAAACCTTTGTCCGTGCCTCAAGGTATTATTGGACTCATGACCAGATTCGGTATGGATGTAAGCCTGGCTCACCCTGAAGGCTACAACCTTATTCCTGATGTTATAGAAACAGCAGAAAGAAATGCCGTAGAAACCGGCGGAAGTTTTAAAATTTCCAATAGTATGGATGAAGCATTTAAAGATGCAGATATTGTTTATCCTAAAAGCTGGGCACCTTACTCAGTTATGGGTCAAAGAACACAACTTCTGCGTGCCCAAGATCAACAAGGCCTTAAGGAACTCGAAAAAGAATGCCTGGCCAATAATGCCAAATATAAAGACTGGGAATGCACTGAAGATAAAATGAAACTCACTCGCGGCGGAAAAGCTCTTTATATGCATTGTCTGCCAGCAGATATTACCGGAGTTTCCTGCGAAGCCGGCGAAGTTGCTGCCTCTGTATTTGAGCGCTATCGTATAGAAACCTATAAGGAAGCCGGTTACAAACCATATATCATTGCTGCCATGATTCTTACCAGCAAATTTGCAGACTCTGGTGCAACCTTGGAAAAATTGATGAAGCAGAATATCGAAAGAATAAAATAGTAAAATTTTAAAAACACATAAAGCTTTAAGCTTCAGCCGCTCGACTTCATGAAGTCGAGCGGCTTTGCTTTAGTAATTATCCATTTAGTCATATTAGTGGGTTTCAAGACATTTTTGTTTTTTATTAAACATTAAAATTTAGAATATCAAAGATTGCTTCTTCGCGATGCTCATCGCAATGACAAATTGGGGCTGTCATTGCGAGCGAAGCGAAGCAATCTAAATGTCTTGAGACAGTTATTATAAACATATGGAGAATTACTGGATTTGTTTTATGAGTAATTACAGCTGTCTAAATTTGTGTTAATATACAAAGAGAATTTTTTGAAAGGATTTTTATGAATTTTATTAAAAAAAGAAAATTGATTTTTTGTTTATTGGCAGTGTTTCTGATTGCTTTACCTGTTATGAGCCAGGAACCAGAGGAGCTTAATCAAGAGGATATTCGTCAGGAATTGATGCAAAAAGAAGGCAAAGTTGTTCAGTTTCTTCAAGAGGCTTCTAAAAAACTGAATCAAAATCTTCAGAACGCTTTTGCTGAAGGAAAAGTTGATCCCAAAGATATGGATGCTGTAAAAGGGCTTCTGGCAAAGCATACTAAAGGCGTTTTTGCTCAGGCAGAAAAGTTACGTAAAACTCTTAAAGAACCTGAAGAACGACTTAAGCTCGATCTTGAAATGATTTCTCTGGCAGCCCAAAGTGGCATGATGGATCAAGTGATAAAAATGATCAACAAATGGAAGGGCGATGTCAGGGAAATTATGATTTTGACATCAGCTCAAAGATTAAAGTTGATGAAAGAAAATTTTTCACCAGAATTCGATGCTTTAATAAAAGAGCTAAAGAGTTCAAAAAATCCTGAGATTGTTGCAGCTGGAGAAAAAATGCTCAATGAGTTCTTTCGAGATCCTGTTGGCAAAAAATTTCCAGAATTTCCTGAAGGCTTGAAAACTACCGACGGTAAGGAATTAAGCCTCGATCGATTTAAAGACAAAATTCTGCTCGTAGACTTCTGGGCGACCTGGTGCCCTCCTTGCGTAGAAGAAGTGCCCAACCTGGTGAAAACTTACAATAAATACCATGAAAAAGGTTTTGAAATTATCGGGATTTCTTTTGACGAAAGTAAAGAAAAATTTGATAAATACATTGAAGAAAATAATATGCCCTGGCCCCAGTATTTTGACGGCAAAGGCTGGAAAAACGAAGTGGGACCAACTTATGGCATTCAATCAATTCCGACCATGTATTTGCTCGATAAAGATCAGAAAGTAATTTCTAATAATTTGCGTGGCGAAAACCTCGAAAAAGAACTCGAAAAAATATTTAAGTAACTAAATAAAAAAAAACCGCCGGCCCATTGTGGGCCGGCGGTTTTTTTTGCGGTTAAAATCTTTCCCAGACGTTTTTAGCGATTTCTCTTGATTTTGCGCAGATCGCTTCTTCCTCTTCTTCGTCCATAAAAGTTAATTTCCCATTTTCCAGAAGAGTTTTACCCTGGCAGATTGTCATATCAACCTTGCTGTAAGGAAGCCCGAAAGTTAAATGACCAAAAGTATTGTCTGCGGTAACCGGGGTGGGGGGAATGTAATCCCAGACAACCAGGTCAGGGGTTGAGCCTTCTTCTAATACTCCGGTTTTCTTTTTAAATAATTTATGCGCCAATCTTCCGCCATTAATTGCAAACATTTTCCAGGCTTCACCGTAAATTTTGCGAGGATCACGTGCTTCATGTTTATGTAAAATATTAGCTACCATCAGGTCTTCGAGCGGAGATGCCGACATGCCATCTGTTCCGAAGCTGACGTTAATTTTTTCTTCAAACATTTTTTCAACTGGTGCACAACCCACACCATTGTTCATGTTTGATCTGGGATTATGAATTACATTTGTCTTTGTCAGAGCAAGGGTTTGCAAATCATGCAGGTCACAGTTTACTCCATGAACAAAAATGCTGTCAGGCCCTGTCAGTTTGAAATGGTGAAGTCGGTCGACAACTGAACGATAACCTCTATTTATTGCATTTTCATTGTCAGCCTGATCTTCTGCTACATGGATATGAACTCCTGTTTTCAGGCCTTCCATTAGCTCTGCTGCTCTTTCCAGGGTTGTGTCACTTAATGTCATACTGGCATGCATACCAATCATGCCGGTAATATCAGTGTCGCTTTTAAGTTTCAGTCCTCTTATAAAGCTGGCATTTTCATTAAGGCCGGCGTCACATTTTTCTTGTCCATCACGATCTGAAACTTCATAGCAAAGATTGCCGCGAAGCCCGCATTTTCTAAATGCTTTTGCCAGAGTTTCTAAAGAACCATCGATGCAGTTCGGACTGGCATGATGGTCTATAAGGGTTGTTACGCCATTTCTCACTGCATCGAGCAAGGGAATAATCGCAGTATAATAAAGATCTTCATTGGTTAAAGCTTTATCAAGTCGCCACCATAGTCTTTCAAGTATTTGCACGAAATTTGCGGGCGGTTCATCTTTGAGTGTAATGCCACGGGCAAAAGTAGAATACAAATGCATATGGGTATTTATAATGCCGGGCATAACCAGGCGACCTTTAACGTTTTTTATTTTGGCTTTAGGAAAACGTTCTTTTAGTTCCTTAGTCGTTCCGACTGCGTGAATCTTCTTTTCATCGTAAGCTACTGCACCGTCTTCTATAACTTTGTGATTTTCGCCAAAAGTTAATACTGTTGCATGACCTATTATTTTCATTAATCAACCTCTTTTCATTGATTCTATTTTTGTTTTTACAAGGCTTAACAAGATAGTATAACCGAATTGCAAACTTCAAGCAAAACATCCCGGTAATTACAGCAATTCTCGGTCAGCGACTATCAACTTGTTTCAAAAGAGAATTTGTCTCACACCAAGCCGCGAAGCCGCAAAGAAAAGGCACAGGTAAGAAATTGATTTAGCTGGCCTTATAAGGTTTTTCATCGCAAATTCTTAGTATATTGTTAACCACAGAGCCCGCAGAGTTGCACAGAGAATCTTTTTCAGCCTTTGTTTCTGCCATCAAATTATTAGTCAGAAAAGCACTAGTGTTTTTCTGACTAATAATTTGAAGGCAGAAAAGCCGGACGGTGAAACCGCCGGCTGATTGTCCAAAAGGACAATCCACGGCTGAAAAAGATTAAAAAATCGTCTCGGTGCACTCTGGTGCGTCAGGTTAAGCCTGACTTCTCTATTAACCTGAAAGGAGGTTAACGTGATAATTGAATGTTCGTCATGTAGCCAACCCGGCACTGAAAGGAGTAATCCCCAAAGTG
>JBNJGH010000036.1:0-22446 GCA_051747585.1 Candidatus Rifleibacteriota bacterium
AATGGTTGTACATACTTTTGAAGATCATTGCTTTTTGTGCTATTTTAGCGCAATCAAATTAATTAGGGAGTTACTATGAGCAACAAAACCGGACTTTCCCCGAAAGCCTATGAGGTTTGTGATGGTAAGGATTATCCCAGTTTCGTTCCCGCCTCACAAAGCCCGGCAGAGTTCACATTCAAGGCAATAGTTATAGGTATGCTCATCGGCTCAGTTTTTGGAGCTGCAAATGCATATCTGGGCCTTAAGGTAGGTTTAACTGTTTCCGCTTCAATACCCGCAGCTGTTATGGCAGTTGCAATTTTTAGAATTTTCTTTAAAAAGGGAACAATTCTGGAAACAAATATGGTACAAACCGTCGGCTCGGCAGGCGAATCACTTGCAGCCGGTGTTATATTCACTATTCCTGCTCTTTTTATCTGGGGCATGGAACCCACAAAGCTTGAAATAACTGTAATAGCAATAATAGGTGGTTTAATCGGGGTTTTATTTATGATACCCCTGCGAAAATACCTTATTGTTCAAGAGCACGGCAAGCTGCCTTATCCAGAAGGAACTGCCTGCGCAGAAGTTCTGGTAGCAGGTCAGGGAGATCTTTCCAAGGCCAAAACTCTGTTTAAGGGCATGGGTATCGGCGCTTTGTATCAGGCATTGATGCACAACCGCCTTTTTGGACTCTGGAGCAAAGAACCAACAACACATATACCCGGTTTCAAAGGCGCAGAGGTCGGAGCAGAAGTAACTCCCGAATTGCTTGGGGTTGGCTATATAATCGGCCCAAAAATTTCTGCCATTATGCTCAGTGGAGGTATGATGGGCTGGTTGGTTCTGATTCCTCTGATTTACCTCTTTGGCGATCAGCTTGGCACACCAATATATCCGGAAACTGCCGCTCTTATTAAAGATATGGCACCAATCGAAATCTGGTCGAGATACATTAGATATATTGGTGCCGGGGGCGTTGCTTTTGCCGGTATTTTTTCACTGATAAAATCGATTCCGGTTATTTTAACAAGCTTCAAAGCGGGCTTCAGCTCACTTGGAAAAAGCAGCAACACCGAAAATGAAAAACGAACCCAGACAGACCTGCCTTTGAAGGTTATCTTAATTGGTTCTGCAGCCTTGGTTCTGCTTATAACAATAGTTCTCAAAGGCGATATTTTTCCCAGTTATGCGACCTCTATTTCTGCCGCATTCTTGATTGTTTTGTTCGGTTTCTTTTTTGTAACTGTATCTTCACGAATCGTTGGTTTGCTGGGTTCTTCTTCAAACCCAATTTCGGGCATGACTATCGCAACATTGTTACTTACATGTCTTATTTTCATTCTGGCCGGCATGGCAGGAATGCCCAACGTTAAAGTTGCAGTTTTAACTGTAGGTGCCTTTGTCTGCATTGCCGCAGCAATTGCCGGCGACACCTCACAGGACTTGAAAACAGGTTTTCTTATTGGTGCAACCCCCAAACATCAGCAGATTGGCGAATTTTTTGGAGTTATAGCTTCGGGCTTAACCATGGGATTTGTAATGTATCTATTGAAAGATGCCATTACAACCGGCGAGCTGCCCGCACCTCAGGCGAACCTTATGAAGCTTGTAATAGACGGTGTTATTGGCGGCAGCCTTCCATGGAATCTTGTTTTCTGTGGTGTTTTTATTGCTATTGGCATAGAACTTCTCGGCATTAATTCGCTGGCATTTGCCGTTGGTCTTTACCTGCCAATGTCTTTATCAGTGCCAATTATGGCGGGCGGAATTATAAGATGGATTCTGGAACTGCGCAAAAAAGATCCCAAACTCGAACAGAAAAGAGAAACAGGTGTTCTTTATTCTTCTGGCTTGATTGCGGGTGCGGCGCTTACCGGTGTTTTAATTATGGTATTACTTGGTTTTGCCGAAAAAAGCCCAGGAATGCTCTCGGGCATAAGCAAACCCGGAGTTCATGTAATAAATGAAAAGGTTGAACTCCAGGAAATAAATGGAGAATCGGTTAAAGGCGATTACTATAAAGTAGCTCCTGATCTTTTCCCCGATAATTCAGCAACAGTAGCCAGTATAACCAGCAACAGAGTAGAATTGCGAAAGCTAAAATCTGCGCCGGATGCAGATGAGCAAGCTATAGCCGCACTTGATCGCAAGGTAATTGCTTTAAACAAAGCTCTTAACAAAGCAAAACGCCGCGAACTACAAATAAAATGTCTGGTCGACGGCAAAATGGTTCAAAAGACTCTGACTCTTGGTAAGTGGCAGAAGCTTTATCTTACCGCTGACAAAAGTGGCCTTAAAGTAAGAACAACCCCAGAAAACCATGATTTTTATGCGGTCATTGCTTTTCTGCTGCTATGTGCCTCACTCGCCTACTTTGTTATGAGAAAACCCGATAAGGATGAAGTAGCAGAGAACGGAGACTAACTAAGTTCTGCTTAAAATAAAAAATGGGCTGTTCCATAAGGAGCAGCCCATTTTTTTCGGTCTAATCAGCTGTTATTAGATTGTTTCAACAAAATTGAAGTGGCGAGATCTGCCATTTCTCGACCTGATCGGCTCTGAGCAATTAGCTGGTCGATTGTATCAGGATTGCCGGATAAACCAATAGCATAAGTGGCAATAATTTTTTGATCGGAGCTTCCATGATCAATCAAATGCTCAAGAATACTTTTTCCTGCATCTCCAAGACCAAGCAAAGCCAAAGATGCCATTTTTCTAACTGACCAGGAGCGATCGGCAGTTAAATCTTCGAGTTGGCGGCTCATCTGAACAAGCTTTAGCTTGCCGCACAGATAAGCTCCTGCTGCTCTGGCCTTTTCATTTTCGCTCATCAGCATTTTTTCTATTTCATGCTGGTTTTCTGCCAACCCCATGCTCCACAATGCTTGAATACAATCAGCTCTGACTCTGTGATCAGCATCATGCATGTGCTTCTTTATTTTTTCGACAACAGCCGCTGGTAAAGGGGTAAATTTTTCGTTACGGTTTTTGAGCGCTAAAATGGCATTTGCTCTGACCCTTGAATCGGTATGCTCAAGAACTGACTCAAGAAAGTCAACCGCTTCGTCTGATTCTATTTCACCAAAGGCAGACACGACCGTTGCTTTGATTCTTGGATTATCTCTCTTGTGAAAGAGCTCTAGAAGCTGTTCGGTAGCTTCCTTGTCACCAAGTTCAACCAGAGCATTGATTGCAGTGATAACGACCGTCTCCGAGCCATGATACAGGAGATTTTTTATCTGACCCAAAGCTGAAATTGCTGTCGCCTGGCTTAGGGCAATCACAGCGATTCTTACTACCTCCGGATCTCTATCATCCAATGCTTTCAGGTAAATTGGTATAAATTTGTCATCCCAGCGTTTTTTTAAAAGAACAAGAGTTACCCAACGCATTTCAGAGTTAAGATTGGGAAAAGTTCGAGCCAGGCTGTTAACTGCTTCTGGGAAATCAAAACTGCAAAGAGTTGCCAGCGCAAAGGCCCTTTGATGATGGTTTTCTTTTTCCATCATTTTTATCAGAGGCAAATAAGCAGTTTGCCGGCTGGCTTCACTTCCAATTAAAACAACGAGATCAAGAAAAGTCGAATGCAACTCCCACAGGCCTTCGACTACTTTTTCCCGGACATTTTCCGGATTCAACTTCTCTATATATTCAATTAAAGTTTCAACTTTTAAAGGGAACTTTTTGCCTTTAAGAAAATCAACAAGATTCCTCTCAATTTTCACACTACTTTCGTCGATTAACCTCAAAACGGCTACAGCAGCGTCAGTTAAGAAGCTGTCATATTTTTCTACGAGACCAATCATGTTCGTTTTGTCTATCATCTGCAATCAGCCTTTCACTTTAAGTTACTTGCCTTCTATTCTCAGCAAAGCATCGCGTGCATCGTTTTGCAATTTTGAATTAGGATATAGATTGAGGATTTTTTCATAATTCTGTCTGGCAAGAGTATAATCACGCACATAGGTCTCATATGTATAAGCCATGGCAAACTGTGCCTTATCAGCAAAATCATTGTTGTAAAACAGGTCTATAACTTCCTGCCAGTATTTTATAGCCCTATCATAGTCAGCAAAGCCATCGCGATGAACAAAACCGATTCTGAAATAAGCTTCATGCACAATCGGATCATTTTGCTTGGTATCAATAATTCTCTGATAAATTCTTCTGGCTTCATCATAATTGCGAATAAGAATTTCATTGGCTTTACCGAGCTTCAGCTCGATATCGAGAGTATCGACAGAAACAGGATTGTCTCTTATAAAGTCTTCGAGCAATCTCAATGCCTTCTGACCATCTCTCATTACGTCCATATAATGATCGTAAAGCTTGAGTGTGTATTCTTTGTATAATGGATCGCCCTTGTTTTCATTGAGCCATTTAGCATAATATTCTGCAGCCTTTTGCGGGTCACGCAACTTCTCCATGTTAAGCTCAACTAGTGTTTTCATTATATCAAGAGTAGCCAGCGAGTCTTTGTTTTCATTCCAGAGGTCTTCAAGATTACGCTCTGCCTGTTTGAAATCCTGCAAATCCTCTACCTGGCGTTCAATAATGTCTTCCATATCTTCTATAACAATTTCATCGTCTTCTGTATAAACTCTCTTAACCCTTTTCTTTACACGAGTTTCTTTGACAGCCCTGAGTTTTTCCTCTTCAATTCGCTTCAGCTTTTCTTCTGCAAAGAAACGAATTTTTCTGACATTACGGTATTCTGCCGCGATTGAACTGTAAAACAGTCTGGCAAGCTCGGGATTTAAAAGCTTGTCTTCAACCAGCGAACCTATTCTGACTACCAGATCAAAATTGCGAATATCGGGCTCGTAAGTATCGAGCAATAAATCAAGATAGCCAACTGTCTTAACAAAATCGCCTTTCTTTTCATAGAGATCAGCAATCTTTTTCATAATTTCACGGCTTCTTCTTATGGATGGAGCAGTTTGCAAAAATTTTTCATACTGAGCAATTGCCTTATCGTAGTCATGCAAGTCATTTTCAAGCACTTTACCAATAAAATAAGGCAATTCTGTACCGCCAAGATTGGAATATTTCTTCAATTTTTCCATTTCTTCAATATTCATTCTAGCTTCAAGCCCTTTGAGTTTATCAACCAGAACCTTTCTATGAGAAGGGAACAAAGAATCGAACAAAAGCAATCTGCTTAAATAATGATGTGCCAGAGTAAGATCTTTGTTCTGTTCTTCATATTTATATAACTGATAAAAGCCTGATCGCGAGAGCAAACTTTTTGGATAACGATGAACAAGAGCGCGATAATAAGAAGCTGCCTGCTTATGTTGATTTTGTGCTTTTTTCATTCTTGCCAGTCTGTACAAGACCATGTCTTTGCGACAACCCGGATGATAAAGGCTTCTTAACGCTTTGAGGTATTCTTTTTCTGCCTGATTATATTTTTCATTTTCTTCCAGAATACGGCCTCTCAAATAACTGAGTTTGGCGACTCGGGGCCGATTAAAAAGCTCTTTTATTGCATTTTCCAGCAAACCAAGAGCGTAAGAATAATTTTTGTTTAATCGCCAGATTCGATAAATCTGCTTTAAACCCTGCTTATAATCATCGTCGTCTTCTGAATAAATTACCAGCGACTGAAAGCTTTGCATGTCATTGATTCTGCGTGTCAGATCTTCTCTAACAAATGGGTCTCGACTGGCTTCAAGACCTTTTTCATAATATGCAAGAGCATCTTTTGAGCTACCACTTTCGGCCAGAACAATATCGCCCATTGCCAGATAAACCTCATCACGCAAAGGCGAGTTGGGAAAAATCTCAATAAAGCTTTCATAATTTTCCATTGCGCCGGAAAGATCCTGGAGATTTTCTTTCAGCAAGCGGGCGCGCTCGATTATTACTTCCTGGCCAAGTTCCCCCTTAACACCTTTTTTGAGCATATCTGAAAGCTCTTCGACGGCTTTAATAGTGCGAACGTTCTCTGCCCTTATACGACTTTCGCGATAAAACTCAGAACCGGGATAAACCAGAGTGATTTCGTAAAATAAATCCTGAGCCCGATATTTTGTGTGTTCAGCTCCTTCAACCATTTTGGCAAGTCTAAACATGCGACTTGCGGTCTCGGGTTCTTCCGGATAAAGCTCGATTTTTTGTTCGATTTCACTTATAACGCCTCTTTTGCTTAGCTGCTCAACCTTTTTATCTATCCAGACAGTTGCATCGGGAATAGTAAAGCTTTCGGAAAAATCACTCAACAATCCGGCCGCCTGCTGAAAATTTTCTTCTTCTTCTGCCCTGGCAACCAGCCTTTTAAGTGCTTTTAAGCGATAAATTTCTTCGCCTTGTGAATCAAGTGCACGCCTTACATAAGAAAAATCTTCGGTGAAGCGCTCAAGCCTTAAACAAATTTCAGATTTACGCTGAGAATCAAAAGTAAGAGCTGCCTCTAGGGTTTGAATGGCTTCATTCTTTCTTTCTTCCTGCATGTGCAGCTTTGCGAGTTCAATAGAAGCGTCGGCTCGATCAGGCCCCGCAAGTCTGGAATCATCTACAATTTTTTCATAAAATCGCACCGCATTTTTAATATCATCTGCCTGAACGAAAACCTCGGGAATGCGTTTGCGAACTTCGAGCGTTCTTTTACCATCAGGGTAAAAAGACTGATATTCAAAATAAGCCTTGTTAGCTTCTTCGGGATCTTGCAAAAAATATTCCCTGGCCTGAGCAAGCCTGAAAAGGAGCTCTGACTGCCATGGTGCATAGTTATGCATAGCCAGCAACTCAGACGCTTCTGCCGCCATCTTTTCAGCGTCTCTGCTTCGAAAAAATCTGGAAGAAATGTAATGTTTTAACGCTTTTTGTCGAATTTCAGACTCGGTTTCTTCTCTTTTTAGAATTTCGTAAGCATAGTTACCGATAATTGCGCCACGAGGCTCTGCTTTTTGGCCCTCTTGAACAATTAATTCGTAAATATCGGGTGTGGCGAGCTCTTCTAAGGTTAAGGACTCGTTTTTATCTGTAGTTCTCTGAAAGGTTTCTGTGGTACTCTTGCTCTTATCGCTTTTTTCTTCTTCGCTGTCTTCTTCGGAGACTTTCAAAGACAGAGTTTCAATCTCATCTGACCTTTGTTTCAGCCATTGTTCAGATGTCTGCATCGATTTGAGTTCATCAATTTTTTTGCCGGCCTGCTCTGCCAAATCAGGAGCGATACGCATTACCCTGCGGTAATAACCGGCAGCTTTCTGAGGACTGTGCAATGCAATACAGGCATCGCCAAGCGCCATATAGGCCTTACCAACATATCTGCTGCGCGGGAATCTTTGAATAAAAGAAAGTAGTGCTTCCATGCCCTTTATACCGTGCCCTTGAACCAGATACAATCTGCCGAGACGATAAGTGGGCACTTCATTTAATGGTTCGGTCAGCGACATTAATTTCTGTGCCTGTTCATACTGTTTAACAGCCTTGTCAACATTTTCATCAACCCGATAAGCAATATTGCCAAGAGTTAAATGACAGGCAAGCTTTGCAGTTCCGCTTGAGGTAAGAGCCAGTTCTGCGAACAATTTTTCTGCTTTACCGGGAAAATTGCGATAAAGTCTTGTTCCTGCCTTATAGACAAGTCCCCACCTTAATTCATCGCTTAGCTTCTCGTTTTGCTTGATATCTTCCGTAAAATTTTCGAGGGGAGCACTCGAAGATGCCAGACAAAGTACGTCCATGAGGTTCTGCATGGTATCTATCCGATCTCTCGGACCAGAAGTTTCTAATAGCTCTCTTAAGCTTGCTTCTCTTATTCTAAAAGACAAGTCGCGCCATTGTTGTTTGTAATCAAAATAGTCTTTGCTTGATGGCAACTCGTGATCGAGATAGTCGCGTAAAATCCTAAGAGCCTTAACCTTTTCGTTTTTCTTTAAATAGGTAGAATAAAGCTCGAGCCTGAAATCGGAAGAATCTGAAGTGTCAGGATAAGTTCTAATAAATTCACGCTTCATTTCATTGGCTTTGTCCGGATCGCCAAGATCTTCCTGGTAAATTTTGATACTGTCTTTCATTCCCTGCTGAGCCCAGTAACTTTCCGGATAAATAGAAGCCAGCTGGGAAAAAATTTCGAGAGCTCCTACCGGATCTTTTAAATGCAAGCTAAGCAGGTTGCCTATTCGATAGCGGACTTCATCAATGCGTCCCCAGTCATATAGAACATCCAGGTTCCAGGTTGATTTTTTGGGAACAAACTTTATGAGATAGCGGCGATAAAGCTCCAGGGCTTTTTCGTAGCGTCGAAGATCGTCATCAGTCATAACTGCAACCCGGTACAGTGCTTCTCGATAAAGATGATGATCAGGATATTTCCGCATAAACTCCTCATAAAGGTCAATTGCCTGCAAAAATTTTCTGGCGCGATATTTTTCGTAAGCCATATTAAAAAGAGCCTGCGCTGCTGAAGCACTGGGTTTTGTTCTTTCGAGCGCTGCCTTTACCCATATTATATCGCCGGGAACTTCTTTTTCTTTATTCAATTCTTCTGCTTTAACATAATAAGAGCGAGCTCGATCAGGATTATTCATTTTATACTCGGCCACGTATCCGGCCATGCGGCAGCCCAGAATTGCCCAGTCGATTTCTTCGTCTTTTGTTTCTTTTTGTTTTTCGAGAGAGATGGTTTCACTTGCCTGCAAATGCGGCGGAGTTTCCATCAAGGAATCGAAAGTTTTTAATCCAGTTTCATAATCTTTTATCAGATCTACTGCTGCTTGCCCCTGTAATACTGCAGCAATTCTATAACCATCGAGGCTTTCGGTTTTCTGCCTGTAATCACGGTAAAATGGGAATGCTTTACTCGAATCTTTATTTTTTAAATAAAAGTGCCATAGAGCAGCTTTAACAAAGCTGGCATCAACATATGCTTCAGTATTCTCATTGATCTTTTTAAGCCACTCAATTGCACGTTCCGGATTAGAAAGATCAAAAGCATGAAGCAAAGCGATCCTCAAACAGGCCAGATCCCTGGCTTCAGGCTCTGAAAAGTTTGAAATTTCTTCCCAGGCTTCAAGAGCTTTCATTGCTATTTCCAGATCATAGCCACGCTCGAAGCCCATTAAATAATCGATTGCCTCGATATCACTCTTTTCGGGAAAAGGCCAGTAATATCTTTTAAAAGCTTTTTGCAGTTCTTCAATACTGGTCAAGTTTCTGCCAAGAAGCTTGGCTCTGGCTACTTTTGCTCTGACAAGATATTCGCGTGACAGTTTCCAGGAAAGCATGCGATCAAGCTCTTTAAGCGCAACGGCAAATTCTTCTCTCTCTTTGAAAATATCTGCGTATAATAGCTGGGCTTCCCAGGTAATTTCGGGGTTTATGTGATCTGAGCGCAAAAGGGTTCTTAAATACATTAAAGACCGGTCGGTATCTTTAAGCTCTCTGAAT
Source organism: Candidatus Rifleibacteriota bacterium (assembly GCA_051747585.1). Lineage (GTDB taxonomy): Bacteria > Muiribacteriota > Ozemobacteria > Ozemobacterales > Ozemobacteraceae > DYKG01. The sequence continues at coordinate 9,382 of JBNJGH010000036.1, forward strand.
TGTCTGGCAAGATATAACCAGCCCTCACCTTTTTCCCTGTTCTCGTGCTTTCGCACATAAGAAAGAATTTCCCGTCGCATTAACTCATTTTGTTTAAGTTCCTGCTGTCGAAGCTCTTCTGGTGATTTAATCTTTTTAACTGTAGCCTTGTCTTCTGCTGCGCCCCAAAGGGTTAAAGGCAACATTGCAGCCAGAAGTATAGATAAAAAACTGCGTTTATAGCTGTTATTCATGTTTATTTTTTCATCCCGAGTGAATTTATGGAGTAAATATAACAGATATAACCGCCGGCAAACAATAAAAATGAGCGATTTGAGTTGACTTACGAAATTGTTTTCGTGTATTACTTTTCATGCAATAAATTTCATAAGTAAAGGTTTTTATGAACAGTTTTAAACAAGAATCAAACAACTGGACCTTTTTATCGAATCATTCTCATGTTCTATTATGCCTGGCAAGCGACTCAAGCATGCGCATGCGTGATATTGCCCAAAAAGTTGGCATAACCGAGCGCGCCGTGCAACGTATAATTGCAGACTTAACCGAAGCCGGTTATATAGACCGCTTCAAAAACGGAAGATGCAACTCTTATGAAATTCACCGCGAAAAGCATCTGCGGCACCCGATCGAAGAGAACAAACTCATAGAAGATTTAATCAGTCTTATAGATCTCGAGAAAATCTAAAATCAAAGCAAGGTAAAAACAATGAAAAAGTGGATAGTTCTTAGCGCAGGAGTTGTATTGCAGGCCATTTTAGGCGGCATTTATGCCTGGAGTGCTTTTGTGCCCTCTTTAGTTAAAAATTTTGACCTGAGTAAAGGCCAGTGCGGCTCAATTTTTGGTTTAACCATCGCTGTATTTGCGATTGCAATGATTCCTGCCGGAAGAATTTTACAGCGCAAAGGCCCGCGCTTTACAGCTGTAATAGGCTCTGTTTTATTTGCTGCCGGTTATTTTAGCGCTTCTTATTCAGAAGGCAATTTTACTTTTCTTTTATTAAGCTTCGGTGTTCTAATGGGCATCGGTATCGGCTTTGGCTATGTCGTTCCTCTTACTACCGGTATGAAATGGTTTCCCAACAATCGCGGTCTTGTTACCGGCGTAGCGGTAGCAGGCTTCGGTGGCGGAGCGATTTTATTCAGCTCATTGGCCGACTATCAATTAGGTAGTGCCGGCTATAACCTTATGCAGGTATTCAGATTTAACGCTGTTGTATTTGGCTCTTTGTCACTAATCAGCGCTTTATTTATGAGGGAGCCTGAAAGCACAGATTCCAAAGTATCTGCAGAAAAAGAAGAGCGTCTTTTACCACACATTTTCTCTGTTGACTTTTTTCTCATTTTTATTGGAATGTTCGCAGGCACCTTTGCAGGTTTGCTCGTAGTTGGCAACCTTAAACCAATGATGCTGAGCCATGGTCTAAGCGATTTTTACGCTACTTTGAGCATTTCTCTTTTTGCATTGGGTAACATCGCCGGTCGCGTACTTTGGGGCCAGGTTCATGACCGTGCAGGTTCACGCAAAACAGTATTAATGTCGTTGGGCTTTTTCTTTGTTGCCATGCTGTTGCTAAATATTAAAAACCTGACCTGGTTGTCGCTGCTGGCAACTCCACTTATCGGTGCCGGTTTCGGCGGCTGTTTCGTCGTGTATGCCTCTACTGTTGTAGAAAAATTTTCAGTAAGACTTTTTCCACGACTTTACCCTATATGTTTTCTGGCTTATGGCCTGGCGGCTCTCACCGGCCCATCTCTCGGCGGCTGGCTTGCCGACCGCTCCGGCTCGTATTCAAGCTCTGTAATAACAAGCCTTGGGGTTTTATTAGCCGCAGCAATTATTATTGCTCTCTTTTTTAAAGACGCTCAGACAAATGACGAAGTCCATGACTCTGCCGAAGCTTTTGCTGAAGCAGATTGATAAATTAAAAAGGTTTTATTCTTTCCAGCCTAGAAGGAAAAAAGCTTCATCAAGGCGGTCGACAGTGGTGCCAACCATCATTGAGTCGAGAGCCGCAGCCTTGTTCATGTAAACCGTGGCCTGTTCTTCGTCACCGGCAAGAGCATAAGACAGCGCCGTCAAAGCATGTACCTTGGCCGAATTTAGCCCGAGCCCACTGTGTTGAGGAGCAAACTTTTCCGGCGGCATATTGCCAAGCATTTCGGCTGCACGAATATAATCGTAACTTGTCTGATGACGATAAACCAGAGCACCAGCCAAACCCACTTTGGCTTCATTATCGCGCTCTGCCGCTATTTCAAAATAAGGTATAGACTCAAGAATTTTGCCGTTTTTAGAAAGAGCCCAACCCATGCCGCTATGTGCAGACACACGCTGCGCATCAGTAAGAGGCTCGTCCATCGCCTGCTGAAAGCTGGATTTAGCAGTAGTATAATTTCCGATAGAAATTGCATCCCAGCCTTCATTAATTAACTTGTCAGCAATAATTATGTCGCTTGTTCCACCACCATTGCTGCTACCGCCACAGTTCTGAATCATTGGAAAAGTCATCAGAACTACAAACAGCAAAAAGAATTTAGCTTTTTTCATAATTCATTAATCTCCAATTTTAACGCAAAACCGCGATTTTGCGTCGCTGTTTGCTTGTTTGTCCGCCAAGTCTGGCTGTAATTTCGGCAAAATATACCCCGTTGGCAACCATTTGACCTTGAGAATCAGTTAGCCCCCATCTTGTTTCGTAGACTCCTGAACCCGTATGGGGCAAATCAAAGTCTGTTATTCGCTCGCCATCAACACCGTAGATTTTCACCCTCACGCCGGCCCGGCCTTCTGAAGGGCCATTAAACAACGCCCTGATCCTTGCAGACTGACGCGCCGGATTCGGGTAAACCGCAACATCTTTCAATGCCGTAGGCCCAGTAATTGCAGCCCTCAGGCTTTTACTTGCTTTGTTGCCAACCTTATCGGCTACTTCAATACTGATTTCCTGGTCACCATGAGGCAAGCCTCTACTATTTATCTCCAGCTTACCGTTATCGGCAAGTCTTGTTTGCAGTTTTCTACCCTTATAAAAGGCTTTTACCCGATCAGGGTCGATACCCGAACCTGAATCAACTACTTCTACACTTATCCAGCCTGCGTTATTATTTTCGGCCTGCTGTTTTATTTCAGGTGCGATTTCATCTACGGCCACGAACACGCTGCTTGAAGTCATAACAGGGCATTTAATATGGCCCTCTTCGAGAGTGACGCGGCTAAGCCATTTCGGCCCCTGACTTGTAACCCTGTAAAGCCCGGCTTTTTCAGAAAGAACAGAGCTTTCAGCTGGAATCTGCAATTCTACTGCATTTTGAGCTTTTTCTACCGGTAAACCTACATCAAAATTTGCTGTTATGCGCTGAAGCCCTTCATAGGACGTAGGGTTGTCAGATGCAGCCACCACAACGGCCCCACCCCTTTCAAGACTTTTAGCCGGAACTCTTATATTCGCAAATGATGCTTTAAGAAGCCCTTCACTACCAGGTTGATAGTATACAGCCGAGAATTTGAGGGTGTTAGACAGGATAATTCCATTTGTATTAGTTCCATTGGCTTCGATAACACCTTCGCCCGATTCTTTTAAAGCATAATTGGCAATATAGGTGGAATCATTTACCGGAACCATGGTCAGATATCCCTGCTCACCTTCAAAAGTCATCTGCAAGCGTGGTTGCGCTGCAAATTCTTCTTCAGTTCTCACTATTATGTGAAGGAAATTCTCAAAGGTAGGGTTAGGAAAAATAGCAACTTTAAGGTCGTCAAAAGACATTGAATAAACATAACTGAGCTTTTCGTAATTGGCATTGGCAGTCACCATTGGAACCAGAACAAGGTTTTCGTAAGTTCCGCCGGAACCATAGTTCTCTATTATCAAGTTTCCTGCCTGCTTATCGTTCAGGTAGAGAAATTCAACTGCAGTATCGACCTCAGGCCCTCTTTTTATGATTGCAGCCTTGAATTGGCCGGTGTCATCACCATCGAACCCCATGTTAAGATTCCCTGTGTTACCGGAAATTTCTACATAATCTGCAGCCCATGGGTTTACATTTGAAGACTTTGCAGTAACCGGAGAAGTCAGCAAAACTTTTTCTGAAAACTTGACCGGAAGTCTTTCATTAACGCCTAGATCATTTGTTGTGTCATTATCGTTATCAACGTTATAACCCCATTTGCCATCATTGAGCATGCTGGCATCTTTTTTTCTGGTAGTGTCCAGGTAATTGGCAATAACCCAGTCGGCAAACACTTCTTTAGCGCTTGTATCAAAAGGTTCAAGCACTGCATCTATTGACTCCATGCCGCCTTCACGGTTGCGAATAATATTTCTCATAAAATTTGAAGTATTAGAGCCGCCATATTTTTCGACCAGATAAAACATCCAGAGAAAAGATGCACCATAATTTGCAAAGGGGTTGGATCCGAGCCAAACTTCTGAAATTCTATTTTCGACCAGAATTGTGTCGGGCGATTTTATAAACTCGTCAAGATTTGATGTGTAACGTCCATTGTATAAATACTGACCATATTGGGTCAATGCTTCTTCAAGCCATCTTTCCATTCCCATAAGCTGACCATCTTCAACCCAATAACCCTCATTGAAAATGATCATATGAACAAATTCGTGGGCAACTGTTCCGAAAGTCTCTTCAGTATTAAGTGCAAAACTTGGAAAAATATCTATATTGAGGAGTTCTTTTTCATTGCTGAGGGACTGAGAAGATCTTGGGAACTGGTTCCCGGCCCAGAAATAACCTCTGAAGCTACCGGAACCATCTCTAATATCATCTAAAAGAATATAAACTTTGGGGTCACCATCTATGTCGGGTTCTGTTCCAAAATATTCTCTCATTCTAGGATAAATCAAAGCATCGAACTGGTCGGCAAGCTCTTTTAATTTCAAACGGGCAAGATTTTTGTCTGATCCTAAGATAAAACGTGGCTCTAGAACAGTTCCACTTGCATCGGGCGCATAATAATAAGGACCATTTGAAAGTGCAACCGAATCAGGCCAGTAAAGCCCCCATGAAGCTTCGGCCGGTGGGGTCTGGTCTTCAGTTGAAGAAATGCCTCTTGGCAAAGTGGGAAAATACATTACCGGGACGAAAATATAGCAATGAGTGCCAATGTATCTTAATACAGCGCTCGGGTAATGGCCGTTACCGTCAGTATCGTATATTTCACCGGCCCAGTCAGACCCGAAGCTCGAAATGCCATCATCCGTTTCAGGATCTCCGTTAGTTCCGGGCCATTCGCCACTATCATGAAAAAGGTTGGTTAAACCGTAGCCATTGGATGTCGAGAATGGCACTTGCGCCACATCTATATCGGCGGCGGAAAAATTTCGGCCGCCAACAACTGCACGAATCGAACCTTTAATCCCATTAAATTCATCTGCAGAAATTTCAAGAGGGGTTGAAAACATAGAAGCATTAAGAAAAGGCGAAAGATCTGCTTCGACATCCATTTTTTTTGCCTTCTGTCCTTGTTTTACTGCGATTTCACGCATATCCGGCGGAATAATATTTTCAAGCGCAAAAGATGACTGCGCAAAAAATATCATTCCAAAAATAAGAATTAAAAGTCGGTTGTAAGTTGTTCTGTTCGCCTTTTTCATTTATTCCCCTGTTTCAAATGGGATTAGTTAGAATATTATTCCCCCTATTTATCGGCAATCATAATTAATTAGTTAATAAATTGGACAAAGAAAAATATGGTATTATTATTTTTAGATATAGGGAGGTAAATTATGAAAAAGCTATGTATGCTGATTGCGTTGATATTTGTTTGTAATCTTGCTTCTGCAGCTGTTCCCTGGCTTAACGATAGTGCCATACATTTAAACATTCATACCGCCAAGGTAATTGACGGCTTTTATCAAAGGCTAGAAAAAATTGAGGGTATGAAGCCAGTTATTAAAGATTTTAACAATATATTTAAAGCAAATTTAGGGCTGAATCCAGAAAAGGACCTAATAAATGCCGGGTTGATCATTCTTTTTATAAATAATAAACCCAATATGTTTGCCTATGCTGAAGGGAACTTTGAACCTGAAAAAATATTAAGAGAGCTGAGAACCTCTGTTAAACTAATGCCCCACTCCCCTCATAAAAAAATTAAGTTCGCTAAAGTAGCAAACAAGCAGGTAATTAAATTTATAAATAAAGAGAAAAAAAGAACGATTTCAGCCTGTTTTCATAGCGACAGACTGCTTTATATTTCTGAAGAATCAATGATCGAAAAACTGCTTAAAGGCAAATTTAAAACCGACGACACTATGCCTGGCACAATAAAAAAAGAGTTGAAGTCAGACTTTTTTCTCTGGTTAGATACTGGTTCTGTTAAGCAGGCTGTCGAGCGAATCCCCAACCCTGCTGTATTACCCGTAGCGGGAATACTGGGAATGTTTGAATCTGCTGTGCTGGCAATAGAAAAAAATGACCTCAGATTTTATTTCAACTGCATTAACAAAGAAACGGCAAGCAATTTAAAAACCTTTATAGAGGGGCAAATCGCCGGTTATCGCATGTTTATCGACAGCCAGCTCAAAAATCAGAAACTTAAGCTGAATGACAAGAAATGGATGGCTAAAGCTTTCACTTACCTGCTTAAAAACAGCATGGCTTTAATGGCCAGAAAATCTCTGGAAAAAACAAGTTTGAAGTCAATTAACAATCAGGTTTCTCTTTCTACAACGATTCCGCCATTTTTTGAGACTGTTCTTAATCCCGTCACTATTGGCGCTGCAGGGGTGTTTGCATCTATTGCCATACCAAACTTTAAACGAGCACGCAAAAAAGCTCAGGAAAGATCCTGTGTTGCCAACCAGCATAATATCAATGGTGCGATAGAAATGTATAATATCGACCATGACAAGCCGTTTTCTTCTTTAGACGGGAACAATCTTGAACTTCTGCTAGAAGAAAACTACTTGAAATCCATTCCTGAATGTTCTGCCGGGGGAAAATATTATTTAACCGATGACGGGCGGGTAAAATGCACCAAGCACGGTGGATTTATAAACAAACCCGTTCATAGCGAATAATACAATATCCAGCTAATATAAAAAACGCGCTGCTTCATTGTTAAGAACTGAAACAGCGCGTTTTTTATATTTAAAACAAAGCATCTATTTGTTTTTTAGCATCAACAAGAGCTTTTTCCCCTGCTTCCGGGCCTCCTGCATCAATGGGTTGAGCACTTATAAAAGTTTGGTCAGCTGCGCCAATAAAACCAAGAATCTGCTCCAAATAGGGAGTTAATTGATTTAAAGAATGCATAGGGCTGTTATCGCTGTAATCTCCGCCATGGGTGGTTACCACATAAGTATGCTCAAGCTCAAGTAAACCTTTAACACCATTATCTACATAAGCAAAGGTAAACCCGGGTTGTACAACAATATCGATGAATTGTTTCAATTTATAAGGTAAAGAGAAATTCCACATTGGAGAGCTTACCACAAGAATATCCGCACTTTTAAGGCGGTTTATAAGCTGTTTTATTTCCTGCCAGGATTCTTCGGCTGCTTCATTCAGTTGTTCACCATTTAAAAGCATGTATTTACCCTTAACTCTTGTAACAGTAAGCTCGGGAATTTCTTCAGCAAAAACATTGAATTCATCTATTTCAATATCTCCTTGTTCTTTTTTCAGCTTTTCTATAAGGTAATTTGCCAGACCGATCGTTCTACTTGAAGCAGCCCTCGGGCTTGCAATAATATGCATAAGTTTTTTCATAATTTCCTCCTGATTTGATTATTTTGTTTTAAGCCTAGTTTTTTAGATAATGAACCCAACAATTTGAGTTCATCATCGTTAAAGACACTCAATCTCTGGCAGATTAACTCAACATGACCAGGAAGTATTTTTCGAACGAGTTGCTTACCTGCGTCAGTCAAACTTACGGAATAAAAACGCCGGTCTTTTTTATTCCTGATTTTGTTTATTAATCCACGTTTCCTTAGATTCTCGATAACCATGGTAATATTGCCGCCACTTTTAAGCAATTTAGCGGCAATATCTTTTTGAGACATTGAACCAAGATGATATAAAGCCTCTAGAACCCCGAACTGAGATTCGGTCAGATTATTGGCAAATATGGTTTTGTTAACATAAGAGTTAATGGCATTGTATGCTCTTGAAAATTTGATAAAGGTATCCAGCACCAATTTTTCTTTTTCTGTTCCAACAAAATGTGTATTCATAAGCGTCATGACCTATTAGTTTAAGATTAAAGTATTTAACCTGAAGATTTTGTCAAAAAAAATGCAACCTTTTCTTTGAATTTTTCGTAGCTGATTTGTGTTAAAATAATTGTAGAAATTGTTCAGGGTGATACAATTTGCAGTATTTATCGTGGTTAAGCAACAGAAAACGGCATCGTAGCGGATTTTTACTGGGAGTGGTTCTTATGATTTCCATTCTCATGGCCGTTTTTATCTTTTCCTTTAACAGCATAGTCAGGCAAAGAAATATTCAAGCTCACCACCTCATGATTTCAGAGACCGCCGGCTATCTTGCATTATCCGGTTTACGAATGTTGAGCGACAAACTCGGTAACTCATACGAAACAACTTTAAAAACGGCTTGTCCCCAATTATTTACTGAAACCGCCGACGATATAGGCGGAGATATAAATCTTTCAAGCTCTAACCCGGTTTGCACACAAGCCCGCAATGACTTTCAGAACTTTCTTAACGAACTTGACCAGTTAAAAGCTGCTTCGGTCGATGACTCATATCCGGTTTGCAATTCAATGAGCATAGTTCTCGAAGACATTCAAGGTCTAACTCCCGATACTACCAATGCCCAGTTTCAAGCGGGCAGAGATCCGGTAGAAAAGTGCGGCAAACTGGTTATAAAATGTGAAGTTGAATATAACGGGCTTACAAGAGAAGCAATTCTGTCGAAACAATTCAGGGTAGTAAGCATGATACCCGGCGCTTTTAACAGGTTTTCACTTTTTGTCAAAAGAACTCCCTACCCCGATTCCTACAACTGCATGGGAATCAAGTTTGACGGAAGCATTGACAGTTCTTACTCTCACCTGCCGGCTGACCACAAAACCTACACCGGCCCGCTTACTATATTCAACGGTACGGATTCAGCAAACGTAACCTCGAGTATTCCCGAACGAACTTCAACCGAAGATAAAGAACACCTGCGCAATCGAGGCTGGATTTTTATTGGGCCGGCAGGGGCTACAGGCAACGAATCTGTTTTTCTAAAAGTTCCTTCGGGTTTTGACCCACTAACCGGCGGGCACTTCATGATGGGCTGGCCCTCAGTTTCAGCAATGCCGGTTCTTGCACCGGAAATAGTAACCGACAGCACAAACTTTGCACCCGACTCAGATTTTGCTGATTATAATTATAACCTTGGCGCAAAATACCAGGGCTTTTATACCTGGGAAACCGGAAATCCCTTTGGCGCGGGTGGTAAAAATCTCTGGCCAGGCCTCACTTCCGGAGACACCTTTCAGCCTTCAGACCATCTCATGTCCGCTTCGAGCTGGCTTTATCCATTCGGCAACCAATCCCAAGAATCTAGAACCCTCATTATTGGACCGGTTCTTGCTGGTTTCTTAAAATACTATTTTATCAGAGGCATAAATACTACCAGCAGTGCGCCCTTTAAGGGTCTATGGGGCGAGCTGTCAGAAACCGATTTCAATACAAGAGTTACAAATAACGAAAGTCTGCAAAGCTTTACTTCTCTCTGGGCAGGCTCACTAAACCCACCAATAGAGGGAGGAAATTTGTTTAGAAACGGTTTCGACAGCTTCAAAACCATTATGCCTTACAACAGTCTTCCTGACCCATCTCCACCAACCCCTACCAACGGGATTGCATTTAATTTGCTCTTTGATTTTATGAAATACCAGCGCTCCGCTTATCCAAACCTTAACGATGCCCCCTCTACAGCAGCAGTTGCGTATGATGCAGAAAGTTTTCTGGTTCCCCAGGCACAGGAAATGAGGAGCTCTACAGTGCCTGGCATGCATCCATTTAATTTTACCGGAATATACTTTGAAGAAAACGGGCAATATGACCCAAACGCATTTCCTGACAACTGTTATTTTTACGGCGATTTAAGTGCATTGAGCGTATTTGACTCAAACCTTTTCTCGAATCGCATAACCCACACCCTTGATTTAAAAGACTGCAGCAGCACAGCAGAAGAATCAGAAGTCGTTGAAAAATATCTTTTTAAAGATACCGGCTCTGTAAATGAAACTGACAAAGCCGGAATTGTTCTTATCAAGCGCCGCAGTGGTGTTGGCAACAACTTTACCGACTCCCTGGTAATCTCATCTAAAAAGGTGAGTCTAATTAAGCCACAAATAGTAATTATAGATAAAGGCAGCCTTACAATCAAACATGATATTACCGCGAATATGGACGGCGGTGCACCCGATTGTCTGTTTTCAATCGCGCTGATTAATGGCAACTTTTTTATCGACGGCTCGGGTTATTCGCGAACTGTGCATGGTTCGTTAATTTCGCTAAATGATAACGCAGGACGACTTTTAAGGCCTGTCAGTGTTTCGACAAGTGCCCCCAAACATTTTGAAATACATGGCACACTTGCTCTTACTGAGATCGGTTTGTATTCAAGTACAATGTCTGACCCCCTTAATCATCTGGGCTCAACCATGCTTAATTTTACCGATGGGGGCGAAATTCATTACAACCCTCGCTTCAACCCATCATCCCCATCTTACAAAGACTCGAGGATTTTTACTATTGAAGATACTTCAGGCCATTTTGAAATTAGAGGTGGCTCATAATGAACAAAAGCGGTCTTTCAATGGTAGAAATAATGGTTGCGGTTGTAATTATTGCTTTAGCTACCGGCCCACTTATCGCAGTTTTAAGTTCTTCGAACCGTATGAGTAACGCCTCTATTTATGAAGAGATGGCTGTTCACTATGGCCGCGAAATTTCTGACCAACTTTTGAGGTTGAGTCCAATGCTAGAAAACGTTGTAATAGATGCAAGAACTCTTACCGGAGATTCTTCAATAAACCTTGGTAATATTCTAAATGATTCTGACTTTTGCGCAGCGATGGAAGCACAAAACCCGGCTTTAAAAGCGATACCTTTCAAAGTAAATGGGGTCGCATTACCTTTAAGGTTAGTCTTATCTCCCCTCGACCCTGCATTTACCCGCCGCAGAATTCAGGCCGAAAGGCTCGACACCAGCAGCAACTCACTACTTAACTCTGCAAACTACTGGAAAGTTAATATCGAACTGGCGTGGGTTGATAAAAATTCGGGTCGAGATGCACCAAGAAAAGTGTCGATGTCTATTATTGTAAAAGAGGATTAAACTAATGAGCTTGAGCAACCTGAAGCCAAAAGGCTTTACCATGGTTGAAACCATGATAGTTACAATTATTGCCTGCAGCCTGATGATAGCTATTCATGCATTCTTTTCCCATGCAGTAAGAAGCACAATGAAAGGTCAGGACAACCTTGATTCGATAAGAGCGGCAAGTCAAATCTTCTCAAGCCTGCGCAAAGATTTACTTCAATTCAATACCCTAAGTACTGATGGGGCAATTACTACTGTGGCACTCGGCAATCAAGATTTGCCCGGCACAGCCACCTGCTCATCCATTATTGAGCTCAGACGCCCGAAAGAAACCATAACCTATTCGTTGATAGATGATTCCGGCAAAAAATTCGTTGAACGCATCTCACAAGATTTAACCACCGGAGATACAAACCAAAAGCTCTTTGGCGTTCCCCGCATGAAGGAATTCAAAATTATGTATATAACAACCCCAAACCAGATAAACTCTATAACCAGAAATGTCGGGCAAATCATGGTAAACCTGGTAATCGATTCTGATGATAAAAGATTTGCAAGCAAAGAAATAAACCTGACTTCAGTATTCTTTTCTGAAAAGCTTACCGACAGCGACTGGAATTTTTTAAGTTTTTAAATTTTTCTGCAACCTTTTTTGAAAATTTTTCATAATGATTTATAGAAACAAAAAGTGAGGTAAACAATGAGACGTTTTGTTTCAAAATTTATTTTCTTCTACTTATTTATTGCAACATTCGCAATGATAACAGCAAACTCAACCTTGTCTGCTCAAATAACTGACCCTCAGGATCCAGAAACGCCGGTTGCAACTGAAGCTGAAAAGCTTGGCTCTGCACAGGTCACAGACGAACCAGAACCAACTGATGGTTTTACCCAAACAGACGATACTCGAAGCCTGCAAGACAAAATAAAGCTTTACAATTCTGAATTTTGTCCGCCACAAACCCCAATAACACAAATAAATAGAAACGCCCTTATCATGCTGGTCGAATTTCAACTACTTGACAGAACGGAATTAGATAAATTCGATGACATGGTCATGATCAATGAGGAAGTTTACGAAAAGAAGGACACACCCCAGGACACCGTAGACCCGCCCAGACAAGACTTCGAGCCTACAGATAACAATTTAGACGGATCATTTGAACAATCCTGCATCGAAGTAGAAAACGAAAAAACTCGTGGTATCGGAAAAGGCAACCAGGACCCAGAAAGAAACATAAGCCTGAGACAAAAGACAATTACCTACCGAGATAAAAAAAATCAGCTGCAACGTATGATTATATATTTTCCCCCGGTTTATCCGGTTAAAAACAAACCAATTGAAGGTAAAGCCGGTGAAACCATCAAAGACTACGCAACCTCTGTTTTGGTACCCAAAGATGGCGATGTTTCCAACGATCAAAACGACAAGTTCGAAAATATGCCTTCAAGTACCGGACTGGTTGAACAACCAGGGACAGGGGGCGGAACACCAGAACCCGGAACTAACCCCCAACAATAACCGTCTTTATTTTAAGTTTTTAAATATTATTTTTCAGGAGGAGTTTTTATGAGAAAAGTTCTAGCAGGTTTATTACTAACGCTGATCATCCTGCCAATGAGCGGCTTAGCACAAGGCGACAGCAATTATCAGACCCCTGGCACAGGAGTTATTTCCACACCAGGGACTTCGACCATGAATGCCGAAGACAGAAAAGTTTACAATTACATTCAAGATGTAAGGCAAACTGTTCA
>JBNJGH010000036.1:22546-30508 GCA_051747585.1 Candidatus Rifleibacteriota bacterium
CAAACTGTTCAAAAGCTAACCAGAGAAAAGAAATTCAAGCAGGCTCAGAAACATTTTTCAAAAATGAATGCAATGCTCGATAACAACAAAATGAGCGACTATTATCGCAAAAAATTGACCTCGTCGATTCATCGCAACGAGCTTGCCGGCATCTATAACCGACAAGCTGAATATCAGCAGGCTGCAAATGCTATTAGAACCGCAATTAAATATGACAAAAATCCTAAAGACATGGAAAAACTGCTTAAAACCCAGGAAAAAGTCGGCTTACAACGCGAACTATTCAAAATGAGGAAGCAGCACCAGGAAGATATGTATGAACTACAAAAACAAAAAAGCGAATATTTAAATGCAAAACTGGCAATTTTCAGACAATATGATACCAGCAAACCCATTACTGATGTTGATTTGAAAACCATTCAAAAAGAACTTAAAGCCATCAATGTCAAACTCAACGCTGTTAATAAAAACATTAGAGCGACCCAATCAAGGTATCAAAAATCATTCCAGAGAATCTGGAATCAAGGCGTTGTTCTAACTGACAAACAAAGAAATGAAGTATATAAACTCTCCGGAGCACGCAAAAAACTTCAATCAGACAACTATCGCAAGATAAGAAATATTACCCAAAAGCTTTCTGAAATTTCTCAGAATACACAAATAACCTGGGAAGGCCTCAAAGACAATTTCAAAGACCTTATGACACTACAGGATAAAATGTATTCAATGAGAAAAGATCTACTTGGAATTTCTCAACAGGCACCACTGAGCGAAGAACAATATGCTGCCGCCAAGAAGCTTAGAGCTGAGCTTGAAAAGGCTATGAGAAAAGCCGCAGAACTTATGCAGGGCGTTGAAAAAGCTTTTGTAGACGCTAAAACTTTTGCCAAACTAACTTTTAAAGAAAAATTAGCATTTGTAAGAATGTTTGCGAAAGTTTGGAAGCAGGATAAAGAATTTAACAGCATGAAGCCTTCTCTCGACGATATTTACAGCAAAATATTCGATAATCCGATCATTATAATAGATGATCCGACCCCTTTACCCAAGCCGGTTCCAGAACCACCAATGCCAAAACCTGAACCGGGCAGACAGAAAATTGAAGGCCGCGGTTTGATAGTTCTAAAGGGCAATACCTGGTATCTGGGTTGGTTTGACAACGAGAGACTCTATCATCCCCTCAATCTTCCAGCCAGATACAAAATTAACAAGCTCGAAGTTAAATTCTCGGGTTATCTAAAATATTTGCCAACTTCTTCAGGCTACCAGGTGCCTGAGCCATTTGATAACTGGAGAGAAAGTGATAATGGAGCTATAACTTTCACTTACATAAGTGCTCCTCAGCTGCCTGATCGCCCCCATGACAACCGTGGCGGACAAACAGCAACTGCGAGCGAAGTAATAGAAGAAAATATTGACAATCAGGATCAACCCTCTAACCTGATGAATGCATTCTAGAAAATAGCTTGCCAGATCAGCCGGCAGGGAATCCCTGCCGGCTGACTTTAAAACCGGACCCTGGAAAACTATGTTCTAATGACAATTAACAACGAAAAAATCAGCGATAAACACTATGTAGACGAAACCCTCAGCGGGCAAACCGAAGCATTCAGACCAATTGTCGAAAAATACTGGAACCTTGTTTTCTCGGTTATCTCTAAATATATTAAAAATAAAGAAACCATTGCTGATTTATGCCAGGAAGTTTTTTTCAAGTCATTTAAAAAGCTCGATCAATTCAAAACCCAACAAAATTTTGCGCCCTGGCTGACAAAAATCGCAGTAAACCATACTATCGAATACCTTCGCAAAGAGAAACGTAACAATTTTATAGAATTCGACATAGAACGGGCAGCTTGTTGCAAATTAGAGCCCAACTCAGTTCTCGATCAAAATCAATTATTCGATGAATGCTTGAACCGTCTTTCTCCGGAATTTCAAATCATGTTCATTCTCAGACATGGCGTCGATTTTTCTTACGAAGATATAGCATTTGTAATGGATGTTCCAATCGGAACAATCAAGGCTTCATTGTTCCGTATCAGAAATCAACTTAGAAAATCTTTTGTGTCCTCGCAAAACAGGAAGCAAACATTAGCTGCCAAAGGAAACGCAAATGGCTAAGAATAACTGTTTAACCAACGAAAAGCTCCAGGAATATCTGGATAACAACCTGACCGGGAAAGAATCCGAGCAGATTGGCGAGCATATTTCCAATTGCCCGGCCTGCAGACAACATCTGGACACTTTAAAAACAGTTTATTCGCAAGCAACATCCTTTGCAAAAATGCAGCTTTCTGAAAAAGCAGATAAAACACGCTTAAATCGGCTAATGAGCGACATAAAAAAAGAAACCATACAAAACAAAAAAGCCGAACCGAAAAAGAGCCTGCAGCTTCTTGAATTTCTTACCCAGAATACCGGCTGGTTCATAGTGCCTGCAATGGCTCTTGTTCTGCTATGGGTTTTCTTTCCGGCAACCGAAATCGACAGGCAAAAGAAAGATGCCATAAAATTCAACCTTGCCAACAACAGAGTAAATATTGTTTTTGCAGATGATCAGGCGAAAGCTTCTATCGAAACGGACCAAATCAAACTGGCTGAATTAAAAACGATTCCAGTTAACAAAATGATCTCATTACCATCACAAAGCATTATTATTATAAAATCAGGCAACCATGGGTTTCAATTATCTGAACAAGCTGTTTTCACTTTTAAAAACAACAGCATCGCTCTTGAACATGGAAAAATTGAATGCAAGCTGCAAGGCGAACACAAGAACTTTCTGGTAACCACAAAATTTGCTGAAATTCAACCTCTTGGCACCAGTTTCAGTTTAACCGCCACCGATTGGTATTGTAAAATAAATCTAAAAAGTGGCAAACTCAAAATCACCTCTTTTGCCGGCCAACACCGAACTATTGAGCAAAAACAGATAATTTACGTTGATAAAAAAGGCAGTTTTTTAAAAGAGCTGAAAAAATCAAACTTTAATCAGGACAATAATACTGATCAAAGTTTATCTGGCTCTTCAAGCAATAAAGCAGAGCCGACGACAAAAACTTCAAGTTCACCCCGCCGGCTGATTGATTCCTTCTAAAAAAAGATAAGCCCGGAAAAACCGGGCCCGGAAGGTCTGCAGGTTCATCCTGCAGAGGCAAGGAAAGGAATCAAGCCTTTAGACACGTTCTACTGCAGCAGCAACACCCATTCCTCCGCCAACGCAGAGAGTGGCTACGCCTTTTTTGCAATCTGAACGTATCATTTCATACAACAGTGTTACGAGTATGCGAGCACCGGAAGCACCGATCGGGTGTCCGAGAGCAACTGCTCCACCGTTGACATTGGTCTTTTCAGCATCGAGATTTAATTCACGCAAAACCGCCAGAGATTGAACCGCAAAAGCTTCATTTGCTTCAATTCTGTCAAGCTCATCTATGCTCCAGCCAGCTTTTTCGAGTGCCTTTTTGGTAGCAGAAACCGGACCAAGACCCATTCTACTGGGTTCGAGAGCTGTGGTAGCGTGGGCGACAATTTTCGCCAATGGTTTTAAATTATGTTTTTTAACGAATTCTGCAGATGCCACAACCAGAGCTGCAGCGCCATCGTTTATACCTGATGCATTACCAGCAGTTACAGAACCATCTTTTTTAAATGCAGGTCTGAGTTTTGCCAGAGTTTCAACTGTAGTACCAGGTCTGAAATGTTCGTCTTTTTTGAAAATAATAGGATCTTTTTTGCGCTGTGGAATTTCAACAGGCACTATTTCTTTATCAAAATGTCCGTTTTCCCAGGCATTAACTGCTCGTTTTACACTTTCGCTGGCAAATTTATCCTGTTCTTCGCGAGTTATTTTAAATTCATCAGCAAGCCATTCTGCTGTCATGCCCATGTGTTCACCGGAAAATACATCGGTTAAACCGTCAACGAGCATAGAATCTTTGGCAGAAACATGCCCAAGAGGAGTTCCGTTACGCATATCGGTAAGATGAGGAGACTGACTCATGCTTTCCATACCACCGGCAACTATGCAATCTGCATTACCGGCTTTTATAGAGTCGATAGCCAATCCTACGGTTTTGAGTCCTGAACCACAAAGCTGATTAATTGCCCAGGCAGGAACGTTTTCTGGAATACCTGCATTAATTGCAGCCTGACGTCCGGGTCCCTGGCCCTGTCCTGCCTGCAAAACACAGCCCATTATAACTTCTTCTACCTGATCGGGTTTAACTTCGGCTCTGCTTAAAGCTTCTTTAATTACTATACTTCCCAGTTTATGGGCGGGAACTTTTTTTAATGTGCCCATCAAAGCGCCAATAGCGGTTCTAGCTGCACCAACAATATAAACTTCAGTCATTTTCTTATCTCCTTTTATTTTCTGGCTAAGAATTCAATTATTATTTTATAGCTTTCAAATCTTACCGGATGCGCTGCAATAACCGAGACATGTCCGGCGGGAAGGACATGATATTCCAGTTTATTGTTGGCTGCGCATCTTGCTTCTTTTATAACTCTCGCAGCCCTTTCGTTGAAGACATGGTCATCGCGGGCAACCAGGCTGAGCGTTTCAGTCTCAATATCCCTGACCGATACGGGTTGGCCGGAAATTATAAAGTTACCATGATAAAAGCTGTTTTCCTGATAAAAATCTCTAATAAGCTCAATAAAAGCCTGTTTGGCAAAAGACACATTATCACTGCCCCAGATATCAAGAGCCTGCCAAATTTCTTTAAAGCCTTCCATGTCAAAATTTTCGAGCAACTTTCGATATTTGGCCAGCTGGTTTTTGGTATCGAGCAGCGGAAATGAGGCATGAAAGAACTCTGCGGGAACAATTCCCTGAAAGGCAGAGGTCATTTTCTCAATATCAAACCCTTCTACTGAAGTCCATTTCGACAACAACCCAGAGTCTGCCAGATCTAATGGTGCGGTCAAAAGAAAGAGCCTTGCTACGTCTTTGCGTAAAACCGGATGAGCCGCATACATAGCAGCCATCAAGCCGCCCAGACATTGCCCGGCCAGTTGCACCTGCGATGCTCCGGTTAGTTTTTTCACTTGTCTGACAGCACGCTTGACCCATTTGCTCACATAGTGGTCAAAACCGCAATGCCCCATACCCGGGTCGGGATCGCCCCAATCTATCAAAAACACATCCAGACCGGCTTTTTTTAAAACCTCAATCAAAGAGTGCCCCGGCAAAAGATCAAGAACATAGTTGCGATTGATTAAAGACGGTATGATAAGAACCGGCAGATATCTGCTTTTCTTTTCGACCGGCAAACAACGATTTAAAGACCAGTTGGACTGTCTGAAAACCTCAACCTTTTGAGTTGGTTCCATACCAAGTCTGCGTCGATCCTGCAGACTATACTGCTTCATTACTGACTTTGAAACTAACTCACGATATTCTTCGGGTAATTCATTCACTTCTTTCACAGCTTGTTCCTTTTCCTGTTAATTTTTATATATTGAACAATTATTTTTTAGCTGATTTTCCTTTAGAAGACTTACTTTTTTTGCTCTTTGCAGCTGTCGGTTTAGTTGCCGCGGACTGAGCATTCTGAATCGGTCTGGCCTTCTGTTGCTCTTCGACATAGTCTTCAAAGCGTTCGCCCAGATCTATTAGTCTTTCTTCAACATCAGTAAGCTTCTGCATTATTTTAATGACATCAGTTCTAGAAGGCATGTTAAGAGCAGCCATCTGTTCATCCATAGCCTTGCTGTAAAAAGCTTTACCAGTCATGGTAGCAGCTATTGATTTTGACATCTCGTTAATAAATTTTTCATTATGAACCAGCTTCTCGAGATGGTCGCCCATAAGCTTTTCCCAGTTTTCGGTCCATTGTTTCATCATATCTTCGCCCATTGTAAACATGCTTATTTTCCTTTCAATTCATTATAAAGTCAATTACATTGTTGCAGGCTTCTTTACAGTTGCGGCCTGTGGTAATTCCAATATGCCCGGATTTTATGGTAACTTCTTTTGCAGTTCCCTTGTCTGTTTCAGGCAGGAGAGTCGTAGGCACCGGAGCAATATGATCTTTTGCTGCATTTAAAATAAGAGTTTCTGCTTTTCTCTTAGAGGGATCAACCGTAAGACCATCTGCAGTAATTAGTTTGCCGTCTGCCAGCAAATTGTCCTGATAAAAATCGGTCAACATCTCAGAATAAGCCCTGGCAGGGAAACTGACCGGATCAGAGATCCATCTTTCCATAGCGTTATAAAGCTTTAAAAAACTGTCACTTTCACACTTTCTATGAAACATTTTTGATTTCTGGTAAGCCCCCAATGGCTGAATAAACTGAAATGAAAAGGCGAGCAACCAGCCCGGCATCTTATCCATACTAGCAGAAAATTCTTCTACTGGAAAACGCTTTGCATAATCAGCAAGAACACCAGCTTTTTCAAAACTCAAAGGAGCGGTCAGAAGAATTAAATGATCAACCAGATCTGGTTCGAGACAACTGAACGCATAAGCCATTGTGCCACCTATACAATAGCCGAGCATATCAACTTTTTTGCAACCGGTAAGCTTGCGAATCTGTCTAATCGCTCGTTTGATTGACTTATGATAATAATGACTCAGAGGCAAATGCCCGGATTCTGAATCTGGATAACCCCAATCTAAAACAAAGGTTGGTCTTTTCTGGGCAAATTCAGATATAAAACTGGTTTCTTCAGTTACATCAAGAACATACCAGCGGTTTATCAGAGATGGAACTATAAGAAGTGGAGTGCCTTCATGCTTTTCAGAATCAGCAAATTTCAGGAGGCTGATATTTCCGGCTCTCCAGATCTCTTCTCTGGGGGTTATTCCACGAGGGTAATTATCAAGCTCACCTGCTGTTTCTTTCAGCCAGTGTTCAGTTACTGCATCTAAATTCTGTATAATACTGTCATAGTTGTTCATCATTCTTCCGACCCTCCAGTCAAAATTTACAGTTTCAAACCACCATCGATACCTATTACCTGACCTGTAATATAAGAGCTTTCGTCGCTGCAAAGATACATGTAGAGGTTTGCAACTTCTTCGGGTTTGCCAAGTCTCTGCATTGGAGTTTTTTCTTCAAGCATGGTGATAACTTTTTCAGGAACGGTCGAAAGCATTTCTGTCATTGTGTAACCGGGAGCTACTGCGTTTACTCTTACGTTCTTTCTTGCAAGTTCGCGCATCCAGGTGTGAGTCATCCCTATAACACCAGCTTTTGCCGCTGCATAATTTGTCTGACCAAAATTACCCTGAACCCCGACAATAGAAGTGGTGTTAACAATTGAACCGCTTTTCTGATTTCTCATAATACCAGCCACAGCACGACCCATCAGGAAAACGCCTTTAAGATTAATTTTTATAACCTTGTCAAAAGCTTCCTCGCTCATTTTATAAAGCTGTGCATCAGAAGTAATTCCGGCATTGTTAACCAGACAATCAATTTTACCATGTTCGGAATGAATTTCAGAAACCGTTTTTTCAACCTGCGCGGCATTAGAAACATCCAGCTTTTTAGCCAGAATTTTGCCTTTACAATCCTGTGGCAATTCTTCGGCTGTGATTTTTGCCAGTCCGTCATCATTTACGTCCAGAGCATAAACTATGGCTCCTTCGCGGGCAAAAAGCTTAACCGCTTCTTTTCCGATTCCCGAGGCTCCGCCAGTTATTAAAGCTACTTTACCATTCATTCTGTTCATATTTATCTCCTGTTTTGCAAAAGGGCGGCAATCTGCTGATTTTCAGATTGCCGCTCTTTTATCTGTTGTTTTCTGTTTTTAAGATTTACTTTCAGGTATCGACAATGTGCTTTAGCAAAAAGTCTTCTTATTCAGCGGCTGCCTGTTCTTTTGGCTGAATAGATTTCATTGTTTCCTCATATACTTTCTGATATTTGTCGTTGAATTTTTCGAGATTTTCGCGGAAAAGTGTGCGAAGTTCTTCGTTGGTGTTAGCAGTATTGTTCCAGGCTTCA
>JBNJGH010000037.1:0-30146 GCA_051747585.1 Candidatus Rifleibacteriota bacterium
CAAAAAACTATGTAAAAAAAGTTAAGCATTATTACGGTCATTATGCTTCGTTAGCTGGAAGTAATAACAAAAAAATTGTCATGAAGAAGCAGAGGGTGGTGCCGGTTTTAAATTCAGATTTGTCTAAACGCCTTTCTGAGGCTTATACATCGTTTGGCCAAAAAGATTTTGAAGGAGCAATGGAAAAGTATCGTGATATTTTAGCAATTTATCCCAGCAATACTCAGGCTCTATACAATCTAGCCTGTCTGTTGGATATGGATCAATGCTATGATGAAGCCATAGAAATTTATAATGCAGCTTTAAAACAGGATCCTTATCTGGATAAGGCTCTTTATAACCTTGCTGTTATTTACGAACGATTTGGCATGACAGATAAAGCTATTAAAAATTGGAACAAATATATAAAGATAGTCAAGGATGAAGAAAAAATTCTAATGGCAGAGCGATTTATTGCAGAGCTCAAAGAATATGCCAGTTTGAAATGAGGATATCAATGCAGGAGAAACAATCGGCTTCTATCTTTGAGAAACTTTTGTATCTGGGAATTGCAACTTTCTTTCTCTGGCCTTTTGTCCAGTTGTGGTCAATCAAAGCTATTCCAATGGTTGATTCAGACGTCCATCTCAGGGCTTCAGTAGCACTCCAGAATGTTATGGAAGAATATCTGAGTGGTAAATTCGAAAAAATCAGTCCTGATCGTTCATTTTCTGCCATAGAAGGCTATGAAGACATCGGTTTGCAGGGAAAGGTAGTCTCTTACCCTCATCCGGATTTTAGAGGTATGATTCTGACCAGAGCTCAGGTGCGTTGGGGCTGGTTTCCGTTTTCCAAAACTTTATCCCTGGAACATTTAAGAATGAGAAATAAACCATGAATAAAAAAGGTATGCCCATTTGGCAAATAGTATTGTTGACAATTTTTCTGGCAATAGCAGTAGGCTCGTCTTTGTTTTTCTTTTTGCTCAACTCGGAAGATGCAAGAAAAGCAAGAACCGAATTTGCCTGGATTGAAAGCATAAATGAAACCCTCGATAAGATTTGCCTTGAAATAGCCAATGCTGCGGTAATAGAATACCCATTTTCCGGAGAAACTGAAGAATGCTTTTTTAGACCAGCAATGAATTCGGGCCATCTTTTACCGACAACTGTTAAAGAAGGGTTTTCTTTCAGTAATAACAGCTTTGTATATATAAAAGGTTCTGGGACAAGACAGGTTACAAGCCCCCAGAAGTTTTCCAACCCCCTGATAAACGATTGCAAGGGGGGGAAATTTATAAGAAAAAGCTCTGATTGTCTGGAAATCAAATTCAGGGCGGCGGCACCTGATAATTCCGGGCTAACCAGAACCTTTCGCCGCAAAATTTTTCTGAGGAATCTATGAAAAAAATATCTGTAGAAAAAAATACCGCTATACCTATAATAGTAATGGTTTGCTTTACCTTCTTGCTGCTTTTGGCACTTGTTTTAAGAGTTTATCAAGCTGATCGAGATCTTGGTCTGATCAATGTGGCAAAAAAACAGGCCAGACTCGCATCTGAGGCTGGGGTTCATTATGCAGCAAAGCAGATGTATGAGTTGATCAACCAGAACTCGCAGGTTAGTTACTTAAATGATTTTTCTGCAGATTATTTTATTAATAGTTTGAAATTTGATAAATGGATTAATTTTGGACAAAAATCAAATGCTTTTTTTCGTATAATTAGAATTAGAGAGGTTTCGGCATCAGATAAACCCGAAACCCCACTTAAAAACGAAGAGCTTCGATTTCAGGTTGTGTGCGAAGGAAAAAGCGGCGGAAATCAGTATTCAACTGTAGCTTTAATTCAATTTTATGATCTGGCAGCTACTTTCTGTGTCTTTTCAAGTCTCAATGAATATTATTATGGAAATCCAATTCAGCCCTGGGTGCAGAACTCAGGTTCATTGAGCCGGTTTGTTAAAGCAAATAACAAAATTTTTGAAAGTGGCAAAATCGATAAATTTGGTGTTTGTCATGATCCTCAATTATTGTATAGCTTGTTTAAACCAAGCGGAACAGACGTTTTCAACCCTGTAGCCGGGGGCAAAAAACTTGCAGGCAACTATGGAACAATATGGCGCAAAAGTGGTGATTCACCGGCTAAAGGTCCGATTTACTGCAGTAAACCCATAGTTGTTGATTCGCATAAGTTTTATGGCCCAATCCAGACTGCTCTTTATCTTTATCGCAGAGAAAATTCACAACCTGGAATCGTTAGAGGTAACTCGTTAGTTGCATTGAATTCGAGTTCAAGAGTGCAAAAGGCAGCTGACAGACTAGAAGGTAAAAATTCGTCACATTTACTGGTAGACCAGGATACATCGCTTTATCGCTCATATATTCCCGAATGGCGTCCAGATTTTAATTTTCTTAAAAAACTTGCCCGGGATCGTGGTATTTATATCGATAAGCAGGGGCAGGGATTTCAAAAGGGCAAGAAAATCGATCTAGATTTCCATCCCGGCGAAGAAATGATTTACTCAGACAGCTATTTAACTGCTAATTCCGACGGCTATGTTCAAGACCAGTTCAATAACAAATATATTGTCCTTTCTACTGAAACTAAATTTGATGGTTTTAATAATCTAAGCAATAAAAATTTAAAAGGTGCTCAGGTTATTTATTCAGAAAGATCTATTTATCTCCGAGGAGAAATTGGCTCTGATCTGGTAGTTGTGACACCCAAACACATCTTTTTGACCGGTCCGACCAATATAGATTCAAATTTACGTTTATTTCTGATTGCTGGAGCTGGAACCGCTGCTTCGACCGTAGATCTTGAAAGCTATATCAATGAAAACAATCCTGATTCGGAATTTATAGATGCTGCAAGAGAATGGTTGGTAAATGCCCTGGTTTACAAGCCCGGTGCAGGCGTATATACTTCAAAGTCAAGACAGCAAAAAGGCTCTCCTGTAAATTTTCGTAATCTATTTGCCGGCAGAAGTCTTAGAGTACATATAAATGGCGGATGCATCGGTGGAGATCTGAAACGATGGCAGGATAATTTTGAACCCGATGGATTGGAAATCTCCTGGAATAAAAGAATGGCGGAGGGATTACCGGTTAAACCATTCTCGCTTAATATTCTCAGAATGAGAACCTTACCTGAAGGCTGAAAAATCACCTTATATGTGTTAAAATAACTAAAAAATCAGAAGGTGATAATTTGAGTCTTGATCGCAATTTAAAAGAAGTTCTTGAAGCTGTAAGAAATGCCGAAAAACGCTCTGCCCGACCTGCAAACTCTGTTAAGCTGGTAGCGGTTTCTAAAAAGGTAGATGCCCCGGTTATACGCCAGATGCACGAAGCGGGGCAGCAGGTTTTTGCTGAAAGCAGGCCTCAGTCTCTTAGAGATAAAGTAAAGCTACTTTCAGATACCGACATAATCTGGCACTTTATAGGTCCTCTGCAAAGCAACAAGATTAAATATGTCTATCCTGCGGCTCAGCTGGTTCATTCTATTGATCGAGAAGATCTTTTGTTGCAGTTCGTTAAATGGAGCAAAAAGACCGGGAAAGTATGCCCGATTCTGCTTGAAGTTAATATCTCCGGCGAAGATGCCAAGCATGGTTTTTCCCCCGATGAAATACTGAATGTTATAGATGAATATAAAAATAATGAAGATCTGAATATGGTCGGGCTTATGGGCATGGCTCCCTTTGTAGATGACCAGCAAATCATAAGAAAAAGCTTCAGATTGCTTGCTGATTTATTCAAGCAGAGCAAAGAGCACGAAGGCCCTTCATACCATGCCCGCGAACTTTCCATAGGTATGTCGAATGATTTTGAAATTGCAATAGAAGAGGGAGCAACCCTCGTAAGAGTTGGCACTTCGCTCTTTGCCGAGTTTCAAAAATGATAGTTTTAATTATCAATCTTATTAGATTGCTTCAGCTGGTAATTTTTGTCAGAGTTCTATTGACCTGGATTATGCCCGGCCGATTGCCCGAACCTTTGCAAAAAATTGCTGACCCGATTGACAGGCTTTTAAAAGTTTTTCAGGTGCTGATACCGGTTGGACCTGGATTTATTGATATCGGGCCCATGCTTTGTCTGCTTTTGCTCGAGGTGATTCAAAGGGTTTTAATTAGTGCATTTTACAGCGGCGCAGCGCTCTTTTAGCTTTTCTTTCCGGTTAATTTTCCCAGGGTATATAGCCTATTATCTCAAGGCAGGCTTCAGATACCGAAAAACCCAGAGAAAGTTTCGTTAGAATAGCCGAAATCGATGACCAGCCGCCTTCTTTTATTATTCTTAGGGTAAGATTGTGGGCTTGATTATAAATGTTTCTTACCTGACTTCTATTTTTGCTTTTCCTTATGCTTTTATTGAATTCTTTCAGATTTTTATTGAGTTTCTGGTCTTTTTTTTCTAAATCTGCCGGTGTTGAGTTAAATTCTAAAATTTGAGCCAATCCCTCATTGAGCCAGGCAGGGCAATTACCTGATGCCAGCAGAAATACCACATGATGGGTATACTCATGTCTGACCGCTTTTGCCACAGCTTTTTCGTCAAGGCTGGCTTTATAGACCGGTATTCTTATTTTGCCGTCATACACTCCTCCGGCCCAGTCCGGCAAATCATGAACTCTTTTGAAATCACTGGTTTGCAAAACCAGAACCTGGGCTCGTTGCAAAGGGTAAAAATTCAGCATTTCTCCGATTTTGTCATAGCTTTTTTCAAGAATCTGTAGAATTTTTTCGGCTGTTTCTTCAGAAAATTCAGAATTGCAGGTTAAAGAAAAATGAATGCTGTTATATTTTTTGGAATTTTTTATAATTTCATTTTCCCTGTTTATCTGTTTTAAAAAAGATTTAAGCTTTGGCGCAGGATCCGGGGATAGAGTGACAGCTCGCGAGATAAGATAACCGGCTTCTTTAAGGGAGCCATTTTTGTAATGAATTTTACCAAGAGCTGCCAAAACCTCATAATTGTCAGGCCGTTTATCTAACAGTTCTTCAAGCAGTGTTTGGGCTTCCAGAGAATTTTCGGTATTTTGCAGCGCGGCGGCAACTTTTAATATTGTAGCAGTATCGGTTGGTCTTAGATTTACGATTTCTTTTGCTTCTCGCATCACTCTGGAGGCATTCTTCAGGGTAACCAGGGTCGATAACAGGTTAAGTCTGATATCGAGGCTTTCCGGTTTTTGAGCTTTTGCGGCTTCAAAGTGTCTTATTGCATCTTTATAATGCCTTTTTTTTGCAAGTATAACCCCGACGTTATTATGAGCGCAGGCCAGATTGGTAAGGGCGGAATTGTTAAAAGGATCAAGTTGGCAAGCTTGTTCAAAGGCTCTTATCGCGCTTTGGTAGTTGCCATCTTTGGCAAGTGAAAGACCTTTGCGATTTAAAATAAAAGCTTCCTCGTTAGTTGAGGCCCAGGTTGGGCTCAACAAATAAATAACTGTAATTAATGCTGTGATTAAGTGATTTAACTTCATATTTTTAAATCAATTTTATATCCTCGGGCGCCATCAGGCAGTTTAGGATGTTTTTTCGGTGCCTGACTTTCACTGGCTTTCTTTTTTTCTTCTTCTGCTTTTTCTTTACGTCTTTTTTGCTGTTGTTCTCTTTTGGCGTCTTTTTCTTCTTCTTCGTCATCTTTACGTATGACTTTATCTTCGGCTGCTTCGGTTTTTTGAACCGATTCAGCCTCATGTTCTTTGTGGTCCTTATGTTGCTGAACATTCTCGGCCAGCCCGGCTTCGTTAGCTTTGTGAACTTCTCGAATTTGACTGGCGCTATTGTTGGCCATAAGAGCTGTTTTTAAGTCAATAGGTTTAACAGACATAATACTCCCTCTACCTATATTATAACACAAAGGGAATTATGCCAGAAAAATCTGCAATTCTTGGTCAGCACCTATCAACTAGTTTCAGAAAAAAAAATTGCCTCACACCAAGCCTCAAAGCCTCAAAGCCACAAAGAAAGTAACCACAGAGCGCACAGAGAACACAGAGAATTTTTTTCAGCCATTGTTTCCTTCTTCAGCAAGCCTTCAGAAAAGCACTCGTGTTTTTCTGAAGGCTTGCTGAAGAAGGAAAAGCCGGGCGGTGAAACCGCCGGCTATTTGTCCACAGGACAAATCCTGGCTGAAAAAGATTAAAAAATCAACTCTGTGCCCTCGGTGGCCTCAGTGGTTTAAATTCTATATTTGACAGATGGAAATCAGATACAAAGAAAAACTACCGGCGTGAAGCCGGTAGTTTTATGCCTGAAATGTTTATATAAAGCTGTAAATTGTTTTTTTATTGTTGGAGTTACTGCATTCTATGACTCAGAAGAAGCTACTACACTTTGTCTGAAAGCTGCGACCAGTATCATGAATCTTATCCAGATTTTTGCTATATTAAATGCTATAATCATTTTGCTGCCTTTCTGTGAGGTTCAATATGATTGTTGTTTATCTTTTGCTGTAAAAATTCATTGATTAAAAGATGACGTTTTTAGTTACAAAGCTTTGAAAATACTTTGATTAATTCTGCTGATTTTGTGCTTCAATGTCTTAACAGGCTTAATATGGTAGAGAGAAAGCTGAGAGACTATCTATTGCTTTGTCAGAACCCTTAGTTTGATAGAACCAGGCCTTTTTTTACTTACACTTATTATACATGCAATTAGGATGCCAAGGTTTGTGACGGGCTTAAATAGAGGAAAACAGGGGAGCAGCTCTGAATCGTTCCTATTATTTTGGGCGCTTTATGCCCAGTTTGTTCATTTTAGACTCAAGAGTCGTCGGCTTTAAATCGAGTAATTCAGCGGCTCCACCTGATCCGCGAACTTTCCAGTTGCATTTTTCCAACATTGAAAGGATGTGTGCTTTTTCCACAGCTTTTAAGCTTTGGGGTGTAATTTGTTTAACACCAGGGGTTTTAGAAGTGTGAAAATTTGACGTTTCAGGAATTTCAAGCACTAATGTGTTGGAATCACACATAATCATAGCCCGTTCGATGTGGTTTTTTAACTCGCGAATGTTGCCGGGCCAGTTATATTGATGCATAAGAGCCAGAGAGACTTCGCTCAACCGGGGAGCTGGTTTACCCATTTTTTCAGAAAACAGCTTTATGTAAGCTTCTGCAATTAGCTTTAAATCATTACCACGATCTCTTAACCGAGGAAGCTGAATTGGGAAAACATTAAGACGGTAATAAAGGTCCTGGCGAAAATTCTGCTTTTTTACTTCGGCAGCGAGGTCCCGGTTAGTTGCAGCAATTACCCGAACATCGACATCGATTTGTGAGGTTGAGCCTATTCTTTCGAATTGATTTTCCTGTAATACTCTCAGGAGTTTGCTTTGTAATTCAAGAGGTAATTCGCCAATTTCATCGAGAAAAATACTTCCCTTATCTGCCAGTTCAAATTTACCAATTTTGCGATTGATTGCGCCGGTAAAAGCTCCCTTTTCGTGGCCAAAAAGTTCACTTTCGATGAGGTTGGCCGGGAGTGCCGCACAATTGACCGTTATAAGGGGCATTTCTTTTCTTTGACTGCTTTTGTGCACAGCTCTTGCTATAAGCTCCTTGCCTGTGCCTGTTTCACCATTTATAAGAACGATTGAGTCTGTGGGCGCAACCTGTATTACCAGCTTCATGACTTCCTGCATAGCCGGACACTCTCCTATAATGTCAGGCTCTTCGGTACTTCGTGCAATTTCTGATTTTAGCGAAACATTTTCCTGTTCGAGCTTTTTTTGCAGATTTAAAATTTTGTCGTATGCGTTTTTAAGTTTTATTTGAGCTGTTCTTAGCTCACTTATGTCATGAATAATTAAATTTATGCGATCAATTTCGTTTTCTTCATCTAAAATTGGGTAGGCATTAACATCCCAGTAATTTGCTCTGTAGTTGTAATTGAAGCTGATTTCTTTTTCTTCCACAGAGGTTTTTGTAATAATTACATTGTTTATGATTGCGCCCAGATCTTGAGCCGCCTGGGGAAGAAGCTCAGAAATGCTTTTTTCCAGACAGCTTTCTTCATCGAGAACCAAAAACTCGACAAATTTATGGTTAAGTCTGATAACCTTTTGCTGAGGGTCTACTGCAAGCATGATAACAGGTGCGGAATTGTAAATCTGTTGCAAAAACCCGAGGGCTTCGCAGGCATGACCGCAGGGCACCAGTTCGTGGGTGCCGGGTAGAAAATTTCCTGTCTGTTTTACTTTATTCATATAAATTCAAAATTTAAAATTTTAATTTCGCTTATATTGTGAATTTAAAAGAAAAAAATTGCAACAGTTTCTATTGCAATTTTTGCGCATTGATTATTATTTTTCTGCAAAAAATAGTATACCTGCCCCGGAGATCTCGGTGGATTGTTTAGCTTTTTTATCGGAAATTATTGCTTTATGGATTGTCTAAATTTATAAAAGTATTGAAAATTGATTCAGAAAAGGTTAATTTCTTTTTTGCTTTATAAAATACAGGAGGCTTAATGCAGCAATGACATTTCCCGGAAAAAAATTATCTGATGAAGAAGTTACAGAATTGCGTTCTGAAAAAATGGAGCTCAATCGTAAGTCACGCCGACAAACCGGCATGAAAATGGTTTGCAAGGGTAAAGCTGATGGCGTATTAGAATGCAAAACATCTGAAGGAATTTGTCCGGATTACGAAATTTGCCACTGACCTGCTAACTTTTTCATAAAAAAAGCTTCTTAACCGGTTTGCCGGTTGGAAGCTTTTTTTATGTGCAATAAAATTTAGAAGATTAAAGATTGCTTCGTCGTTTCACTCCTCGCAATGACAGACCCAAACTGTCTTTATTTCCTGTGGTTAGCGGAGCAATCTAAATGTCTTGAAACCGTTATTAACCAACAAATGGAGAATAACCGGTTAAATAGTAGTAAGTATTGCCTGTGATTTTCATTTGGTCTATATTGAACATACAATAATTAGTTTCAGGCCGGTCTAATGATAATAATTGCCGGGTCTCTGATTTACTGAACGTGAGGGTAATTTAAGAGATGGACATTCTTTTAACCATTGGTTTTTTGCTTATAGCCGGATTTACCGTCGGTATGGTTTTTCATCGGCTGGGATTGCCTAAAATTATTGGTTATACCCTTGCAGGCGTAGCTCTTAGCCCAAATAGTATTGAGTTGTTCAGTAAGAGCATAATTCAGCGGACAAATCCACTTCTTGAAGTATGCCTGGCTTTTATTGCCTTTGAGGTTGGCGGTTCATTAAAGTGGAGTAAGATAAAAGAGCATGGAAAACAGGTCTTAAGTATAACTGTCATGGCCGGTATTGCACCTTTTATAATGGTTAGCCTCGGGGTTTATGTTTCGGGCATTTTTCTGAACTCCACTGTCTTTGATACTCATATGCAACTTTGGTTGTTTTCTTTATTGCTGGGAGCTATGTCTTCGCCAACTGCTCCTGCTGCAATTCTTGCTGTAATCCATGAATATAAGGCCAGAGGCGAAGTCAGCGATACAATACTTGGGGTTGTGGCCCTGGATGATGTTCTGGGAATTGTGCTATTCAGTCTTACTATTGCAGTCATGTCAGTTTTTACATCAATTGAAGCAGGTGGACAACTGTTTGGCAGTTCGCTGCTCTATTCACTTTTTGAAGTTGGTGGTGCTGTTGCAGTTGGGGCAGGAATTGGTTTTGCTTTTATAATGATAGGTCGCTTTCTAAAGCTTGAGGGAGACGGGCAGTGGTTTGTTATTATCTTTTCTTTAATAATTTTATGTGCAGGTCTGGCCAGCCTGTTTGAGGTTGATAAGCTGATGGCTTATATGGTCATGGGCATAGTAGTAGTAAACAAATGTAGTAAGCATAAGCTGATTTTTAAAATTTTGCGTCGATATACAGAAGAATTGATTTTTCTTTTTTTCTTTCTCCTGAGTGGCTTGCACCTTAATATAAGAGCGATTCCTCAGACTGCTTTGCTGATTTTATTCTTTGTTGTTTTTCGGGCATTAGGAAAGTTTGCCGGCGCTGCGATCGGTGGCAGGATCGTAAATGCGAGTAAAAATGTAAAGAAATATACCGGGCCAAGTTTGCTTCCCCAGGCCGGTATTGCTATAGGTCTTGTTTTAAGTATTTACAAGCAGAAAGGTTTTTTAGAAATTTCTGATTTACTTCTTGCAACTGTAATGGGAGCGACAATAATTAATGAGCTTATAGGGCCTCTTGTCACCAAATATTCTTTGTTGAAATCAGGTGACATTAAAGAATAAAAACGAAAATGTTAGCGAACCTACCTATAAGTTTAATGGTTTCAGATGTTCTATACCTATTTTTCCACCTTTGAGTAGTTTATCAAATAACGAAGGATCTTTTCTTACAGCTTCTCGAATAATCATTAATCCTCTTAAGTAAGAAGCATCCTTTGTGTATGCACCAGCGTCTGCTGAATATTTTAATCCCCGTTTACATCTTACCGTAATCCGCCATGCCACTTCTTTGTCTGCACCCATTTGACGTAAGAGCTTAAACGTTCTAAAAAATGAATGTTTTAAGGCCCAGTGAACACCAAGAACGCGTAGAGCAAAAAGTGGCAGGCCGTCTTTTATCCCATTTTTAAATTCGTTATAAACAGCAAGACCTTCTTCAGTTTTTAAATAACCGGGCAAGCCGGTAGAAAACATTTTTAAAGGGTATTTTCTGCCGTTCTGGGCGCGGATGGCATGCACGCCTATTTCGTGCAGAATCAGGCGTTTTGCATCTCTTTTAGAAAATCTGCTGTTACCGTTAATTTTTACTTTTCGCGAGCCGGGTAAGACCGAGGCTCGTGCCCCCATGTTTTCATAGATTTTAATTTTCCATTCGTTGAGATTGTAATCCTGCAGCGCTTTTTCCAGGATCTTTTTTAGATCGAGTGGAGAAAGAGTTTTTTCGTATTCTGTAACTTTTACTTCTCTTAAAATTTTATGCGCTTCAAGAATCAGTTCCGGTTCAGGTGCAGGGTATAGTTCGCAACAAAGTCGGCTGAACTCATCTGGATCAGAGGTGAGAATTATTGCAGCCTTGGTTTTAAGAAGTTCAAGGTAAGACTTCAGTATTTCTGAGTAAAAGCCTTCCTGAGGCAATTCAACATCTGCAAAGTAAAAATTGCGTAATTTATCCGGAATTGGTTTAAAAGAAAAAACCGGGTTATAGACTTTGTTCTGAGCCATTGCTTCAAAAAATTTCTTTTTTTCCACTTTTTGAGAGGCCGACAGTGGATTAAGCCTGGAAGTAAATGCTACAGTTCTTCGATGTTTGTACAGCTGCTTATCTGCTTCTATTTCTCTGTTGGCAGGCTCAGGTAATGTCTGCGCCCGCGAGCAAACTGAAATAAGCAGAATGAACAACATCAGGATATTTTTAATTCTTTGAAAATTCATTAAATTATTCTCCAATAATGACAATATAGTTGTAAATTATAGGATTAAAGCAATATTTGATCAACCTCAGCAGATTAAGTTCAGTAATTCTCCATTTGTTTATAATAACTCTTTCAAGACATTTAGATTGCTTTGCTTCGACACCGCTCAGCACAAGCGCTTCGCTCCCAATGACAGCCCGTGCGGTCCTTGAGCGGAGTCGAAGGGACTCTGTAACCATCCATTGGTGGTTTCGACTCCGCTCAACCACCAATATATAATGACAGCCCCAAATTGTCATTGCGATGAGCATCGCGAAGAAGCAACCTTATTTCCAGAAGTGTTCAACCAGTTTGTATCGGTTTTTTAATCCTACGGAGCGGCCCAAACAGACCAGCATATGAAGGAAATAGGGAATACGTCCAAACATTTGAACTCCGAGTATGGTGCCGCAGCCACGTTTGTTAGCAAGGGGCACTACCCAACCCGGATCAAGAGGATAAAAAGGTTTGAGTGCTTTTTTGTCAAGGTGTCTGAGCAAATTCTCGGCGGCTTTTTGTCCCTCAGACAGGGAAAATTGAACACCCATTCTTAACTTTTTATTCTTGTATTTGAAACCGGCAGCGTCACCGGCAGCAAATACACCGTTGCCAAGCTGCAGACATTCATCTACTTCGAGACGCCCTTGCGAATCTTTGTTGAACGACAGTTGCCGGATAAAGTCATCGGTGCATACGCCTGCTGCCCACAACGCCAGGGCGTTATCGTAATCAGTGCCATCAGACAAGCTGACTTTGTTTCCATCGAAGCCTGTCATTGAGGTTTGGGTTTTCACCTCAATTCCGGCTTTTCTTACCTCTTTTTCTATAAAAGCAATTTGTCTGGGAGGCAATGCACTGCAAAGCGACGAGCCTCTTTCTACAATTGTAACTTTTCTTTTTAAGCCAATTTTTTTGAGAAAATTATCAATATTTGAAGCAAGTTCTACACCGGTATAGCCGCCACCACAAACAATGAAACGCTTTTGGGTTGAACTTTCTACCAGCTTTCTTACTTCAAGTGCATTTTCGATTGAATCAAGCTTATATGGCGGCTTCACCCAACTTTTGCATGGGCTCAGATTTGTTTTGCTTCCGCCACAAATTATTAAGCCATCGTAAGGAATTTTTTTTGATTCTGTATGAACCACTTTTTCTCTTAAATCTATTTTTATGACCTTTTCCTGTAAAAAATCAAAATTCCAGCGTTTTGCGGCTTCTTTAAGCGGATATGCAAGTGCTTCAGGATTCAGAGACTGACCGACTATGTCAGGCAACATCGGCAGAAACTGGCTCGAATCCTTTTTATCTATAAGGGTTGTCTGGTGAGTTTTATGACTTGTTGCCAGATATTCGGCTGCTGCAAGTCCTGCAAAGCCACCGCCTATAATTATAATTTTACTCATTTATGCCTCTCTTTCTATCTATCTTATTAATCATAACAGTAAATCCACAGTTATTTTTCATTTGTTTATTAATGTCGGTTATATATCAAATAGATTTCTTCAAGAAGTAAAGCAAGCCCTACCAACAGCTGTACGCTAATCGCCAGTTTAGAAGAAATAGTCAATTTGTCTTTTTTGTCATAGTATTTTTTTAAAATAAATGCTGCAAAAAAAGTAAGTGGAAACCCAAGAAAAGCAAATCCTGCAGCTGTCTTGGAAATATAATTTTGATGTGCACAATATAGAATGGTTGCCCAGGCCATTAATTCAAGAATTACAAAAAGTATCCATCCTTTTTCAGCGCCTGTTTTAACCACGAGTGTATTTTTGCCACCTTTTGCATCTGTTTCTGCATCAGGAATTTCGTTTGCAACAAGAATGCCGCTGGTTAAAAAACCGAAAATGGTTGAAATAATCAGTAATTCAATGTCAGGGTAGCCTGTGCCTGCAAAAAATGATCCACCTGCTATGCAGATCGGTCCAAATAAAATAAAAACTGTTATTTCACCCAGGCCTCGATAAGCTAAAGCCAGAGGTTTACATGAATACTGCCAGGCAAACGCCAATACCAGAAGATACAAAAATGGTGTTTCCCATCGATTAATCAAAATTGATATTGTCAAAAGGCAAGCTGCTGAACAGATTGCAGAAATTACGGCGGCTTTGTAATACCAGCTTACCGAAAGTTTCCCTTCCTGAATAAGCTTTGAGCCGCCAAAGAAGCCGTAATAGTTTTCATCAAGATTATCTACGCCGGTTTTTGAGTCCGCTGCATCATTAATTAAATTGGCCGAAAGATGGGTAGCAGTTACCGTAATTGCGCCAAGAATTAATAAAACAGGATCAATATTCTTAGAACTTCTAACAAAAGCAAATAAAAAAGGCAAAAGACAGGCTGAAGTAAATGGCAGTCTTAACGCTCTAATGAACTGTTTTAACATTATCTCGAATTTTCCTGACCGCTGATGAGTTTTTGTTCATTTTTACTGAGTTGGCGATTGCTGACTGAACGAAACCGGTATTTAAAACAGCTTCTTCAAGAAAACGATTATGTTTTCTTTGTCAGCTGTTTCAATATCAAGATCTGTAATTTGTTTTTCTGCACTGAAAAATAGCTCTTGCATTTCTTTTCTGGCAGAAGCAAAGGCATTACAGTCGTGAAGCATCTGCATAACATTTTTAGAATTTTTGCTGCATGGATTTTTCATATAACTGTTCCAACAATCGGTAAATTCTTCATTTCGGTTTGATTCCAGACCAATTACGAAGGGGAGGTTTTGAAAAACATCGCGTCGGGCTTCTTCACTTTTGTCGTTACCATTTAACAGGGCTTCAAGGTCTTCAAGATCGTCTTTTATCTGATAGGCCTTGCCAAGAATGTGCCCAAGTTCAAAAAGCTTTTTTTCTTCCGAGGTTTCGCAGTTACCTAAAAGTCCACCTATTACGAGGGGAATAGAGAAAGAGTATTCAGCGGTTTTGTGGCAATGAAGTTTTCTGGTAATGGCCGAATCATGTGTGGGGCAATCGCGAAGACTTACTTCGGTTAAGGCTCCTCCGCCCGTTGTTAAGGCAACATCCAGCAAAAGATTCAGGGCACGGTTTTTAAGTGCATCCGATAGCTGCAGATCGGCGAAGGTTTTACAGGCCCGGGTAAAAATAAGGTCTCCGGTTATTAAAGCAAGAGAGCGACCATCTCTTACCCCTGCTTCGCCGGGTTTTATTCTTAGAAGTTCATGTAAAGAAGGTTGGCCACGCCTTTGAGGGCTTCCATCTATAAGGTCGTCATGAATCAGAGCAAATAGATGAAATAATTCGATTCCTGCAGCAGCAGACAATTGGGTGCTTTTTTCCAGTGGTTTGTAAGCTGAATTAGCAATTAAAAACAGCCGAGGACGAAGACGCTTGCCGCCAGATAAGGCAAACTCAAGAATTCTGCTCTTTATTTTATTAGAAACCCTGGCAAAAGATGGTCTTTTAAGAAAAGTACTAATGTTCTTTTCTAACTCTTTTTCAAGTGCAGATTTCCAAGTGTGGAAATTTGGGTTAAAGTGCAGCACTATTGATACCAGCGCCCTGCTAATGCTTTTATTTTAGCACCTATGCTCAGACTTCCGCCACCGGTGAAAATAAGTGATAAAAAAACTATCGCAAGAGACAAGGCATGACTGTAAACGTTAAAAGGATCTCCTTTTCCGGCATGCATAAGAAAGGCCACCAGCATTGTAAAAGAAAGCAAAGCTGCAAAAATTCTTACCCCAATTCCCAGGAGCAAAAACAGGCCTCCTGCAGTTTCTGAGAATGCAGCCATAAAGCCCCAGAATGCCGGTGCGAAATTTATTCCAAAAACTCCCATTGCACCGCCTACCTTTTGCCACAACTCAACTCCACCGGATAATTTGGGTACACCGTGGATCATCATTATAATGCCAAGTCCAAGTCGTAAGATAAGTAACCCAATGTTGACAAGTTTGCCAGAAGTTTCTTCAGTCATATTTTCTCCATTTCTTGCTTAAAATCCGATTAAATTAAAATTGTAAATAAAATTAAGGGACCAGATAAATATAAAAACGGAAGCCCGAGAGTCAAGCCTCCTGCGACATCAATTTCGCAAAATAGTTGTAAAATGTTACACTTTGAAAAGAAAGATTTAAAATCACGGGAGAGAAAGTATTTGGCGAAGGCAGACAGGGGAAAAGCATATATAGGAACTTCAGGTTTTCATTATAATCATTGGAAAAAGGTCTTTTATCCTGAGAAAATGCCCACAAGTGAATGGTTTGCTTATTATTGCAAAAGCTTCGATACGGTAGAAATTAACAATACTTTTTATCAGCTTCCGCCAGATGAGAGATTTGTTGAATGGCGCAGAAGCGCACCTGAAAATTTTTGTTATAGTCTTAAATTTAACCGCTACGGGTCACACCTTAAATGCTTAAAGGAGCCTGAAAGCACTATTGGTAAATTTATTGATGCTGCCGTGCATTTAAAAAAGAATCTTGGGCCAATATTGGTACAACTCAAGCCTAACTGGAAAAAGAACTTTGAAAGGCTTAATCATTTTCTCGAGGTGGCTCCGAAGAATTTTCGCTGGGTGATGGAATTCCGTAACAAAAGCTGGTTATGTGCAGAAATTTTTCAATTGTTGAAGCAGCATGGGGTAGCTTTATGTTTGCATGATATGCTGGCAGACCATCCCGTCGAAGTCACGGCTGATTTCGTTTATATGCGATTTCATGGAGATCATTATGATGGCAGTTACAGTAGGCAGTTTCTGGATGAGATTGCCAGAAAAATCAATATTTACTGTGATCAAGGATTAGATGTGTATGTTTACTTTAATAATGACGCCCACGGATATGCTGTAGAAAATGCGTTGGTATTGAAAAAGCTTGTTGAAGAATAAATTCAGGCAGATCTGCTTGAAAATTTTCTTAAATTACTAAATTATCTGTCAGTAAAAAAATAATTTCATGGCAAATTATTGTAGTTGCTTTAAAAGTTTTTCAAAATCGTATTCAACATAAGGCTTTTGAGCGGCAGGCTCATTAGGAGTTGCTACTGATATGAAAATTTTAAGAAGCTGGGGTATGAAAAGAACATTTCTAAGGTTGCTTTTCATTGCTACCGGCCGATCCATGAGGCGCATTGCAGATGAAGCGTTAAAAGTACCGTAATTTTCTGAAATTCTTTTGCGCAGTAGTTTAAGACGATTTCCGGCTGATAAAATTACGGTATCTTCTATGCCTTTGCCGAGAAAATGATGCGATTGTCCGGCATTTAGAAATACAATGCTGTCAGAGGTAGCTCTTACGGCAACTGCATCTGGAATTTTTCCATCAGCAAAAACATAAAAGTATTCGCAGGTTCTGGGGTTATTCTGCCATAAGTTTTTAACCTGCTCGAGGCTGTTGCACTCTTCAAGGGCTCGTCGCATCAGAATCGACATTGGAACTCCATCCCATTGATATCTTCCTCTGCCGCCCATTTCTCCAATGGATATCTGCTTTTCATTCATACCGCTAACCGGGCCGGTAATACCAGCAAAGCCGGGCGAAAAAAAAGCAATTTTATTATCAGGTTTTATTACAAAAGCGACGGCATTATTCTGTAAGCCGATTTCGGTCATGTAATCAAGAATACGCCCGTGATACAGTAGACCGTCGTCAGTAGCACGGCCAAATAAAGCGAACCCGGAACAGTGAAAATACTCTGGGAAAATATTAGATAATCTTAGTTCTCTGAGCGAAATTTCGGGGCATGATGAGGCCAGAGCTTCGATTTCGCTTTTGTGGGAAGACGGAATGTGTGGACTGAGTCTAGACCAGGCATTATCTAATTCTGTTAAAAACCACTTTCCCTGTGAAATAGTTTCAAAAAGTCCGACAAGATAAAGAGTTGAATCGACTACCTGTTGGGCCCACTGCCCTAGCAGCAGACCATGTGCCTTGCCGATTTCTTCAGGATTGCCGGAGAGCAGCACCAGGCATTGGCCATCTTGATATCGCAGTTCGCCGTTCGGAACTTTTTTTGCCTGCGGCCTGATAATTGCACCGGGGAATCGAATTGCCAGAAATCTTTTACAAGCCCGAAAAACCATTTTTTCGAGTTCATGTCTATTTACCGGAACTTCTTTAAGCTTCTTGTCAGGCCAGAAATGCAAACCATCAGAAAAGTCTCCTTTTTTTATAGTTGCTTCAACATAATTAAAATGATTTAAAAACAGGCGGTCTGTTTTTAATTTAAAATGCAAATCAGAAGAAGCTTTTCTTTTAATTTCTATCTTGAACGATTTTCCTGCTTTAAATATCAGCTTGTCATTGTTTTTCTGAGTTTCTCTTACTTGTGTCAGATCAGGTAAGAGCAAATTCTTTATAAGCAAAATAGAATAATCTGAGTTAATAAGAGTTAGAGCAGAAGAAAGAGAGGTTTCAGCAGTAAAAAGCCGATTTATAAGGGTTGAAGGGTTTAAGGTGTCTTTCTGATCATTCAGCTTGCCTTTGCCTTTAAATTTGATTCCTGCTTCGGGTAAAATTATTTCTGATGTAGCTGCATTTCGTAATATTCCAACGTCATGCCATGAATTGAGCAATCGTATTCCTATGGTTTCAGAGCCTGTTCTTGTAATTGTTATGTGAAGTCTATGCTTTGCAGACATTTTATCTTTCGGCTTTTTTCCCGCTTCCAGACCGGCTTTAATGTCTAATTTGTAATTAGTGGAATTTTGAGCGATAACTTCAATAAATTTTTTCAGGTGATGTAAAAATAGCCCCTCAGATGCTTCGTAAGAAGTTGTTGAATGGTTTTCGGAAAGTTTCTGGCCGCTGTATAATTCTGACCAGGGGAGAATTAAAACAATCAGGAGAAAAACAATTTTTTTATTCAAATTTGGCCTCTCAGTAAGTTGCAGACTTTGGAGTCAGTGTTTTTGTATTTATATGTTTTATAATACAACTAAAAAGCAAATTTGAAAATATGTCTCTAATAATTTAATTGACTCAGGAAATGTACAGAGTTAAGATTTGCACATATAGTTGTGTTAAGTATTGTTTGGAGGTAGTATGAAAAAAGCTTGTTTTATTATTTTATTGCTAAGTCTTGCCAGTATTGCTTCGGCAGCAACATTCTCGCTGAATGCAATAAACATTGACGCTGAACGTAGTCAGTTAGATTTATGGTTCCCCGGAATTTCGGAAAATATTTCCAGTGATTCTATGCGACTACGTCATACTAAAAGTGCTAATGATTTGATTGAGTTAAATCCATCGGTTGATCTTGTTTCTTATTCCAGGGGTATGACTCTCGTGCCTGAGGTCAGGGGGTTCCCAAATTATTCAACTCTGGTAATGCTCAATGGAACACCGATCAATACTTCCTGGGGGAACTTCAATAGTCTTACTTTTCTACCTTTGCACAGTTTTTCAGGTGTTTCTTTGACCAAATCAAATGAAGCTATTGTTTATGGGCCCAACACACTTGGGGGGGCGTTAAATTTAAAAATGCCCGATGCAATTGATCTTGAAGGTTTTAGAACTCGGTTTGAGTATGGTGAGTCCGGTAATATTCGTAAAGAAGCTACCTATGGCTATGTAAGCGAAGACGAAAATAACATGCATCTTTTTGGACTTTTTACTGACGAAGGGCACCGTTACCAGGAACACAGTGATTTTGACGCCACAAGCTTTATGTACCGTGGGCAGATTCAGTTGAACAATGAATATAAGTTGAAATTAAGTTGGTGGAATTTGAATTCATCTTATGAATTGCCTGACCGTGGTGATCCTGCGGGGCCATTCCAAAACTGGGATTCCTGGAATACTTCTCATGCAGACATCATTTTGCAACGGGATCTAAAAAATGGTCAGCAGTTTACTTTCAGGTTTTTCAGAAACGATGATTTTTCCGATATGACTGATTATTCGGATAATACCTACACTAGAGTTCTGAATAAAAGTGAGATGTCGCAGTACAGATCTGGCAGTGAAATTTTATATAATCTCGATCTAAACGATAAGAATCGCCTTTCTATGGGGGTGACTCAACAGGTGAGTGATTGTACTACCCCGGCTCTTGCCGGTGGCAGACAGGATGAAACCATCAAAGGTGGCTTTATCAGCAATCGTTATGAAGCAAATGATAAATTTGCATTACAAATGACCTATAGAAGCGATAACCACTCGGAATCCGGGACCGAAAACAGCTGGTCTGTAGCAACAGAATATCAGCCGGACTCCAATCATACTTTCGTTCTGAGTGGTGGCGAGGCAAACCGTTTTCCAACTGTCAGAGAACTTTATATGCAGCATAGGGTATTTAAAGACCCGATTACAGGTAAATGGGTTTACTCGGTTCCGCTGTCGGGTAATATTAATATCAAGCCCGAGAGAGCAAAAAATATAGAAATGCATTGGAAATGGGCATTTGCCGAAAATTACGATTTTTCTGTAGGCTACTTCAAATCTATTATTACCGATTACATGAACAGAAGCAGAACAGGCTTGCCGGCACCTAACCCATTAGTAATCTGGGAAAACCTTGACAATGTAGATCTCAATGGCTGGGAAAGCCGTCTGAATGGTAAAATCAATGAAAACCTGAATTTCTGGGTTGCATACACCAGGATTGTTGATGCTGATAATACTTCTAATGGACAGAGAGTGGATTTTAAGAGAAACTATAAGCTGACAAGCGCCATTAACTGGGAAAAGGATAAAGACAGTGCTGCGTTGTTTATAGAACGTCTTGGGCCTTCGCCTTATTATGCCATGCCGCCAAAAGGAATCCCCGGGGCAGGTAAAAATACAGAGCTGGGTGCTGCAACCAAAATCGATTTAAGCTATAAAAGGCGGCTTACCGATCGCTCAAGCTTATTCGTAAATCTTAATAATCTGACCGACGAAGAAATCGAGATTGACGGCCACGCAATCGGTTTGCCGGCTGTTTATGCTCCACCAAGAAATATTGCCGTGGGTCTTGAAACAATCTGGTAGTTAATCGAGCTCAACCCAGGCAGGAGCGTGATCTGAAGGTTTTTCCATTGCGCGTATCTCATAATCGATTCCCGCCTGCTTGCAGCGTTTTAAAACAGGTTGGCTGCCCAGTAAAAGGTCGATGCGCAACCCTCTTTTGGGGTTGTCATCAAAGCCTTTGCTGCGGTAGTCAAACCAGCTGTAATATTCAGTTGACTCGGGAAATTGCTCTCGGTAAAGATCGTAGGTACCCCATTTGACTATTTTGTCGAGCCATCCTCTTTCTTCGGGCAGAAAACAGCATTTGCCATTTTTTAACCATCTTTTCGCGTTTTTTTCTCCAATTCCCACATCCAGATCAGTGGGTGCGACATTCATATCTCCCAGGATAATAAAATTGTCTTTCTGGCTGAAATTTTTGTTTAGATATTCGAGCAGATCTGCATAAAATTTTCTTTTTGCCGGAAACTTTAACGGATGATCTCTGCTCTCGCCTTGAGGAAAATAACCATTTATAACGGTAATAGGGTTTTTATTGGAATCAAGATAAGTGGCTGCAATCATACGGCGCTGGGCTGCGGGTTCATCTGTTTCAAAACCTTTTTGCACCTTTATCGGCTTCTGCTTTGACAACAGGGCAACCCCATAATGGCCTTTTTGTCCAAAAATTTCGCAATGATAACCCAGCTTGTTTACTGCCGGCAGGGGAAACGAATCATCTACGACTTTGGTTTCCTGAATTCCAATTATGTCAGGGCTGTGCTTTTTGGTTAATTCTTCAAGTTGATGTAATCTTGCTCTTATTCCATTAACGTTAAATGATACGATTTTCATGGTTTCTCCTTGCCAATTTAACAAAAGAAAAAATTTAGCTGTAATTAAATAAAAATTCTGTTTATATGCATTCAATTCAGGTGTTAAAATTACTATATGATAACAGAAATTGAAAGTATCATTTCGAGGGCATATATATATGAACTGGACGATTCCTTTATCGTAATTGCAGGTAAAACCAGCAAAGATAATGATTTTATCAGTATGAAAGTGGCCGGCAAAAATGATTTGTGGTTCCATATCAAAGGAATGCCGGGCAGTCATGTATTGTTACGCTCAAAAGATAAGATTAAACCTGGCAAATCACAGATTGAGAAGGCGGCAGCAGTGGCGGCATATTACAGCAAAGCCAGAAATGCGGGCGTGGTGCCTGTAAACTATACCTTTGCCCATTGTGTTAGCAAGCCCTCGAAGGCCTCAAGTGGG
This sequence comes from Candidatus Rifleibacteriota bacterium, assembly GCA_051747585.1. Lineage (GTDB taxonomy): Bacteria > Muiribacteriota > Ozemobacteria > Ozemobacterales > Ozemobacteraceae > DYKG01. The sequence continues at coordinate 21,547 of JBNJGH010000037.1, forward strand.
ACTGTAACAATAAAAAAGGCGAAGATTATAAAGGTCAGGCCCTCTTTACCTTGATTTAGTGGTTTTTAAAAAATATGGAGGTTTAAGGTGAAAAGATTTTTTACGGTTTTATCAGTTTTTTTGCTTGTGGGGCAATTAAACGCCCAAATGAATCCTGGCGGAAGATTTAAAAAATTTCAGGGAAAATCGCCCAAAGATAACTCTGCCAAAATGCTTGAAAAATACGATGAAAATAATGATGGCTTTCTTGACATGAAAGAAAGAATGAAAGCCCGAAAAGAAAAAATGAAAGGCTTTAACAGGCCGGATTCGCCAGAAAAACCTTCCGATAATAGGCCACATATGCAACCGGAAAAGAATACCGCCTTTTCTAAAACAGCTCAAAAAATTGAAAGATTAAAAGAAAAAAATCCTCAGAAATATCAGGTAATTCTTAAAAAGTTTGACAGAAATAATAATAATAAGATCGATAATAGCGAAATTGGGCAGCTTTTGCATGAGCAAAAAATGCAAAAAGATTTACTTAAAAAATTTGATAAAAACGGTAATGGAAATCTGGATGAAGATGAAATGGAATTGCTTGAAGCTGAACATCAGAAAAATATGTCAGGATTTGCCCAGCATCAGCCGGGTTTGTTTGCTTCGATTCTAGATCAATTTGATAAAAATCAAAATCAAAAGCTTGATTTTTCTGAATGGGTTGCCGCTCAACAAGAAGGGGTTTTTCCACCGCCCCCGCCATCGAGTGCGCATGGCGCAACTGGGTTTAATCAACCACAGCCGCCATCTTATATGAATCAAAATAAGGGTCGGGAAGAAATGCAACCGCCTCGGCCACCTCAGCAGCCGAAGCAACAACAGCAACCTGGCCAATCATCGCCAAAACCTCAGCCGCAGCCTGAACCAGAGAATGATGATGCAGGCTTGCTTGATGGAGTTGAATTAAAAAGCGATGATCAGGGGGATCAAAAAGATCCAGATATCAAATACCTTGATTTTTAATTTTTCAGATTATCAATTTCTACCGGTTTTGAATTGTCCGGATATTTCAGCTTGAATATACGACAGTAAAAATAAAGTTCACTTTTTAAAGAATGTTTAATATTCTCTGCCTGTCTAAACCCATGACCTTCACCTTCATAGGTGACATAGCAGGTGGGAATTTTTTTCTTTTTAAGAATTTTGTAGAGTTCTTCGGCCTGGTTTGGCGGAACAACTTTGTCATCCAGCCCCTGAAAGAAAATAACCGGGCATGAAAGTTTTTCTGGAAAATTGATCGGCGATCGGTTTTTATAGATTTCAGCTTTTTCAGGGTAGGGGCCAATCAAATTATCCATATATCTCGATTCAAATTTATGTGTTTCTTTTGCCAGAATTTCGAGATCACTCAAGCCAAAATGGCTTGCTCCGGCTTTAAATGTGTCGGTAAAGGTCAGGGCACAAAGGGTAGTATACCCTCCGGCGCTACCGCCTCTGATCGCAATTTTATTGCTGTCGACAAGTCCTTCGTTTTTCAGATACAGTGCACCCTTTTCACAATCTCTTACATCGATAATACCCCAGCTTCCTTTAAGGCGGTCACGATATGCTCTGCCAAATCCTGTGCTGCCACTGTAATTTACATCTAGAACAGCAAAGCCTCTGGTGGTCCAGAATTGAATGTCGAGTCTCAAGGTTGGGTTACTGCAGCCTGTAGGGCCACCATGGCTGCAGACCAGCAAAGGAGGTTTTTCGTTTTCCGGAATTTTGTAATCGGGGTTAGCAGGAGGGTAATAAAATGCATGGGCTTTCTGGTTTTTTGCTACTTCGAAATAGATGGATTCCGGTTTCGAAATAAAGCTTTTGGCTACAGGTATTTCAGAAGATCCAAATAAAACCTGCAGATTAGATGAATTATAGTCGAATTGAACAACTTCGGCCCTGGTTTTGTAACCTGCACCGATAAAATATATATGATCTTTGTTCAATGTAATAGAAGAATAGAGCTGATAAGGAAAATTAAGGTTTTCCAGGGCTTCAGACTGCATATTAATTATACCTGCATGCCAGCAGGCGTCTTCTGTCCAGGTAACAAAAATTCTGTCATCATCCAGAATTTGGTAAGGCTCTTTTGCAAAAGACCAGGGTGGCCCTGAAAAATCTGCGTCTTTGTTAAAAACGAGTGAACTTTTCTCGTTTTCATATTTAAAAATGTTCCACCAGCCATTTTTATCAGAAATATAGAATAAACTTTTATTGTGCCATTGAGGCCGGCATACGGATTCATTACTGCATCCGCTTATTTTTTTGCTGGATTTTATGTTGCCTTCATCAGCGACAAGAGCAGTGTGTAGTTCTGTACCGTCCCATGGCATTTGTGGGTGGTTCCAGGTAATGTATGCCAGCTCTTGCCCATCGGGTGAAATTCGGGGGCTGGAATAAAAATCATTGCCCGCAATTATTTTGCTGACTTTTCCATTTTCCAGATTAATTTTAACAATCGAGTTTTCTGGATTAAGATCACTTTTACTATGATCTTCCATTACTGCAAAAAGAAGATTACGTTTTGGGTCAATGTTGAAATCTGCAAAACGGTAAGAAGGCTCATTGGTTAATTTTGTAACCGTTCCGTCCAGGGAAAGACGATAAATTTGTTGATCACTGAATTCAGTGAAGTAAAAATAATTTGACTGGTCTGAGGCAATACATAATCCACCATATTCGTGTACCCTGGATCTGATGTTGAAACGAGATGGAAGAACTTCTTCGGTTACATCGTTATCCAGGCAAACGAGGGTGTTTCGGCCTTTTTCTGATGGTCTTGCCTCTAAAATGAAAAGCTTTTCTTTTAATTGTAAGATTTCAACCGGCCGGTTTGCTTTTTCTACCATCTTTTCGGGCGTTAAAGCAGAAGGCCATGAACCGGGAGTGAGTGGAATTCTATTATCCTTCATTTGTGTCGTTACCTGTTTTTTCTCTTAGAAGTCGTGCAACTTCTTCTGTTGATATCTGGTAAAGTTTACTGCAAAAATGGCAATAAACTTCCGGTTTTTCCTTGTTTTCGATAATTTCTTCCAGATCACTTATCGGCAGGCAGGATATTGAGTAGAGCACCTTTTCGCGGCTGCAGGTGCACTCGGCAGATAAAACTCTTTGTTCCATAACTTCCAGATCATTTAAACCCAGTAGTTCACTTAAAACCATAATATCTATCGATTGTTTCAAAGCCTGTTTGATGGTTTTATCGTTGAATCTTTCGAGAAGAGGTACAAAGTCTTCTGCTTTACCTTCAGGCATTCTGCTCATACGAAGGCCTACAGCATTGTGCAGTTGGTGATCCCTGCTTGTGGCACTGATTTCGATTGCAGTCGGTTTCTGCTGCAGATCATTGAAATATCGTGCCAGACCCTGTTGTAAACACATCGGGCTGCAGGCTATCTGTTTCTGGGATATTACACCCCGACGGGTCGAATGGGTAAAAGTGAGCGAGCCACTGTCGCCAAGGGGTGCTGTAAGTGGGGCGTTTTCTTTGCTGTCATATTGGTTCAAAATCTTGGCGTTAGTGTAGCCTCTTAAATTTCCGGTTCGGGAAACATCTACAAAGCAGCCACCCATGGGGCCGCTGACCTGAGCTTGCAGGGCAAGCTTTTCGTCTTTATTACCCAGGTCTGATGACATTATGGCCACTGCTGCCAGGGCTTCTGCAAGAAATCTGCCGGCAGTAGGGCCGGATAAGTGTTTTCGTTCAAGTTCTTTTGCGGCATCGGTAACATTAACGTATGTTAATGAAATCATTTTTTCTTTAGAAAAGGCGTATATTAGTTGATCCATTAATCCAAATTCTCTTCGCTACGGTAGCCGGAATACGGCCCGTTAAAATTTTGTTCAACAGGGTTCGAACTGCAAATCAGTCGGTGTCCTGAAGGTACACAGTATACATTCTTTCAGGCTTAAATTCAACAGCGTCTCCGGCAATTCTCGGTGCAATGGTTATCAGCCGGTAAAAAACATTATTGTGCTATTTTCGCAATAATTGTGTGTGTGAAAAAAACACAGGTGAAAAAAACACACCTAAAAAATACTGTATCTGCATTGAAAAAAGCTTAAAGTGGAAAATCTAAAGTTGGCACGCTTGTTGCTTCAATAAAAACTGTCGTTCTTTGATAACAATGGGTTCAATTATTCTAACCTCGCAGCAGCAATTGTTGCGAAGTATTTGCAGCAATTGTTGATAGCTTTACAAACAGCATAGTTCAGATTTTTTATAATTGAGCCTTTGTATTTACGCTTAGTCGCGTCCCCGCGCGACTTCACGTATCCTCTCAAAAGATCCTCTCACTTTGCCCCTGGCATTTCAGCCCAGGGGCCTTTTTTTTTAGCAATTTGCCAATTTGCCTGCTAATTAGTAAAGGTTTTGCGGGAATAAATCCTCTTAAAATGATAGTATCTAATCTCTATAAAAAGTATTTGTAAAAAAAAGTTTGTCAATAGAAAGGGATGGCTAATGAAACAGGGGCGCGATCTGACTTCTGGCAGTTTGCTTTTTAATCTTATTGCCATGGCCGTTCCTATAATGTTTTCAAACTTCATCCAGGTTTTTTATAATTTAACCGATACTTTTTTCCTCGGCCAGATGGAAAAAGGTTCGACCCAGGCAGTAGCAGTAACGGGTCTGGCTTTTCCAATGATATTTTTGTTTATTTCACTGGGGCAGGGGCTTGCTGTAGCTACAACAGCTCTGGTTTCCCGCTATAAAGGACGCGGCGACATTGAGCGCATAAAACATATTCTAGGACAAACCTGGCTGTTAAGTGCATTGTTTTTAAGTTTTTTAGGTTTAATGGTGGCTTTTGGCATTATGCCAATGTTGCGGCTCATCGATACTCCGGCAGAAATTCTGGACAGGGCTTTTGACTACACCCGTCTTATTTTATCCGGAATCATGATGCTTTTCGTTTTTTTTAATTATCAGAGTTTTGCGATTGCAATGGGAGATACGATTTCCCCCATGGCGATCAATTGTATCTCGTTGCTGATAAATGTTGTGCTGGATCCGATTTTAATTTACGGGCTGGGAGGTTTTCCCGAAATGGGAGTTCGTGGAGCAGGCCTGGCAACACTTTTGGCTAGAACCCTTACGGTGGTTATGGCTTCAATTTATATGTACAAAAGATACCGAACTTTTATTCCGGGGTTGGCAGATTTCAAACCGGTATTTGGCAGCATCAGGTTGGTGCTTAAAGTGGCAATACCATCTTCGATGGCTCAAACAACGACTTCACTGGGTTTTGTAGTAATGCAGGGTTTGGTGAACTCATTCGGAACTACGGTAATGTCTGCGCACGCAATTGGTCATAGATTTGTTTCTTTTATAATGATGCCTCCCATGGGCATAAGCAATGCCCTTGCAGGCATAGTTGGGCAAAATCTTGGAGCAGGGCAGCCGGATCGGGCGCGAAAATCATTTTATGTTGCTATGGGTTTGTCGACTACCATAATGACAATTGGGACTTTCTTTCTTTATTTTAAAGGGAATCTGGTTTCGTCTTTTTTTATCAGCGATCCCGAAGCTGTAAAGCTTATTAACGAAATGCTTAAGATTAACTCTATTGCGCTTTGGTTTTTTGGCTTTTTGTTTATGTTCTGGGGCGTTTTTAACGGAAGTGGTCACACCAGGCCGGTTATGTTTGCAGATATTTTAAGATTATGGCTGATTAGATTACCCCTGGCTTACCTGCTTTCGGGCTATTTTTGCAGTAGAGACGGAAATTTGCCTTTGATTGTTCAGCAATTTTTTAATTCTGCTGCTTCTATTCTGGCTGATAAGCCTTACACTGCGTTGTGGTGGCCCATGATTGTAAGTAATGTGTCTGCTTCAATTTTTGCTCTTATAATCTACCGAAAAGGTGACTGGGTAGAATTAAAAGAATAACAAAAGTTATTTGCTCAATATATGCTCTGATGCTCTTTTACCAGCAAGCCAGCCGGTAGAAAAGGCAGCTTGAAGATTGTAACCTCCGGTATCTGCGTCAATATCAATTACTTCGCCGGCAAAATATAGATTGTGAACGATTTTTGATTTCATGGACAAAGGGTCTATTTCAGCAGTGGAAATACCTCCGGCAGTAACTATGGCCTGTGACCATGGGCCGGCTTCGGTTATTTTGAATCTTAAATCTTTAATCCAGTTGCGTAGAGCTTTTCTTTTTTCGGCCCTGAATTCTGAGCAGAGATCAGAGGGGTTCAGCTTGCAGGCATTGTAGCACAGCCCTGATAAAGAAGCGGGGAATAAACGTTTTAAAAGCATGTCGAGAGTTTTTATACTTTTATCATCAAGATCGCGTAAAATGCGGTTATCCAGCTTTTTATGATCAAGTGCAGGCTTCAGATCAATCGATACTTCAACTTCTTTGCCTTCTTTGATCGCCGGCACAGCAATACGACTCAGAGTTATTATAAGTGGACCGGCCAGATATCCGTCGAGAAATGTCATTTCACCGATGAGACTTTGAACTTTTTTTTCGTTTACCAGTAGTGATGCTTCGATGTTTTTTAACGTCAATCCTTCAAGAGTTTCTGGTAGCTTTTTAGCAGGTTTCAGGGCGACCAGAGATGGATAAACTTTTTGAATTTTGTGGCCCTGATCTTTTGCCAGTTTGTAGCCATCACCGGTTGACCCGGTTAGTGGATATGATTGGCCTCCGGTTGCAATTATAAACGCCCGGGCTTCTATAATTCTATTGTTTGAGGTATGGGCTTTAGTGCAATATTTATTTTTAGTTTCGAGCTTAACTATTCTGGTATCGGTTAAAATCTTAACCCCTTTTTGGGTGGCCGTTTTTATAAGGCGTCTCGAAATTTCCGGAGCTTTTCCTGAGGCGGTAAAAACTCTTCCACCCCGTTCATTAACGGTTTTAAGTCCAATTGAATGGATGAAATTCAGCAAATCGGCATTAAAAAATTGCTTAAAAGCACTTTTTAAAAATCGGCCCCTGTTATTGAAATGCTGCAAAAAATCTTTATAGTCGGCATTATTGGTTATGTTGCCGCGCCCTTTGCCGGTCAGGCCAAGTTTAAGTGCCGGTTTTTTCATTGATTCGGCAATAATGCAGTTTATTCCTGCATCGGCAGCTTTGATTGCAGCCATTAAACCGGCAGGGCCGCCGCCGATTATCAGCAGTTGTGTTTTCACTTTTTCCTGACACTGTAGCCAAAATGACCAAGCTTTTTGCCTAATTGATAATAATGCCCGTGGGCGTAACTTATTAATCTGGCTTTTTCGGTTTGTAACCGGCCCTCTTTATCTATGAGGTTTTTACTGACCTGAATCTGTTTGATTTCTGCCAAAAACATCGAGTGCGAGCCAAGTTCGATTTCCTGTTTTACTTCACATTCCAGGTTAATCGGGCATTCAACAATCAAAGGGGGGGTTACGGTCAGCGATTTTCCCTGAGTGAGTCCGGTTTCGTGAAACTTGTTTTTATTACGGCCGGAAATAACCCCGCAGAGATCAGTTTCCCGGGCTATTTGTTTGTCTGGCATGTTAACCACAAATTGACCGCTTTCTTTAATTAAATTGTAAGAAAATCTGTCGGGTCGTACAGAAATTGAAAGCATGGGTGGCTCTGAGCATATAGTGCCGGTCCAGGCAATGGTTATGATATTTGCTTTGCCGTCATTGCCCTGGCAGGTGGCCATAACAGCGGGAACCGGAGAAAGTAGTGTGCCCGGTTTCCAGTTGGTTTTATTTGTTTGCGGATCAATTATTTTTGCTGACATAATCAAGCTTTCTTTGCTTCTTGTTCTTCGCTTTCATAATGAGTAACAAGCCCGAATTTGCTGCCATATTGGGCTAGAATTCGTTTTTTTTCTTCTTCTTTTATGTCTCTTGACTCATAATCCGGAGCAAAGATCGGAATGCTTTTCGCAGGGTCTGAATGAACCAGAGCGATATACCAGGAGTTAACTCCGCGGTAAGAATAATGCTTCAAAAATACACCTTCATATTTTTTCAGTTTTTCCTGCCACTCGTTTGCACCTTGCCTGGTAGTTTCAGAATAATTTACCATGCCATTGTCTATTTCAATATTTTTGCGGTAGGCTCTCCGGTTCATATAAAGCTTGTAAAAGCTGAAAAGACTGAACACGCTGATTGCAATACAAACAATCGCTATAGTTTTGTAATATCCGGGTATTGTCGGGTCGTCTTGGACCATATAAATCAGTTTTAAAGAAAGAGCCAGCACCCAGAACATCGATAAAACAGCGACAATGCCTGATAAATAAAAGAAAACCGCGGTTTTGGGAGGAAAATCAAGCCCCTTTTCGGTAAGCTTCATCGGAAATTCTTCGTTTTCTGCTGTCTGCCAGTTAAGTTCATTTTGCATAATTAATTTTTACCTTTTTAAATTCAGGGCAATTATAAGGTTAAAACCAACAAAAGTCTAATTTTAATCAGTAATTCAGAAATTCTCGGTATGCGGCTATCAGTTGGTTTCAGAAAAGAAAATTTCTCACACGAAGTCTCAAAGCCACAAAGAGAGAATTAATTAAGCCGGTCGAAGTTTTTAATTGTGCAATTATTGGAGCTTGCCATTTATCTCAAAAACATAAGCCGCAAA
>JBNJGH010000038.1:0-29792 GCA_051747585.1 Candidatus Rifleibacteriota bacterium
AAGAAGTTTTTTGCTTTCAGAAGCAAGTTTAATTATATCCAGATCGGTATTCGCCTTTATAGCTTCGGTATAGGCTTCTTTGGCTTTCTTGTATTCTTTCTGCTTTTCCAGAATTTTTCCCAGGTGCAAATGTACTTCACTTGATATAGGCTCGTGGGCGAGCTTAAAAATACCCAGAGATTTTGAAATTATTTGGTGAGCTTTGTCGTAATTGCCTTTTTTATAATGAACCCAGGCAAGTGAATCAAGGTAAGTAGCCCGGTTTATTTTATCAAGCTCGAGGGCTTTTTCAATTAAAATTTGAGCATAGTTCAGCTCTCGATTTTGATCGGCAAGTAGATAACCGAGGGTGTTGGCGAGGCTACCGTTTTCTGGATAAAGCTTTACCATTTTGCGAAAAATCTCGATGGCAAGATCGTATTTTTTGCGCTCGAGAAAAGCTGAACCCATAACCGAAAGCACTCTTATGTTGTCGGGGTTATCTTTTAAAAGCGCTTGCCATTCTTGTTTTGCCCGGTTGAAATCACCCCGTTCATAATATACTACCCCGAGATTGAGTCGCGGGCTTATATCGGTTGCGTTGAGGGAAATCGCACTGCGATATATTTTTTCGGCCTCTACAAGGTCTTTTGTACTTAAAAAGACATTTCCCAGGTTAATCCTGGCTTTTATGTTTTCAGAGTCTATTTCCAGAACTCTATTGAATAGGTCTATGGCTCTCTGTTTCTCTCCGAGGATTGAATAAACAAGACCAAGATTATTGAGGGCGTTGATATGTTCAGGATTTTGCCTAAGTACCAGTTCATATTGCTTTACCGAATCGAGAAATTTCCCGACTTCATGGTAAGCAACTCCAAGATTGTAGTGGGCTTCAACCGGAAGATTGGGTTCCATGGCAAAAGCGGTTTCGTAAGATTTTATTGCCTGATTTACTCTCCCGCTGAAATATTGGGACATTCCAAGTAAATACCAGGTATAGGGTTGGTTCCCATTAATATTCAAGGTTCTTTTTAAGTATCTGGCGGCGGCGTCAAACCTGTCTTGTCTCAGGTAGAGTTTGCCAAGATTCCTTAAGGCTTCCGGATACATTGGTTCGATGGCAACCGCTTTTCTCAGCATGTCTTCTGCTTTTTCAAGAAGGCCTTCCTGAAGATAAAGCAGGCCAAGAAAGTTGTGTGCCTGCTCTGAGTAAGGGTCGAGCGATTTGGCCTGAACAAAAAGCTCTTCAGCTTTTTTGTTCTGCTCAAGAATTAAATAATTCAGGCCTTCATGAATCATGGCGGCGGCTCGTTCTTTGCTGGTTAAATTTTGTTGCTCAGTCCTGGCAGAGCATGTGTCGGCAGCAAACATTGAAACTGTCATAAAAATCAGTAAGCTGCAAATTAAGTTAGTTATTTTTCTATTCATGATGACCTCTATTAACCCGAAAGCGGGTTTGATTAAAATAATTTAAAGGGTGTCATGCATTGCATTTTCTTCAGAAATTGAAGAGTTTATAGCGCTTTCAAGACTTGCCAGAAGTTCGTTAAAAGCAAATACTTCTTTTTCTATACCCTGTGCTGATGCCAGATAAAGAGCATAGTTGTTGTCATAAATTGCTCTGATGGCTCTTTTACTGAAAGTTATCATACTATCGGCTGTATCCATGAGCTGTCTAAAAACAAGAGTTTTGTTAGGAACCTCTGAGTGGTATAGAGTACCACGAATAAGCTTTAGTCTCGATATAATTTTACGGCCCAGTACCATTATACTTCGGGCATGAGTGTCTGAAGGCTCAAAACGATATCTGGCTCGGTGTCTCCGGTTGGTGAAGGGGTCGGCCTGCTCCTGCATTTCGTATGAATGTTTCAGGATTTTTTTGTTAAAGCTATAAGCGTCACCAAGGTAGCCGGAAAGTATCATGGTTTCTTTGACTCCCTGGTAGGCAGAGGCAGGCATTGCCGCAATTGACAGCATCAATATTAACAAAACCTTAAGTGCTGTATTTTTCATCTAAATTCTCCTTCACTATTAAGTAAATTCTACAGGTTTTCTTACCTAAATATCAATGCTTAACTGAAAAACTCAGCGAGCAGTTCAAAAGGCATATCGTCAGTGACCCGAAATTTCGTTAGTTTAATGCCGTATTTCTTCTTTTGCTTGTAAAACGCTAAGCTAAAGCAGGGGCTCTCGCAAAGATCAAAAAGGGCGCAAAGTAGTCAGAATGAAAAATTCGAATAGAAGAAAAGAAAGAAAAAAATAGAAAGCAGGGTTTCACGCAAAAAATGATAAGGGCGCTGAGGGAAAAAGATTCTCTGTGCTAATTTTCTTTTTTGGATTTGAGGCTTAGTGTGATAAATATTTTTTTTCTGCAACGAGTTGATAGTAGCTTACCAGGAATTGCTAAGCTGAGTTTAAAAAATTGACCTTGAGTGGGCTTTGGTGTTTAATCAAGAAAACTTTAAGAAAGGAAAAGGAATTATGAGCAGAAAGATCGTTTCTACCCGGAATGCTCCTGCGGCAATAGGGCCTTATTCGCAGGCTGTGTGTGCTAACGGGCTGGTTTTTACTTCCGGTCAGGTGCCAATAGTACCTGAGACAAAAAAAATTGAAGCCACCGACATAGAGGGGCAAACCAAACAAGTCATGAAAAATCTTAAAGCTGTATTAGAAGCAGCCGGATCTGATTTTTCAAAAGTCATCAAGGCGACAATTTTTTTAAAAGACCTTGAACATTTTGGCAAAGTTAATGAAATTTACAGCCAGAGCTTTGGTGAAGAACCACCTGCAAGAGCTTGTGTTCAGGTAGCCAGACTGCCTCTCGACAGCCTGGTTGAAATTGAAATGATTGCCCTTACCGACTAAAACTTGTCGACAAAACAGTTTAAATAAAAAATCCCGACGCTGTTTAAGCATCGGGATTTTTTATTGTTTTTTAATCTACCGGTACTTCTCCGGGTTTTACAATGTATCTTATAAATTTACCTCTAACCTGGCCGGGTTGATAAGAACCAAGATCTCCGCTGTCGCCCAGATCATAGTTTTCACCAATTCTGTTGTATTCATCCGGACCAAGTATTTCAAAAACGGCAAAGCCGGTAATTCTTACAGCCGAACCAAAATCATAAAGGTCTGGGTCGTAAATTCCATCGGGATGATCGTTGCCCTGTAGATCATAGATGGTCATAGCATCTGCATTATGGGGGTTGTTTGCTGCAACTTCAGGTGGAACATCGGTAATAGGAACAACCACAATCTTGCTTGGAGCCAAGTCTGAGGTTCCTTCAAGGCGTGCGTCTACTCCCTGATCGGTAGGGCCACGCATGTTACCTGATTCGGTAATTACTCTATCGCCTAATTCCATTGGTTGATTAAAGCCGTAAATTATTCTGTCGCGGTAATCATTGGCACCGCCGGCAACATTGTTATCAGGATCAATAGGCCCATAATTACTTTTTTGTTTGCCAGAAATTGTTGTAGTGCCAAGACTGACCTCTACTTTGTCTGTTAGAGCTCCCATAAGTATACTGTTTAACGGAAGTCTTGCCGTACTCTGGTTTTCGTAAGCTGAGCCTCCCATCATCAGGTATTTGCCGGTTTTATGGTTGCCCATGAGGTATTTGGCCCAGTCGGGAACTTTGTTCATTTGATAGCCAAGAATAATGACATTACTTTTTGTCTTATCGACTACGAAAGAGTTGGTTAAGCCATTGTCGCTAAAGCAGGCGTAGTCGAGATTGTGATTCTGACACGCGGGTTCTAAGGGTTCGAGTAGATTGAAGGGGTGTTGTCCGTCAATGGTGTTGATATTGGAATAAAATAACTCGTTGTTGGTAAACCGTGGAAAGGTCACATAAGAAAAATCTTCAAATGCCAGGCAGTTTTCATAGGCATTTGTTGCTGACCAGCCATCATAAATTGCAGCCTGGTAAAGAGCCAGGTCAAGAGTTTCTGCTGTGAAACTCTGGGCAAATAATATGCCACCATTGCCCACATGATCTTTAAGATTGGCCGCAATCTGCCATTTCATTTTCTGAACTTTGCCTGCTTTGTCGAACCAGCCCGCCAGATCGTTGGGTAGTGCTCGGGAGCCATCTGAATAAACCGCATACTGAGGTTTGGGCTCCGAACCGGCATCGGAAGTAAAGCCATGGTTGTCGGCAATGGTTCTTAGAAGTTCATCATGCTTACATTGCTTACTTTCGTCTCCGCAGATGGTAATATTTGAATTTTCGGCCCAGCGATTACCAAGATAGTCCATTTTATCAACACATCTACGCCTGACGTTCTGACAATTGTGAGTGTCATCGTCGGGGTTCGGGGCGTAAGTTGGGCTCCATTTATCATTTTTAGTGTTGTAATAATCGCGGCAGTACGGGCAAAAATGCTCGGCTGCAGCAATCCTTGAGCCTTCATTGTTAAGCTTACCCAGATAGCCATTTTCAAGGAAGTCTCTACAGGTGTAAAGCCAGAATTCACATCCATAGCTCATTCCAGTAAGGTCTTCATCGGTAGATAAAACAACCTGGTATTGATCTAAGTTGCCATTCAATATTTCAGAGTCAGAAAAAGTTGAACTGTTTTTATCGCTGAATTTGCTGCTCCTGGTCCAGTTGCCAGGCAGACTGTAGGGACCGAAGGGTATTTTGGCTTCTGTAAGCACCATCTCGAGAGGTGTTTCTTGTTGGCTGGTTGAATATACAGCTATAGATGGTCTGTCGTAAAGCTCTTTAATTGTGTGACCTGTGACTCCATAAATTTCGTCCAGTACAGCTTCATCGATTATTTCTTCGTAGTTAACCGAATAAGATTTCAGTATGGATTTTACATCGGCATGGTTTGGTACGAGAAAAGATCCGCCACGGTAACCCAATAGCCATTCTACGGGAACAAATCCCTGGTCGTTACTATCCATTTTCAAACACCAGTATATTGCTCCATAAGCTGCTGTCAATCCTTCATTTGTCTGTGATTCATCCATGGGAATAAAAATTTTACCCGGATCATAAACTACAGGTTCAACTGCATCTGGGTCTTTTTTCCCGCCAGAGCCCAGCTTCAATACGTATTCTGTGTCAGGTCTGAAACCCGTTACTCCGGGTACATCATTGGCAAGATCATCGGCAAATAGTTCACATATATAGGTGTTTTTAGAAAGATCTTTTGTTACGCCATGGGGAATAGCGAAGGGTACAACTCCTTGACCGATGTCTTCTTCATGATTTTTTCTTCCTGCAGAAACATTAGCGGTATTGAAATTCATAATTCTAGCAAAAAATAGCCCTACATCAACTCGTGCTCTTATTTCAAGACGATTGTTTGCACCAAAGATAACTTCGAGGTTTTCAAGCTGTTCTGCAGTGAAACCATTTTTTCGCATTACTTCCTCGATGTGAGAAATAATTTGACTCTTTTCATCCTCATCAAGCGCACCGTCATCTGATTTCATCATCATCATACGGTCGTAACCGGCCTTCCAACCAGCGTTGGTTGCAGTCTGAAGTTTTGACTGGCTGTAATACATATAACCTACGTCTGTTACAAGACCAGTCATACTAATAAGAAAAACAGAGGCAAGCGCGGTCATTAATAAAACACTGCCTCTTCTTAAATTTAAAAACTTTATAAACATCTGAATTCTCCTCGATCGAGGTTACTACTCTTTTGTTTCACTGGCAGAAGCGCTTATAGTAAGACCTCCATCTTTATTTTGTCCACCTACCAATGATCCGATAAATGGAGTAATAAGACTCAGAGTAAAGGAAGCTTTGATTTCAACTGTTTTATCGTTGGTTCCGACTCCGGTAAAAGTTACATTAGAGTAATTTTCTTTTGGCATCAATGGTGATTGAAATTTCCAGAATGCGTTTTGCACTTCACTGAGCGGTGGGTGGGTCGAAGGTGAAAAAACGTTTCTGGCAATCAAGGGGTTAATTCGTTTGGTTGCGGCTCTGGTGGCTTGGACACATTGGTAATTTAAGTTAGACCAAGCATGTAATGCCCGACCAAAATCAAAAATGCCGATTAGAACAAAAATAAAAATTGGCAGAACCAGTGCCATTTCGACTAAAGCTTGTCCATTTTTTCTTAATTTCATTGATTTAACCTCCTGATTAGTGCGAGGTAACAAGTTCAGGGATTTTGTAAGCGGCCTGGGCTGCCAGTCTGATACTTGATGCTCCGGTAACAGCTTCAAACATTACCTGGTAAAAAGGGGTGTAGGTTGGGGAATCATAGGTCATTAGGACAGAAACATATTCCCCGCCGGTCTGCGTTAGATCGCTGGTCTGAGGGGGCGAAACCGTGAAGTTTCCTGTCCACCACTGTGGTCTACGTGAATTAGCATATTCTATTATTTCAGAATCTGAGGGTACAGTTCCGCTTCCCTGGCTTTCGGCTGCCCATTGTGCGGTATCGTTTGCTACCTGTTGCAATGACAGGAAATTGTAGAAAGCAAAACCGAAATCTATCAAGCCTCCGACGATTATCAGTATGAAAAAAGGAAAAACAAGAGCCATTTCGACAATTGCCTGGCCTTTGCGCTTTCTTTTTCTAAACATAATCCACCCCCACTAATACTTAAAGAGCAAAACTTATGCCATTTAAATATATTCAATATTTAAGGCGGAACAAAGCAATAAAGTCTATACCTTTTCCGCCCCTTACTAATAGAATAAACCAAAAACAACTAAAAATAAAGCTCTATCGCTCTCTCTAAAATCGTGCTCGTAATCGTTGTCGTTGTCGTTTTCGATTCTCGATACCGAAAAAGAGTTCTCACACAAAGTCGCTGACAAAATTTCGGGATCGCTACTCGGAATCGGGTCTCGGGGTCGAGATATTAAAATCATTTTAGAAAAATTTCGAAAATCGAATTCCGATACCGACCCCGACAACCGATTATTGTTGCCTCACACAAAGCCACTGAGCCACCAAGTTCACAAAGAAAATTATATTTAATTTGAGCAAATTATGATTAGTGTTTTTATAAAGCTTGATAGCTGACAATGCTGTGTATCATAACCCTGGATGCCTGCCTTCGCAGGCATGACGGCTAGATTGGTGCTCGTGCTCGTGCTCGTAATCGTTGTCATTGCGAGGAGGGCTTTGTCCGACGAAGCAATCTAATGTTTCTTCGTCATCGTATATTGGTGGTTGAGCGTTAGTTATACCGGTCATTGAGCGTTAGTCGAAATGACCGTTGAACGTCTAACCGGTCATTTCGACGCTTCGACCCAGCGCGGGCTCCGCTCAATGTCCATACTAATCCGTCATTCCTGACCGGTTTTAACCGGATCAGGAATCCAGAATAATCGTCGTTTTTTATTAAAGAAACAAAACCGTAGGGGGGAAATTTTTTGAACCCCTACCCTCATTATAATTCGTATTCATGACGGCAACAAAAAATTAAACAATTTTGCTACAGGTGAGGTAAAAACACCTCAGGGCTGTACAAAAAAAAAGCCGCTCCAATTTGGAGCGGCTTTTTTTATATCGTGTTAATTTACGAATTCAATTTGCGCCATTTCTGTTTCCATGGTCAAGCCATCTTTGTAGAAATACTTAACTCTCCAATAGTAAGTTCCAGCTGCAGGAGTGTTGGGGGGATAGGTAAGGTAATATTCAATTACGTTACCTGAGGTTGATTCTGGACTGTGGTTTCCAATATGGACAAATTGGGTGCCATCGTGCTCATACATTTCCAGGACTGTGTGAGTGGCATCTGAATCCTGGGGAACAGAAAAGACTTTGGTTGCAGTAGCGGTAGGAATTTTTATTGCGCCAACCGGAGTCATTTCTTTGGTTGAAGGTCTTACTCTTACTATGTAGCTGTTGGACATGGCAAATTTATCTGGGGTATTGGGATCAACCGCCTTTGTGTACCATTCATAAACTCCAAAATCCAGTCCAAGAGTGGTGGGTTTAAATTGGTAACTATGGGCAGCAGTTGAAGATGTATCTGAAAGACTGAATGATTCGGATATAACCGGAACTTCGGCATCATTATAAACTCTTGAAAAATCAAGAACTACCTGAGTTGATGTTCCAGGGCCTGTCCAGGAAAAGGCTAAGTCATCATCAAGAAAAGTTTCGAAATCGGTTTGTTTTGCTCCGCCCTCAACTGAAAAACCTGCATCGCTAATGGCGTTAACTGTTGAAACAACATTGCTGTAAACAAACGAAGGTACAGTGAAGTCCATTACAGTGGTTTCACCGGCAGCGACTTTATAACCGTAAGCCAGAACAGGGTCTCGTTGAGCCCAAATTGCAGAAGTATTTGAGTAGACAACAACATTGCCGGTGTCGCCTTGTTCTACTTCAACAGTAGTATTTACAGGCACAGCAAACCACAAAAAGCCATTATCTTCAAAAGGAGGCAGTTGATCAATTCTCCATGTGCCATCTGCTGCGGAAATTATTGAACCGAAGCGGCGCACAGTACCATCTGCAGGATTATATTGCCATACATCAAACTCATATCCAGAATAGGGCTCCTGGTCAGAGGTAGGGTAATCATCCCCGTCCAGAACAAACTTTTTAACAGTTCCCATCAAAACGCCGCTTTGATGAAGATTTGGGTTAACGGTAATTTCATTGCCACTCAGGGTTAGGTCATCTACTACCCCGGTAGCGTCGGCGTTGAATGTCTGGTTATTGTAATAAATGCTGTCTGCATCAGGAGCAGAAGTTGCCCGAACCTCAAAATTAATATTATAGGTATTAACACCGGGTTGCTTTATTGTTAGTTTTCTTGAGCCTGACGCCACATTATTCAAGGTAAAGTAGCCCATGGCATCGGTAACTGTAGTTTGTCCTGAATCCAGAGAGACCTCCGATACGCTTAAGGGGTTGCCGCTCAAAGGATCTATTACTTTACCTTTAATGTCCAGGGTTGCTATTTCAGAGCTTGCATTTTTTGCAACAATAGTAAAATTGCCAGTATCAAGCGTTCCATCCTCTTTAACAACGGCAAGCTTTGAGGCTTCAAAATAGCTCATGGTTTCTTCGATTTGTAGGACGAAAGTTCTGTGATCAAGTCCGTTAAAGTTAAATTCACCGGAAGTCAAGGTAACCATACTTCTATTAGTGTCATCTAATTGGCCAGTTTCATCATCTTGAACCAAGAGGTTTACTTCCATATTTCCAATGGGCAATTCGTTTTCATTAACGACAACACCAGTCAAATTGGCATTGCCGGCTTGAAGATTGTTCTTAGCACTGATTTGAAAATTGCCCGTATCCAGGGTTCCAGATTGAGAAATTATCGCAAGTTTCGAAGCTTCAAAGTATTCAGCAGTTTCTTCGACTTTAAGTATATAAGTACCATTGCCCAAGCCACTGAAGTTAAATTCGCCAGTGGTTAGACTTGTCATACTTTTCCCAGTGTCTGTATAAGTGTTGGTAGAAAAATCATAAACCAGAAGTTTTACAGCTATATTTGCTGCCGGCTTTAGGTCATCTGTTACAACTTTACCAATAATTACGGAAGTTCCAGCATTAAGGTTGTCCTTTTCATAAACAGTAAAATCGCCTGTATTAACTGAGGGTTCTCCGCCCACGACTGCTAATTTTGAAGCTTCTGAATATTTGGTTGTTTCTTCGATTCTCAAAATGTAGGTGCCTGTACTTAAGCCATTAAAGCTAAATTCGCCAGAGGTTAAAGTTGCCATACTCTTATTAGTATCAGTAATAGCACCAGTTTGTTTGTTTTGAATATACAGTTTTATTTGTGTATTTGCCAAAGGGGTACCATTATCATTAACAACTTTACCAAAAATACTTGATGTACCGGTTTCAAGTTCAGCATTAGAAGAACTTGCAGTCGTGCTGGCGGATGGGCCTGACGGATTATTGCCTCCGCCACAGCCGACTATGAAGGCGGTTGTCAGCAGGCCGGTAAAAATTACCAGATAGAAAAAATTTGTAAAATATCGGTTTAACGACTTCATCCCTCGTTCTCCTTTCGGGGCGAGCAATTCTCTGATTCTCTCAACATGTTATTTGCTCCATTACAAGAATATCATCTATCTCAAGGCCGGCTTTTTCGATAGAGCCGGCTTTAAGTTCGAGAACCTTTACGGCGTTGCGGTGTATCGAAGACAAGCCGGTCCAGGGTTTTAATTTAGAATACAGGGCCTTAATGCGGTTTGTGGCATCAAGAAAAATAGCATCGATAGGAAACTTCATGAACATCATATGAATAGAATTACATGGCGAAATAAGTAATCCTTCGCCTTCTTCGAGCTCTGACTGCATCATTAAACCGCGAAACCTTTGCCAGAAGGTTTCAGCAGTTCTGATCTTTTCGCCCAGAACCTCATTTGTTCGTTTAACTGTAATTTTTAGTAGATTCATATTTAATTTAAAAGATTGGTTTTGTTAAGCTCGTCAATTATCTGAAACAGAGCCGGACAACCGATAACTATACCTACATTTGGGAAAATAAAGAATACAAGCGGAATCATCATTTTAACCGGAGCTTTGGCGGCTTCTTCTTCCGCTCTTTGCCGCCTTTTGTCGCGCAATTGCTCAGACTGGATTCTAAGAACCTGACCGATTGAAACACCCAGTTGGTCAGCTTGGATTATGGCTGAAACAAAAGCATTGAGATCCGGATGGTCTATACGATCTCCCATGGCTTTGAAAGCGTCTCTACGAGCCTGCCCCATACGCATGTGTCGCAATGTCAGGCTGAATTCATCGGGAATAGGACCGCGCATTTTTTCGACAACCTTGTCACAGGCTGCGTCAAAACCAAGCCCGGCTTCAACTGCTACAGTCAAAAGATCTAGAACATCAGGTAGCTGTCGCTGTATGCCATGCAGGCGGTTGGCAATTTTGCGCTGAAGAAAAAATCTCGGTGCAAGAACTCCAAGCATTAAACCTATTACCGTTGACAGAAAGAGGAGGCCGGGATTGATAATCAGAGAAAATGCCGCAAAAGCAACCGGAGTAATTACCCTGAAAAGATTTTGGATTACGACAAATTCACCGACAGTAAGGCCACCGGGATAACCTGCCTGAGCAAGTTGCTTTTTTAGTGTGCTTTTTTGTGCTTTTTTTAAATCCTTCGGATCCTTTTTGCCGGCAAGCCGTGCTAGAAATGGCCTGATGACACGCTCAGAAAAAGGCTTTCTAAGCTCTGAGGTAGCTTCGATAGACGAATCCTCATCTATCGTTCCGTCATCAAGTGCGCTTAATCGATCTTGAATATCGCTTTTAGAACCGGATGGGAACAAAAGAAGGATTATCAGAAAGATTATAAACCCACCCAGTATAAAAAATAATAAATTCATAGCTAGTTCCTCACACTTCTATATCAACAATTTTCATGATGATATACATGCCAATTACTTCCCATATCAGGCCAAAGATCAGAACAAACCAACCTCTGAAAGCACCATACTGGAAAGTGAAAAGTTGCATGATGAAATCGGGGTTAATCAAGTAAATCATGAAACCAATGCCCAGAGGGAGAGCTCCTACAAGAGCTCCGGAAACCTTTGCCTGAGCAGTTTTGGTTTGTATGTCGCCCTTGATTTTCATTCTCTGGCGTATAGTGTGACTTATTTTTTCGAGAATCTCGGCAAGGTTTCCACCTACTTGTCTTTGAATTAGAACAACTGTGGTAACCAGATCCCAGTCTTCACTATCGATACGGTCGTTAAGGGCCAGAAGGGAATCTTCGAGGTTAATACCCAGTCCGTTTTCTTTTAATACTCTTTTTAGCTCGGTAGACATGGGAGGAAGCGATTCTCTGGAAACCATTTCCATTGCCTGAAGGAATGAGTAGCCGGCTTTGAGGCCATTTGCCAGCATGACAAGAGTATCGAGAATCTGCTCGTTAAATTCCTGAATTCTTTTCTTTTTTAAATATCCTACCCAGATTAACGGAATAAAATAACCTGTTATTGCCAGAAGGATACCCAGAGGGATACTCTTGAAAAGCATCATTCCCAAAGAAAGTGATATCATTACAGCCAGAAACTGGATAGCGACAAATTCATTGGCTTTGAGTGGAATATCCGCTTTGGCCAGCTGGCTGGCAATTCGCATGGCCATGCCTTTGGGAGTAATTATACTGCCCACGTTGGCAAGTATTTTTTTTACGCCGGAGGAGCCTTTTTCGCCCCTGTTTTCGACAAGCCAGTCATCATCGGACACTTCTTTTGGTTCATCTTCATCGATGAATTCACTTTCCGGATCAGTATATTCTGTTGCGGCCATCTCTGTTTCAACCAGGTATTGTTCCATGCGGTTTCTAACGTCCTCTCCCGGTGGTTTCCCGAAAATAGAAAACAGCAAAAGAACACCAAAAACCGTTGCGATAGCTGCAAAACCTATGAATATAAACTGAAGCAAAGCTTTACCATCCTCTCGAAGAATCAGTAAAAATGTTGGGGGGAAGTTTTATTCCAGATTCTTTGAATTTTGAAGCAAATTTTGGCCTGATTCCTGTTGGTTTAAGTCTGCCAACAATTTTACCCTGTTCGTTCATACCCGTTTGCTCAAATCTAAAAATATCCTGAGTTACGACCTTGTCGCCTTCCATACCCTGGATTTCAGTCAAATGGGTAACTTTTCTAGAGCCATCCTTTAGACGCGATTGTTGCAATATTAAATGCACAGCTGAACTAATTTGCTCCCGAATAGCGCGTACCGGCAAATCCATTCCTGCCATCAGAACCATTGTTTCAAGACGGGCAAGCATGTCACGTGGGGTGTTGGCATGGCCTGTGGTTAGTGAACCATCATGACCGGTGTTCATAGCCTGAAGCATATCCAGGGCTTCGCCACCACGACACTCACCTACAATTACCCGCTCGGGTCGCATACGAAGAGTATTTTTTATCAGCTCACGCATGGAGACAGCACCTTTGCCCTCGATATTCGGTGGTCGAGTTTCAAGTCTAACTACGTGGGGCTGTCTGAGCTGCAATTCTGCGGCATCTTCGCAGGTAATAATTCTTTCGTCTTCAGGAATGAAAGAGCTTAAAATATTCAATGTGGTTGTTTTACCTGAGCCGGTACCACCTGAAACAACGATGTTAAGTCGAACCTTAATGCAGGCATCAAGGAAGTCAGCCATCTGTTGAGTTAGGGTACCGAATTTTACCAGGTCAGCTATACCGAGAGCTTCTTTTTTAAACTTCCTGATCGTGATTGTCGGGCCATTGAGAGCAAGTGGCGGAATAATCGCATTAACACGAGAGCCATCGGGCAGACGTGCGTCGACATAGGGAACAGACTCATCGATTCTACGGCCGATGGGCGCAACGATGCGTTCGATAATGCGCATCACATGATCGTTATCTTTAAACTTGACGTCAGAAAGGATTAACTTCCCTGACTTTTCATAATAGATTTGAAAAGGCCCGTTGACCATGACTTCCGAAATCTCTTCCTGTTCTAGAAGAGGCTGAATTGGTCCGAAGCCTATCATGTCATCTAGCAGCGTCTGGCAGAGAGCGTCAACCTCTCGCTGAGAAAGAGTGATATTGAGCTTGGGACTTTCTTCGCCGATAACCTTAAGAATTCTTTCGCTCAATAGAGCGCGTTTCTTTTCCATATTAGTCTCAGCCATAATTGACTGAGGCATGTCATCGATAATTTTAGTTTGAACTTTATCTTTTAATCTCTCAAAACCGGTAATTTCCCGCGTTGAAGTTACTTCGGTAATGCTGGATTTATCACTTGATTTTTTTTCTTCACTGAGGCGTGATAATAGACCACCCATAATTTACCTCCAAATTATTGACCAAAAAGAAGATCTTTGATTTTTAAGATAGCACTTTTGCCGGTATCTTGCCCATCTGAATCTTTGGGCCCGATAATCTTGTCAGCCATACCTATAATGGACCTTGCAATGGCACTGGTTGGTGACTTTAAAACAAAAGCTTCGCCATGGTTAAGGGATCTTTGCGCAATCTCCGACTCCATGGGTACGGTTGCATAGACAGGGATGGCAAGACCTGTTTCGAGATCCTGCTTTCCTATTCCTACGTTAGGTATTTCCTTATTGAGAATAAGTTTGATTTTAGAGACATCAAAGTTGATGTCTGAAAATGTTTTGAGACATATTTTTGTGTTTTTCAATGAGCTTATTTCAAGTGTTGCAACCAATAGAACCAGGTCGCTCTTATCAAGAATTGCCAGCTCTTTTTCAGTTATGCTGGGTGGAAGATCAAAAATAATGTATTGATATGAACCTCTGGCTTCTTCGATAATCTTCATTATATGCTCACTTTTGATAGCTTCGGCCAGTGCCGGTTCTTTGGGCGCTAGAAGAAGATCGAGTCCTGATTCATGTTTTACAATATTTTTTTCTATTTCTTCCAGAGTAATTTCATCTGCTTCAACAAGGTTAGAGATGCTTTTTTTTACTGGTTGATTCAAGGTTATGGCAACATCGCCAAACTGTAAAGAAGCATCAATGAGTAATACCTGGCGATTTCTACTGGCTAGATTGGCTGCAAGATTTACTGCCAGCGTTGTTCGTCCGACACCGCCCTTGGTTGAGAAAAAAGTTATCAGTTCTGCGCTCTCTTCTTCGGCAAAGGCATCGGGCCTGTCTTTGATCCAGCTGTTAAAAACATTTTGGATGGTATCTATAAGGTCATTAGTTGAGAAGGGCTTAACCAGAAAGTCTTTAGCGCCGGCTTTCATTGCTTTGCGAAAATATTCCTGCTCACTCTGAATAGACATAATTACCGTTTGAACATTGGGAAAATCTTTGGCAATCATTTCAGTGGCTTTAAGACCGTCTATTTCGGGCATATTAATATCCATCAAAACAATATGGGGCTGCAGCTCTTCGACAAGCTCGACGGTTTCCCGCCCATCACGGGCTTCGCCAACAATTTTAATTTTATCCTGATTGTTTAGCATTCTTCTGACATTAGACCTTAATTCATCCATATCGTCAGCGATGAGTAATTTTATTCTACGATTAAAAGCCAAGACTTTTCCTCTTACTGACCCGGCTTGCGCCGGAAAATTTTAACAGCCGATGAAATGTTTTAATTTTCAGCGGGCAAATGACTTGATTTAATCTGCTGGAAAATTTTGTGAAGCTTTTCCAGCTTATCTGTTCTTCTGGGGATTTGAACTTCTTTGTATTTTTTATTGCCGGATAAATCCCGTTCAGAACTGAGGATTTTTGGTGTCAGAAGAATAACGAGCTCATTTTCACTCATGCTTTTGTTCCTGCTTTTGAACAAGCGACCGACAAGTGGAAGATCACCCAGAAGAGGAACTTTATTCCAGGTAACATTATCAGTACGATTGATCAGCCCACCCAGAACTATTGTTTGTTGATCTTTAAGTTTTAAAGTGGTCATAATACTGCGCTTCAAAATATCTGGAGGGGCGTTGGTTCCGCGGGTGAAACTTGGTTCAGCTTGTTTGGCGAAAACAGAGAATTTTAATTCGTTTTTGTGAACGAATAGATCTCTTATTGAAAGTTTGAGGGCAGCTTCTGCTTTTGTATAGGTCGGATTTCCACTTGCATCAATGGTTGATGGGTAGTAAATATCCTGACCAACATTTACGTAAGCAATCCCGACATCTTTTTCTATATCCTGCTCTTCCTGGGTATCTTCTTCCTCGTTGGTCCATCCGGCCTTTGCAAGTTTTAAAGCCGAGGCGTTCGCATAAACCATTAGTTTGGGATTAGCCAGAATTTTTGCTTTTCCACTGGTTTCCCAGGCTTGTACTTGAGCTGCAATCAAGTCAAATCTGTTGATATTATTCATTTCAAAAGGATTTAAATCTTTCGGCACAGGAGCTCCTATAGACTGCACATCGCCTCTGAAATCATTGCTTTTATTTTCAATGAAACCAAGAACACCTGTTATTACATTACCTTCGTCTCCTGATTTGCCCCATTCGATTCCGAGGTCTTCAGTGTTGTTTTTACTTACCTGGAGAATATAGGCTTGAAAAACAACCTGAGTCGGGCTTTCAATAATTACCAGGTTACTGATTTGTTCAAAACTGTTAACGAAGCCTCGCACAGTTTCCTGGAGGTGAATATAATCATTCTGATTTTTTACCTTACCTTCAAGAACTACTCTTAGATTTGTTGTGTCGGTTCCGACCAGTGAATTAGATGTTGTTGGATTCTTAGGATCAAAATTAGAAGAAATGACGCTGACTTTTACGTCGGGAAGCTGTATTGCGGCTTCTATCCTTTGTTGTAAAGAAGGGGAGTTTACTTCAAATTGGATTAAATTAAGAATTTTGCGGTCTTTTATCAGACTCGATGCAATTTTTTCAGCTTGAAGCTTATCTTCTTCAGAGGTTACTTGCCCTTTAAGATAGGCAGCGTCGGGAAAAATTATCAGCTTAACCGAAGGAATGTCTAAAATCGATGAAAACTTTTGCTGAATTAGTTTGGGTTCTGAGTAGGTTTCAACATTATAAATTCTTCTACCGGATGTATCCCAGAGGATTATCTGGGTAATGCCTGGTTCCTTACCGATACCGGAAAGAATAATTTCTTTGTCGGAAACATTTAAAACTTCGACAATTCCCTCTTTAACCGCCAGAATCTTTTTAACTCCGTTGGCGGGTATGCTGGTAGACTTGCCTATAGGAATCATGAGCTTTTCTGCTGCAATTACCTGGTGTGAATAATTTGTAAATATGACAGCGAGAATCAACGTTAAGAGTACAAATTTGAATTTTATTGAATTAAGTATCATTGTGATTCTCCTCATTCTCTCGATTGTCTTGCTGGTGTCTGACTTGCTGACGGATTATAAGAAGGGGCCGCGAGTTTATAATCTTTTAATTGACGGAATTTTGTTCCTGCAGGTCCTCCATATTTATAAATCTCCCGTTTAGAACTGGCTCCGTACATAATTTCAACCTTGCCGTCATCCATCGGTTGTGAAACAATTTGGGTTGTGTCAGTTTCTTCGCTGTCCTGAGCTGTCTTTTCAGTCATTTCGTTGGCTGGAATATGACCAATGTCCTGCATTACAATTCTTTCGGTGGCACCTTTGGTTACAATTCGTCTGCCTTTATCCTTAGGGTTTTTCAAGACAAATCGGAATGTTGCGCTGTTATCTAAATACATAAGTCTTTCAAGTTGCGAGGGTGTAACCGCCAGAGTAACGAGTTCAACTTTAGAGGCTGAAATTGATGGAGAAGAAGACGCGGTCGAGCTGTCAAACTCGTATCGGCCTCCAACAGCAAGAATTAGTATGTCCTGCATTACTATTTTTGTAATTGGATCAGCGTTTCTAGGTCGGAATGATGCAATTACGTCAACAAAGTCACCCTGTTGAATAAATCCTCCAACCGAAGTTACTTTCGAAACCGCTATTGAAACAGCTCTTCTTCCCGGAGGGATTGCCCGGGCAAGGTTGGGGACAGAAGATTCATCGAACAATCTCATTGGTGTCATTATGTCGCCTGGTAAAAGAGTTACTGCAGTATAACGCCCCGTTAAAGATGCTACATTGGTAAGAGCCATCTCTGGTGCGGCAGAAGCTATAACCTCTTTTATTGCGAAGGCGCTTTCTACCAGTTCCGGCTCCAACCTGGTTCTGGCCGCAATTCTTTTCGTACTTACAACAACCGGCTTCTTTAAAATCGTGGGTTGTTGTACAACCGGTGCTTCAATCTCTGGTGGTTTGTCTGTTTGAAGCTTGTTCCATAAAAGCATGGAGATAGCCAAACTGGCTACCAATGCAACAAGTATCGCTTTTCGATTCACGGTTGAGGATCCTCCTCGACACAAATTTAATTCAAAAATATAGCACAGGTTAACTTTAACCTGCAAGGACGATCTCTTTAGTCGACAATAGATTGGGATTGCTTTATGAATTTTGTGAAAATGTACAGTTACTTATTGTTGGTTTAATAGGCTATAAGCTGAGGCTAAAACTGTAGAAAACCGCTATGATAGTTGCTAAAAATATATCGACCCCCAAAAGAAATCTGACCTTTTTATTTTTTTGATTAAGACAAAGATTCTCTTTTTGTATTGTTTTGTCAAGGAAAGATTTTGTCGAAAAACTTGTTAGCAACATGGAAAGCGCATTTCTGCGATAATTGATAAATTGGACAATCAAGGCGTGGGGAATTCCCAAAATTGAAGTGTACAAAAACACTGAGATTACAAAGTTTGTACCGCAAAGAGAGCCAATAGCTGCCATGAGTTTAACATCACCCATTCCTACGATCCCCAAAGCAGCGGGGATGAAATAAAGAGCAATGCCAATTAGAGTAGCGGCAAAACTGTAAGCAAAACCAGATAGACCAAAAAAAATCAAGCTGATTGCCCAGCCAGCTAAAATCATGGGAAAAGTCAGCCAGTTATAAATTTTGCCTTTGATCATATCGGTCAGCATTGCAATAAAAGCAATTGTTACTGCAAGAAGCTGTGCGATATATTCGGGTTTGGCTGTCAGGTTTTCAAGATTTAACATATCCAAAAATCTTAGCGTTAATTGATTTTAACAGCTTTCGGGAAGCTTTAAGGTCTTTTTTGGAATCTTTTTCGTTGTGCATAAATACCATTGCTCCACTCTGTCCAGCCATTATTCCAGTATCAGGATATTCCAGCAGTGGTGCTGTGTCAATTAAAATAACTTCGACTCTTCTCTTCAGTTCCGACAGTATTTCTATCATTTCGGGCGAGCCGAGAAATTCAACCGGATTCTGGGGGGCTATGCCGCTACTCATAAGATGAAGATTTTCAACGAAGGTTTTTTGTATCTGACTTGGGTGAAAACCATTTTGTAGAGCTTCTGATAGGCCTGAAATGTTTTCGAGATCAAATACTCGGTGCAAAACAGGATTTCTGAAATTTGCATCGAGCATTAAAACTGAATAGCCGGCTTGGGCCAGAAGAATGGCACAGTTTGCCAGTAGAGTAGTTCTCCCGATTCCGGCTCTAGCAGAACCAATAAGCACTATTCTGGTTTGTGATTCTGAAATGTTAATCTGGAGATTTGATACGAGTGATTTGTATGGAACCAGAGCAGGAGAATCGGGATTGTTTAATGCTATTAGTCTTTCATCGAAGTTTGTTGGTTCAGCGTCTATTTCCGGTGCCGGTAAAGCTAATGGCTCGCTGGAAAGTGCCGGAACTTCAAGAATGGTTTCGATAGATTCAATTCTCAGCTGCGGGGAAACTTGATACTGTTGGCCTACCGCGCCTGCGAGAGCTTCGCCTGAAACCGAAACTATTTCTGTTCTTACCGGTGCGGGAGAGTAGAGAAGAAAAACAGCAATCAGAACTCCGGAAAGCAAGGCGATGCAATCTCTTTGCACTGCCGAGAAACCTACTGTTGAAGGTTTGTTGGCGCTGTTCTTGAGAACGGAAATTTTGCCACTGGTTGTTGTTCGGTTAATGCGAATTTCTTCCAGGGCAAGAAGTTGTTTCTGGTGGAGGGATTCAAGGGCCCTGATTCGTTGATTTATATTATTGATTTGATTTTCTTTCAGGTTTTCCTGCGAGTTTTCATGTAATCTGGTTCTTTTGAGTTCGCCTCTTATTAGTCCCAGCTTTTCTCGGTCGCTTTCTATCTCGGCAGAAAGGGCCAGGTAGTTTTTATTTGCTTTTTCTTTGCGAACTTTTGTAATGGATTTTTTTAGTTTCTTGTTGAGTGAGCCTATTTGCGATTTGCATTTTTTAACCTTGGGGTGTTTGCTTTTATAGGTTTTAAACAAGTTGGCGAGTTCTTTTTGTGCTTTATTTAGATCTTTGGATAATTTGCGGTAGTTGTCATTTTCTTCTTCTTCATAATAAAATTTCGTTTTTGAAGTTGTTTGCAGCTTTCTACTGTTTAATTCAATTCTTTCTTCGAGTTGATGTAGCTGATCTTCAAGTTGCAGCGTCAGTTCATCAACTTTAATCGTGGTTTCGGTGGAAGCTTTAACCAGAGCGTCTCGTGCCTCTTTCAGGGCTTGTTCTAGCTGGGTGACTTTACGGCGGGCGGCTTTGATTTCAAACTCTTTTTTTTCGTCACTGTAGAGAAGGAAGTGATCTGACAGAATTTTGATTGCGGATTTTGTAATGTCGGTAAGTTCAGATGGTTCGTGATAATGGGCAGTTAATTTTACCATGCTGCTACCTGCATCAGAAAAGCTTATAACATTTTTATTTATAACTTCATCGGCTGAGAGGTTACTTTGCCTGGCAAGCTCTATCAGAACATCGTTCTGAGAAAAAATTCCATTCATTGCGGCAGCAAAATCAGAAGTTTCGGAATTTTCTGTTGTCATTACCCTTAAGAGGGCCTGACTCTGGTATTCCGCCGGAAAATAGCGGTTCAGTATTACCGAACCCAACACTGCAAGGCCAACAATAATTGTTGCCAGCCCGGCATTTTTTCTTAAACTTCGTGAAATTCCTTCTATAAGGCTTTCCTGGATCATTCTAACTGCC
The DNA here is from genome assembly GCA_051747585.1 of Candidatus Rifleibacteriota bacterium. Classification (GTDB taxonomy): domain Bacteria; phylum Muiribacteriota; class Ozemobacteria; order Ozemobacterales; family Ozemobacteraceae; genus DYKG01. Next base: position 20,384 of record JBNJGH010000038.1, read on the forward strand.
TCCTGCAACCGTCTGTCTATATCTTTGCTTCTCAATTCATCGGCAGTTTTCTATTCATACATTAGATAAATGCTAAAATAAAAAACCGGGGCTTATAAGAAAACCCCGGTTCGAAATGATTTTCAGTTGAATCTTATCTGATTTTTATGCTTTTTACTTTTTGCTGAAATCGTTTACCGTTTTGGCAACAAATCTTATCTGTTCTTCGGTTAACTCCGGGAAAATCGGCAATGCAATGGTTGAATCGGCTGCTTTTTCTGATTCGGGAAAGTCACCTTTTTTAAAATTTAGTTCTGTAAAACACTTCTGTTGATGAAGTGGAAGAGGATAATAAATTGAACAGCCAATATCGTTATCAGCAAGGTGCTGCTTTAATTGATCGCGATTTTTAACTCGTAAGACGTATTGATTATAAATGTGGTATCTGTCAGGTAATTCTACCGGAGTAACTATTGCCTCATTGTCTTTAAAAAGCTGATTGTAAAGCTCTGCATTTTTGCGGCGTCCTTCTGTCCAACCGGCCAGGTGAGATAGCTTAACCGAAATCACTACAGCCTGTAAAGCATCGAGTCTCGCATTTAAACCCACTTCCTGGTGCTGATATTGGACAACTCCACCATGCACTCTAAGACCCTTGATTCTTTCGTAAACTTCTTTATTGCTGGTTGAAACCAGACCGCCATCACCAAATCCACCTAAATTTTTGCTCGGGAAGAAGCTGAAACAGCCGCAATCACCTATAGAACCGGCATTTTTGCCTTTATATTTAGAGCCAATTGCCTGGGCTGCATCTTCGATAACTTTAAGGTTATGTTTTTTGGCTATTTCCATTACCGGGTCCATATCAACCATCTGGCCAAAAAGATGAACCGGCATAATTGCTTTGGTTTTATCGGTAATTGCTTTTTCTATCTGATCGATGTTCATAAGGTAAGTTTCGGAATCTATGTCTACAAAAACGGGTTTGGCTCCTACCCGGTGAATCGAGCTTGCAGTTGCAAAAAAGGTATAAGGAGTAGTTATAACTTCATCTCCACAGCCAATATCAAGAGCCATTAGAGCCAGTATGAGAGCGTCAGTGCCTGATGAACAACCTATGGCGTAATTAGATCCGATATATTCAGCCATTTCTTCTTCAAGTTTTGCGACTTTGGGGCCAAGAATAAATGCCTGATTTTCAATTACATCCATTATTTCTGGAAGCACTTTGTCTTTGATTTGAGCATACTGGGGTTTAAGGTCTAAAAGGGGAACTTTCATTACTGCCTCCGGCTAATTTAATAGTTAGTGAAAAAAATAACACTGTGAGATTATCATCGACTAATTTGTTAGTCAAATTCAAAACTTTTAAATTCTTTATTTTAGTGCTATACTCGCAGCTCATGAAATTTGTAGATGAAGTAACAATTGAAGTTAATTCCGGCAAAGGCGGAGACGGTATAGTCGCTTTTCGCCGGGAAAAGTATGTCCCAATGGGCGGCCCCGCAGGTGGTGACGGTGGCCATGGTGGCGATGTTGTTTTTATTGCCAGCGATGATTTGACGACTCTTTATGATCTAAGCTTCAAACGGATACTCAAAGCAGAGAACGGCAAAAATGGCCAGAGCAAGGATATGGTTGGGGCGAATGGCAACAACCTCGAGGTTAAAGTTCCGGTGGGAACTCTGGTTTATGACAACGAAAGCGGAAAATTGTTATTTGATTTTCACGAAAAAGGTCAGAGAGAAATTGTAGTCTCAGGCGGTCGAGGTGGCCGTGGAAACGCTCGCTTTGCTTCTTCGGTCAGACGTGCCCCCAGAATCGCTGAAAAAGGTGAGCCGGGGCGGCAGTTGAAGTTGAGACTTGAATTAAAGCTGCTTGCTGATGTCGGCCTGGTTGGTCTGCCCAATGCGGGGAAATCTACCTTTTTGCGTTGCGTAAGCAATGCTCGGCCAAAAGTTGCTGATTATCCTTTTACTACTCTGGTGCCAAGCCTTGGAATTGTCAAACCCGAAAGTGCTGCTTCATTTTGTATGGCCGACATACCGGGTTTGATAGAGGGTGCGCATGAAGGCACAGGTTTAGGTATACATTTCCTTAAACACATTGAAAGAACCAGGCTTTTACTGCACCTGGTAGATATAAGCCAGCTCGATAAAGATAACCTCTTAAAAGATTATGACGTAATAATGGACGAGCTTAAATCGTTTTCATCGGATCTGGCAGAAAAACCCGTAGTTGTTGCTGCGAACAAGATGGATTTGCCCGACGCACGCGAAATTTTTCCTCAATTTGCCAGTGCGCTTGAAGAACGAGGAATTAAGGTTTTTGCCGTTTCCGGAGCGACCAGGCAGGGTGTTGATGAGCTTTTGAAGTATCTGAGTCACAGCCTGGCCGAACTAAAGCCCGAAGAAGATGTTAAAGCCAACGAAGAGGAAAAGCTTTATCAATTTCTTGCTCCGTTCGTTATTGAAGAAGCAGGACCGGGACGCTTTAAAGTTTCGGGCGGTAAAATCGAAAAACTTGTTGCTATGACTGATTTTACCAGTGATGAAGCCATAGCCTTGTTTAAAAGAAAAATACAGAAAATGGGATTTATTGATGAACTCGCTGCTTTAGATGCAGACGATGAAGATATAATCGATATTGGCGATATGGAATTTGAATACCGGGAGTTTTTTGATTGAAGACAGGTCTTTTTGGTGGCTCGTTTAATCCGATTCATCAGCAACACCTTCAAATTGCCAGAGCCGCAAAAGAAAATTTCAAGCTTGATTCAGTCTGGTTTGTTCCGGTTTATAATCCGGTGCACAAAAGTTCAGTTGAACTGGTTTCCTATGATATTAGAAGAGAGTTGCTGAAAACTGCCCTTAAAAAAGAGCCCGATCTGACAATTTGCGATGTTGAAAAAGAGATGGGCGGCTTATCTTATACGGTAAGAACCATAAAATATTTAAAAAGCAGGTTTCCTGAAGAGGAGTTTTTTTTGATTATAGGTGGTGATTCCCTTTCGGAGTTGGATTCATGGCGTAATGTTGAGGAACTGGTCAATCTAACGGAGTTTATAGTAGTTGAACGCCCCGGTTTTCATCGGGAGGCTCCGGTAGAAAACGCAAAAATTCACTGGCTCGAGACATCGAAATCAGAAATTTCTTCTACTGATTTACGCAAAAGATTAAAAGCCGGCAGAGTAGCAGAATTTGATGAGCTGATCCCGGAAGTTTATTTCAAGATACTTAGAAACAACTATTATAGCGCAGCCGGCGTTTATTATTCGAACTTAATCAATGAAATTGATGAACGGCTCATTAATTTGCCGATTGGTTTAAAAGAGCATATAGAGGCAGTGGCTTATGACTGTTTCATATATGCGCGAAATTTAAACCAGCCTTTACTGCCGGCCATAATTGCCGGCCTTTCCCATGATTTATTCAGGGCTTCATCAGATCAAGAAATCTTAGATGAAGCTTTTGACTCAGGTTTTGAATTGCTTGAAATAGAAAAAGAACTGCCAATGCTTGCCCATGGAGTGGCAGCTGCCGGATTTCTCAAACGGATCGACAAGGGAATTGACCCAGGAATTTTACAGGCTGTCAGATATCATACCAAACCCAAACCTGGTCTTGACAACCTCGGAAAAATTCTTGTGCTTGCCGATACCCTCGAGTCATCAAGAAATTTAAAGGAACGGGAAGAATTAAGACAGGCAAATATTTCATTCGAGGAAAAATTTCTTCAGGTGCTTGAAATTAAAAAAAAGCAACGCCACCAGAAAGTTTGCAAAGCAAAATAATTGTTTTTATTTCAGCCATTGATACACAGTAATTACCCATTTATTAATATTAGCGAGTTTCAAGACATTTTTGTATTTTTTTTATGTACTAAATTTGAACATATCAAAGATTGCTTCGTCGCTACGCTCCTCGCAATGACAATTTGTGGCTGTCATTGCGAGCGAAGCGAAGCAATCTAAATGTCTTGAAACGGTTTCTACAAACAAATGGATAATTACTGATTGAGACACTTAATGCTGGAGTTTAGTTAGATACTCTGGTAATATTAGTTCAAACTGGGCTGAGACATTGAATTTTAAAAGCAATGAATATTCTATTTAATAAAACCAACATGAGCAAAGGGCAGCTTGTAATCGAGCTGATTTTTATTGTGGCAACCATTTTTTTGTTTCTTGGTATTGCCAACAACTGGCTTTTACGCAAAGCTGTTCCGCCTGGAGTAAGTATTACCCGTTATACAGGTGAAGATGGTAAACAACGTAGAATCGGCAATGTTAACATTCTTGTTTTGGGCGTCGATTCTGTAGAGGGCACTCATCGTTCAGACACTATCTTTGTGCTCGGAGTAAATTCTGCAAAAAGCCGGATTTCAATGCTTTCGATTCCACGTGACACCAGAGTTTTAATTAACGGAAAAGCTCGAAAAATTAATGAGATTTTGCCGAGATATGGGCAAGAAGTTTTAATTTCGTTGATCGAAGATCTTATGCAGATCAAGATTAACAGGCATGTAATGGTTGACTATCAAGGTTTTATAAATATTATTGACCTTATTGGCGGCGTTGAATTAAATATTGAAAAGCCCATGCACTATGATGATAACTGGGGAAATCTTCATATACACTTTGAACCGGGAATAAATAAATTAGATGGTAGAGACGCTCTAAATTATGTTCGTTACAGGGAAGAAATCCAGGCCGATCTTGGTAGAATTAAAAGGCAGCAGAAGTTTATCAAAACGGTTGTTAAAAAGTTTTCCCAGCCATCGGTATTCATCAAGTTGCCAACTATAGTCAATGAAATTTTTGCTCATATAGAAACGGATTTCTCGTTGAGAGAGCTGGTATCAATTGCCAGTAGTTTTTCCAGTTTCAATATCAAGTTTGAAAATACTTCTTTGCCGGGTGAACCGAGATATATAGATAAAATCAGCTATTTTTTACCTTATCGCGATAAATCAATTGAAATTGGTAACAGTCATTTCGCCGACCTGGCCGCATTTGAGCTGGTTGCCAGTTTTTCGTCCGAATTAGCCTCAGGAACAAGCAATGAAAACTGATCTTTTTGATTTTGAACTGCCGCAGGAATTGATAGCCCAGGTTCCTGCTCAACAAAGATCCGGTTCCAGGTTGCTGGTTTACAAGCGCAAAGCCGACAAAGTAGAGCATAAAAAGTTTTCAGATATATGTGAACTTTTTAAAGAAGGAGACCTTCTGGTTTTAAATTCCTCAAGAGTTATTCCGGCCAGAATGTTTACAGTTGAATCGGATTATGGTCGTGTCGGATACGAAGTTTTATTTGTTAAACAACTGGATAATGGTAATTTTACTGCTATGGTTCAGCCCGGTAGAAGATTTAAAGCCGGCAGAAAACACTTATTACCGGGAAATAACGTTGTCGAAGTTATAAAAGTTTTGCCAACAGGTCTTCGGGAATTGCGCTTTTTAAATAATAGCGATCCGGTTGCGGTTTTCAGAGAATATGGGCAGATGCCTCTTCCCCCTTATATTACATCGCGGGAAAGCGAACCGGAGAGATATCAGACGGTATACAGCGAAGAAGAAGGTTCTATTGCCGCCCCAACAGCCGGACTGCATTTTGATGACCAGATTTTTTCCGAACTGAAAAAAAGAGGGGTAAAAATTGCGCACATTATATTGCATGTTGGTTTGGGAACTTTCAAACCTGTTGAAAGCGAAGATATTTATGACCATAAAATGCATGAAGAAACGTTTTATATATCACCAGAAACCGCAGAAATTTTTGCAAAAACCAGATTGGATGGAAACAGGGTTTGGGCTTGCGGCACCACCTCTGTAAGAACTCTGGAATCTGCAATAAATGAAAAGGGACAGCTTAAAACGGGGTGGCAGGCTACCGACTGTTTTATAACCCCCGGCTACAGGTTTCGTTCGATTGATTGCATGATTACTAATTTTCATCTTCCCAGGTCGACCCTGCTAATGCTTGTTTCAGCTTTTGCAGGGTTCGATAAGACTCTTGACCTTTATAAAGAAGCAGTTAAAGAAAGATATAGATTTTTCAGTTTTGGAGACTCGATGGTCATATTATGAGCAAAGATCAATTTAAATTCGAAATTAAAAGTAAATCAAGCGAATGCATGGCACGCATCGGAAAAATTACAACCCGAAGAGGCGTAATTCAAACGCCTGTATTTATGCCTGTAGGTACGGCAGGAACCGTTAAGACGCTTTCACCTGTTGAAATTGAAGAAGCTGGTGCTTCGATTATTCTTGGAAATACATATCATTTATATTTGCGACCCGGCACAGAGGTTCTCGATCATTTTGGCGGTCTGCATAAAATGATGGCCTGGGATAAACCAATGTTAACAGACTCAGGTGGTTTTCAGGTCTTTTCCCTCAAAAAACTCAACAAAATAACTGACGAAGGAGTTGAGTTCAGCTCACATATTGACGGTTCCAAACATTGGCTGACGCCTGAAGAATCAATGCGGATTCAAAGATCGATTGGCTCTGAAATAATGATGGTTTTTGACGAGTGTTGCCCTTACCCTTCCGATTATAAAACTGCTGAAACGGCTATGCATCGATCAGTTGCCTGGGCAAAAAAATGTCGCAAAGATCATCCGTCTATGCGTAATGGTCAGGCTTTGTTTGGCATCGTTCAGGGGTCGATGTATCTACCTCTTAGACAAGAATCAATTAAAAGAACCGCCGAAATAGGCTTTGAAGGCCTGGCTATCGGCGGGCTGTCGGTTGGTGAGCCGAAACCTTTGATGGTAGAAGTTCTCGATGGAATTATGCCTGATATGCCTGAAGATTTGCCCCGTTATTTAATGGGAGTCGGAACCCCTGAAGATCTTTTTATCGGAGTAGAGCGGGGAATTGATATGTTTGATTGCGTTCATCCCACCAGAATTGCAAGACATGCAAGTGTATTCAGCAAGAACGGCAGAGTTAATCTTTTAAATGCCAGATGGAAGAAGTCATGGGACCCCATTGATGTCGATTGTGACTGTTATGCCTGTCGTAATTTTTCCCGGGGCTATCTTCGTCATCTTTTCAAGGCAAAAGAAATTCTGGCTTTACGCATGGCAAGTTTGCATAATGTTACTTTTATGATTAATCTAATGAAGGATATTCGCAAATCAATTGAAGAAAAACGTTTTAACGAGTTTAAACAAGAATTTTTAACCAGATACCTGGCAAAGGAGGATTAATTATGGCCAGTCAGGAAAAACAACTACTCGATTCAGGCATTAGTGCGTTCAGAAAAGGTGAGGCTGAAAAAGCCGAAGAAATTTTCAGGGATTTCCTAAAAGAATACCCAACCAGTGATCTGGCAGACAATGCCGTTTACAATCTGGCGAAAATTTCATTGAGAAAAGGTAACGAGAAAAAGGCACTTGAATGGTATGAATATCTTCTGGAACACTACCCGGATAGCGATGCCGCTTACTTTGGCAAAGATGAACATGTTGAATTAAGTCGCTCAATGGGCAGTGGGCCAGATGAAATTGCCGATGAATGCTATTTCAAGGGTAAAAAACTATATCATGAGAATAAACTTGACGAAGCAGAAGCTGAATTCAAGCGACTTATAGAGCAGTATCCCAACTGTGAATATGTTGACAATGCCCATTATCAGATAGCTTTGATTTGTAAAAAGCGCGGAGACAAAGAGGGAATGGAGAAGCATGTTAATATAGTTATGGAGCAATATGCTGATACAGATGCGGCATTATACGCTAAAGGTCTGCTGGCTAACGCTTAAATAATTCAACTAATTCTAAAATAAAAAAAAGCCTCGAAGCGATTCGAGGCTTTTTTGGGGGCTGGTTTTATTCCAAACTTACTTCTATTGTATATGCACTGTTTCCATCTTCCTGAACGGTAATCGCTTCAGACAGAACCTTGTGATAACCCCTGTTCATGTTGATTGCAAGAATATTGATCGGGTAGCCTGTTATAACTCCTGAAATGTAGGCTTCGCCGCGATAATTTGAAGATACAACATCGACGTAAGGAACTATATCTTTGCCGCCCTGTTGAATATAAACTCTGGCGGTTTCACCGTTTTCAAAAGAGGATGGCGAATCTTCGTCAGGCTCGGTTCCGCAAACAACAACGCGCAGATCTCGCTTGATAGGTTCTATATTGGAAAAATCTGCATCTACGCCGCCAATAACTCCGCCTGGCATAGTATTGGCAATACTTACAGCGGGATCAATGGTAAATAAATCGTAACCTCTTGCTTTGCATTTTACGGCTACGCTCCCTGCAGATGCAGGTATACCATCAAGCTTGTAAACAATGGAGCCTTTATATGAATTTGCACCTTCAGCTATATCGGTAAAGGAGGCTACCACTTTGCCGGCTGTTTCTGCCCAGATAACGATATCTTGACTTTCTGCATCAAGAACGTAACCGGGTAGGTTTCTTAGTGTTCCTGAAATACTAAGTTTAAGTGGGTCAACTTTGATTACACCAAGGTCGGTAGAATCAATACCTATGGTTACACCATGACCGATGGCCTCAGCCGTCTTATATTCTTCGTAATTGTTACAATTAATAGTGAAATTGAAGTTGTTTCCACCAGGAATCCCTGTGAAACCGACGTCTCTAAAGTCTGATGCCAATTCGAATTTTTTACTTTTACGATAAATGTATGGCGATACAAGACTAACGGTAAAGTTTCTCAAGGGGCGACCCGTTACTGCATCTATTGGGTAACCCTTGAGGGTTCCTTTAAAGCCTTCATTTAGTTTGCTCATTTTAATAGTAGGAACATTTTGGGTTTCGCCATTATTTACATTGATTGTTGTAGCTTCGATATTCGATGTGTCTGTGGCAGTTTCGCCTAAAAGTTTGTAGTCTTTTTTCTCCACATACATTGTCCAGGCTCCGGATTCCAGATCGTTGAATTGAAAAGTTCCGTCGCCATTAGTTAAAGTAGTCAATGTCTGATGTGGCCCCGAAGCCCTTACCAAAACATCTGCCAATGGTTTGTTTTCATGGTGGTCCATAATCAGACCAATTGCTGTTCCGCCCTTAACACCTAAGGAGCCTTTTTCACAGCCGGTAAAAACTATGCTCGCCATTGCAAGAACAATAAGCAGCAGCAAGCGTCTGTCAGCGGATTTTTTTTGTATAACCATGGTGCCTCCATGTGAATCTTGAAAATATCTCTGTGACTATATCGGCTTAATTTCGGGGATTATTTAATTTTTTTTTGTTTTCATTTAAAAACAAAATTAATAGTTAATTTTTTTCTAGAGCAAGCCGATGAGGTATTGAAGCCAACTCTTCAAGAAATAATGTTGGAGGCGTTTATATGAATAGAGAAAGGCGGAATCCGAAAACGTTCGGACTTCTGATGGCACTATTTGTAGTGCTGATATTTACCTTAGTGGGCTGTGAAAATGGTTCGCT
>JBNJGH010000039.1:0-29772 GCA_051747585.1 Candidatus Rifleibacteriota bacterium
GTTTTTCTGAAGGCTTGCTGAAGAAGGAAAAGCCGGGCGGTGAAACCGCCGGCTATTTGTCCACAGGACAAATCCTGGCTGAAAAAGATTAAAAAATCTGCTCTGTGCACTCGGTGGCCTCAGTGGTTTAAATTCTATATTTGACAGAAAGAAATAAAATCAGAACTTTTTGTAACCAGCTAATAATAATTGACCGAGAATTCCTACGTTTTTGTCAGGGTAAGCGCTTAATTTTTTTACCCTGTTTCTGGATGCCTGCCTGCGCAGGCATGACGCGCGCTTTTGCTGTCGCCTGGCGTAATCACATGCTATCATGCAGCGATTTGCATAGATCAGGGATTTTCTATGACTAACAGGACTTTGCCTGATGAAAAGGTTATGACGGCAGATTCTGAGGTGATGATGTTGCTTATAGTCAATGAAGAAGCTTGTTTAAGCAATATGTCTTCAACCTCGTATTTAAAACCTTTAAGAGTAAAGTTTTCAACTGCCTCACTCATGGCAATAAAAGAAATTCTGCAATTTGCTTTTTTTGAAAGTTTTATTCCATGATCGATACAAAATATTTCTTCTTTTGCAGTTATTATTTTTGCCTGGGGAAATTTTTGCAAAAGTTGAATGTTAATTAAAGTTTGATCTGTTCTATAGCCGGTTGCTGCGAAAAGAATTATTATATTAAAATTCTGGTCGGCAAGATATTCAAGCAATAATTCGGTATCGGTTTTATCTTTATCAGCAGAAAAGACAATAAAATCAGTCCCGGCTTCTTTTAGCCGTTGATAAGCTGCCGGTGAAATCGAATCCATGTCGCCGAGAACCGCCCGGGGCTTTAAGCCAAATTTAAGAGCTGTATCCGCACCCCCGTCAGCCGCAAAAAAGACAAAGTTTTCAGGCTCAATTATAAAACTGAAATAGTTCGCAGGTAGATCACAATAACCGTTTAAAAAGGCTGCAGCTTGATTTCTTTTATTCATTTATATTTTTAACCGAAATAATATTGAATTAAATTCTAAAAAATTGTATAACACAGCTTTTAAAGAAAGTATTGCATTTTTTTTTAGTTGCCGTATAGAATGGCAGACAAAAGTAAATACAGGTAGGATTTAATGTCTGATAGAAGAACAAAAGATTCAAGAAGAGCACAAGACCGAAGAAAACATTTGGATCGGCGTGAAAAAAACGATAGAAGAACTAAAGAAGGACGTCGAACTGCAGAATTGGCCGGAAAAGGCAAAGCCACTGCCACTGCAAAGTCTTCTCGTCAGGGTGATTCGGCAAAAGGCGGAAGCGGGTTTAAAACCTTTATTGCCTCTTTTGTAAAAAAACTTGCTCTGATTTTGTTTATTACTGTAATTGTTATTACTTTGTTGTTGGTCTATTTCTTCAGCAATATTGATTATTACATGGGAAAAGCTGCTAAAAGGGTCAGTATAGCAATTGAACGCGCAAATCTTGATCCGGAAAGTCTAACCAACAGATCTACCCGTGCCAGAGTTTATTTTGATGTCGGTAATGATCTGCCTTTTGATATTATTCTACAAGACTTGAAATTCAAAGTGAATTTAAGTGATTATACTGTGGCCAAGGGGGTGCAAATTATACCCCGCAAGAAAATAAAATCCGGTGAAAAACAGAACGTTGCAGTTCAATTTCATGTTGATTCTATCATGGCCCGGCGTGGGCTTCAGAAGGCGGTTAGTAAAAATGCGGGCCCGATTTTAAAGAGCTTTTTAGCCAGGCTGAAAGGTAAAAATCAAACCATAACCGATAATTTAAAAGGCATTATGAAGATTAAGGGCACCGCAGGTTTTAGAATGCTGGTGGGCTCGATGGAGATTCCTTTTACCAGAATACTTGATTTCAGTCCCGGTTCATGACGTTATTAGAGCTTTTTCCAAGCGCTCGCTCCAGGCGTTCCCAGTCAATCTGAAGAACTTTTTCCTGTAATTCAGGATTTTTAGCCAGATTTTGTATTGCCGGATGTTTTATAATTTTCTTAATTTGTTTTTCAGCTATCAGTTTTCTTAATTCGGGATCATTCTGAATTTGTTTGATTTCAGGAATAGTGCTTAAAGGCTTAAAAACTTCAATGAGTTCTTGTCTATCAACTTTTTTGGGGTCTATACCGCCTTTGGAAATTCTGGTCATGGTTTTTACGGCTTTGATTGTTTTGCCCGCTTTAGCAGGCAGCATGGGCTCGATTACCTGACTGGCTTTGCTGGTTAAAGATCGTAAAAGCGGTGGCTGGTGATCTGCCAGGTCACTGCCCGGAATCAATGTCAGTGCAATAAAAATTATAAGCCCTAATACAAGGCCTTCAAGGGCTCCTGCAAAAGCGGCAAAAATTTTGGAAATCGAACCTGGTTCACTTCTTGGAGTAATAAGTCGAGCAAGCAGAGGAAAAAGTAAAAAGACCAGCAGAAAAACCAGGTAAAAACCGGCAATACTACTAAATAAGCCCGGCACCGGCAGTAAACTGCCAACCTGGGCTTTTAAAAACCATCCGGCAAAAAAAGCTGTTATAAGCTTTATGTAAGCCAAAAGCTCTTTGATAAGACCATGCTGGTATGCCTTGATGGTCGATGCAACTATGAACATCAAAATAGCGGGTATAATGAAAACATGGTTCATGTATGAGGCTCCCATCAGAAGGAAAGAGGAAACACTCAATAAAAAGGAAAAGAGCCCCATAATATTGAAACTGGGGCTCTTTTTTCCGGCTTTGGTCATTATTTAAAGAAACTCGCTATGTCTTTATAGGTTACAAAAACGAGCAAGGCAAGCAGACAAAGCATTCCGATAAAATGAATACTTTCTTCTACTTTCTGGGTGATGGCAAGCTTAAGCCCGGTAATGGCATTAATAATAGAGAAAAAGAATTCAAGTATGAGAAAAACAATTCGACCGCCATCGAGAACCGGTAAGGGCAAAAGGTTTATAAGACCGATATTTACCGAAAGAATTGCAGTGAGATATAACAGATCAAAAATTCCTTTGTCGGACTGGTCTTTGATCATTTTCATTATTTTTACCGGACCGGCAACATCTGCCTGAGTTCTTCCGGATACCATTCTTGCAAGACCGCCGACAGTCTGAACGATAACATTTAATCCATCTTTGACGCCCCGGGTGAAAGCCTTCGAGAAAGGAAGTGTTTTAAAGTCATAGGTGTTGGGCATAAGTTTTATGCCGATTTTCGCAGATCCCATTTCACCTTCTGGTATAACTTTTAGTTCAAGGGTTTCCTGGTCGTGCACCTCATAAGATTTGTCGTTTACCGCAAGGTCTTCCTGAAGGATTGCTCCACCTGCTGAGGATTGAGGAATCGGATGGTTTCTTAAAACACTTAAATTAACAGGTAGACCGGCGCTGTTATTAAGTATACGTATCCCGTCCATACTGTCGGTGAGCTTCTGGCCGTTAATAGCGGTAATGACATCGCCATCGCGTATACCTGCTTCATAAGCCGGCCTGCCCTTGATCGCTTCGATAACGGCAATATTCGAAATTGGCCCGCCCGATATGGCATAAATTATTATAAAAAGTACGATTGCCCAGACAAGGTTCATAATAGAGCCTGCAGCAAGCACAAGTATTTTTGCCCATCTTGGACGACTCAAATAGCTTTTGGGATGATCAGCCGGCACCTGAGGCAGATCCGGGTCCGGTTCAGGTTGTTCTTCAGCCTCTTCGCCTTCTGCTTCTTCTTCGATATTATCCATACCCGCAAGCCGAACAAAACCACCCAGGGGAAAGGGTCTGAATGAATAGAGGGTTTCACCGACTCGTTTCTTGAAAAGACGGTTCCCAAAGCCGATGGCAAATTCGAGGACCCATATGCCAGATAATTTGGCGGTTATATAGTGCCCGAATTCGTGGACAAGTGCGATGCTTACAAGGACAAAACAAATAGAGAGAATAGTTTTTACTATGACAAAAAGCAGAGATAACATCTATAAATGACCTTCCTGAAAACTAAATAACTACAAGAGCATAGCATATCGGGCCCAGAAAAAGAATACTGTCAATTCGGTCAAGTATTCCGCCATGTGCGCCAAAAACTGCTCCAGAATCTTTTATTTCAGATTCACGTTTTAAAACCGACTCGAATAAATCTGCGAACTGACCGATTGTTGCGACCGAACCTGCCAGAATCCAGAATCTTAGCTCATCTAATTCAATAAATGAAAAATATTTTAGCAGGGCAAAAAAGGCTATACATGATATAGCACCGCCTATTGCTCCTGAAATTGTTTTATTGGGGCTTATGCCCGGGGCTAGTTTGGGACCTCTCAAAGACATGCCGGAAATATATGCGCCTATATCTAGAGCCCATATTGAAGCAATTATGGCAAAAAGAAGCTGCCCGCCTTTTAACTGGGCAAGTAATAAATAAAAACCCAGACAAAAAGGCAGATAAATTATGCTGAAAAGTCCGCTGCTGAATCTTTTGCAGCCATTACCCTTCATGCCTCGCAGTACCGTAAAAATAACCAATGCCACCATGGCAAACGAAAAAGAAAAAAGCAAGCCCTGCTCATTATAAAAATGGGACGAAAGCAATACAAAAATAGTTGCTATCCATTCGGGGAAAGGCTTGAAACGTTCTTTGGGACTAAGCATGGTGTTTAGTTCGTATTGACCGATCAGGGCAATTAAAATAAAAAGTACAAGCCTGGCAAGATCGCCTGCATGAACAAGCAAGCCATATACTGCAGGAATGCCAATTATAAGTAAGGGTAACCGCGCAAGCATCAGATATCCTTCTCCATAAGTTGTTCGCTGGTCAGACCAAATCTTCTTTCGCGCCCTTGATAGGCAAGAATTGCTCTTAGCAGTTCTACGTCATCGAAATCGGGCCAGAGGGTTTCAGTAAAATACAATTCAGAATAAGCGCTGCGCCATAAATGAAAATTGCTTGTTCTCATTTCTCCGCTGGTTCTGACAAGTAAATCTACATCTGGAATTTCGGGGCAATAAAGTCGCCTGCTTATGGTTTCTTCGTTAATTTCGGCCGGCGAAATACCTTGTTTGACAATTTCCTTTACTGCATCGACAATTTCGGCTCGACCGCCATAATTAATGCAGAGATTTAAACTAAGACCGTCATTGTTTTTCATCAGCTCAGTCGAAATTGCCGCTTCTTTGACAATCTCCGGTGCAAGCTCACTTAAACGCCCTACCAGCTTGAATTTAACTCCTTCGGCATGTAGTTCGTTTCGTTCTTTAACTATATATGCCTTGATCAGCTTCATTAAAGCCGAAACTTCAAAACTGGGTCTTGCCCAGTTTTCAACCGAAAAAGCGTAAAGACTTACATGTTTTACTCCCAGATCATCAGCATATCTGACAACAGACTTAACCCTGCGGGCACCTTCCTGATGACCTTTAATTCGGCCCAGGCCCTTTCTTTTCGCCCAGCGTCCGTTGCCATCCATAATAATGCCGATGTGCGCCGGAATATTATTTTTATCGAGCCTGTCTTCAAGCCTTTGTTTGATGCGATTGTCTGCCATTATTTTGAGCGCTTATTCCTTCTTTTCTCCGGGAATAATTGCGTCAATCGGGCATACTTCGGCACAACGTCCACAATCAGTACATTTTTTAGAGATAACGTAAGGAAACCCGATTTTTATTGCCTTAACAGGGCATACAGAGCGGCAGGTTCCACAAGATACGCATTCATCGGTTATCACATACATCTCTTTATTTTCCTGTAATTTCCTTTTCTTTTGCTGCAAGAATAGTATTTATTTGTTCTACAAATTCATCTGTGAGTTTCTGAACCTGGTCAAGTCCTTTTTTGCAATCATCTTCCGTAATTTCACTTTTCTTTTCCATTGCTTTGAGGCTGTCGTTAGCATCGCGTCGAATATTTCTTATTGCAACTCTATATTCTTCGGCTTTCTTTTTTGCGCCTTTTACCAGATCGTTGCGGCGTTCTTCTGTCAGTGGTGGAATCGGGAGTCGAATAAGATTGCCGTCGTTCATCGGGTTCAAGCCCAGGTCAGATTTATGGATGGCTTTTTCAATTTCGCTTAGAATTGTTTTATCCCAGGGTTGAATTACCAGAGATTTCGGGTCTGGCGCAGAAACAGAAGCCACATGCTGTAAAGGCATTTCCTGACCGTATTGATTTACAGTTATTCTACTGAGCAGCGAAGGCGTTGCCCTTGAAGTCCGCATGGTTGAATAATCTTTTTTAAGTACTTCTATGGATTGAGACATTTTGGTTTTTGCTTCTTTTATAACTGAGTCAAATGACATTTTTGTCCTCCTGGATTTTATAGGTTAAATGGCTCTTACATCGGTGCCAATATCAAAACCTGTGCAGGCTTTAAGTAAATTATCGGGCGTATCTAGCGCAAGAACCTTTAATGGCATTTCATTTTCACGACAAAGAGTAATGGCAACCAGATCTATTACTTTGAGCTTTTTTTCTAAAACCTCAGAGTAAGATATGGTATCAAATTTTTGGGCTTTGGGGTTTGTAACAGGGTCAGAATCATAAACCCCATCGACTTTGGTGCCTTTTAATAGAATATCGCAGCCGGTTTCAACTGCTCTTAATGCCGCAGCTGAATCAGTGCTGAAATAGGGGTTCCCGGTACCACCGGAATAGAGGCAGACGGTCTTGTTTTCAATAAAATGTCTGGCCTGATCGATATTATAGGGCAGGGTATACTGCCCTGTCGGCATGGCCGAAAATACTGCGGTTTTCATGCCAAAGCTTTCCAGATATTCTGCAAAACAAATTGCGTTCATTACAGTCGCAAGCATGCCTATGGCATCTCCCCGGTGCCTTTTGAGTGATGAAAGGGTTGTGCGGGCTCCACGGAAAAAATTTCCGCCGCCGATAACAATACCGGGAATTATGTCTCGATCTACAAGTTTTTTTATCTCGCTTGCATATTTTATAACGCTGTCTGCGTCAAAGGCGAAGCCATCCTGGCCGCCCAGCATTTCGCCACTGATTTTTATCAGAGGCCGGGTAAAAATTTTATTGCTCTGTTTTTTTTCTGACTGCGACATGAAAATTAAATTTTCTCCAGTTAAAAAATGACAAAGACGCCTTAAATGGCGTCTTTGTCTGTGTTTATCTTTTTAAAGTTTTCGGAGTCAGTTTCACTTTGAAGTTATCCGGCTGCCTGAGCAGACTTTTCTTCACTGGGATTATCCTGGTCGTTTGTTTCGCCCAGTTCCCATCTTCTGAATGTAACCAGTTTAATTTCGGCTCCGATTTTTTTGCCATATTCGTTTACAAGGTCGCCGATTGATTTACTGTCTTCTTTTACATATCCCTGTTCAAGCAGACAATATTCTTTGTAGTATTTGCCTAGTCGGCCTTCCACGATTTTGTTAACAATATTTTCAGGTTTGTTAGCGTTTTTAGGATCGTTTTTAATCTGTCCCATGATAACGTCTTTTTCTCTGGCCAGATCTTCAGTCGGAACTTCTTCTCTGGTAGTGTAAAGAGGTTTCATCGCGGCAGCCTGAAGTGCTATTTCATGTGCCAGCTCGACAACTTCAGGTTTCGCGGCTGCTTCTTCGCTGTCGGTAGAAAGCTGAACCAGAACGCCGATATTGCCTTCGCCGTGAACATAGGTATCAAAAATCCCGTTTTGAGGAATTTCAAATCTTTCTACACGTCCGTAAGAAATGTTTTCGCCGGTGTTGGCTACCATACTTTTACGGAACTCTTCACCACTCTGGCCTTCAATTGTAGCGTTTTCCAGATCGGTGACATTTTTTACTGAAGCAGTATTGAGAACGAAGTTGGCAATTTTTTCTGCGAAGGTAACGAAATTATCGTTTCTTGCAACAAAATCAGTTTCGCAATTAACTTCGACCATGGCTGCAGTTTTTCTGTCAGGAGTAATTACAGGTATTACAAGTCCCTGTGATGTCGTTCGGCCAGATCTTTTGTCTGCAGAAGCCAGTCCTTTTTTTCTAAGAAAATCAACTGCCTTTTCAAATTCTCCATCACATTCTTTCAGGGCTTCTTTGCATTTCATCATGCCTGCGCCTGTTTTTTGTCTTAGATCTTTAACCATTTTAGCTGTTATCTGCATTGCGTTCCACCTTTCAAACTAAATAGATTTATTATTCGATTACGAGTTTTTCTTCTTCTTTAGAAGTTCCGGCTTCAGCAGTTTTTTCTTCTGCTTCAGCGGCTTTTTCTTTAGCTTCGCCTGCTTCGGCAGTAGCTTCGGCTTTAAAAACGCCGCCTTCCTGGACTTCGTTGAAAGAACGACCTTCAAGAGCTTCAAGCACTGAGTCAGCCATAAGGCCGGTAACCAGTTTTACTGCTCTGATCGCATCATCGTTACCAGGTATTACGTAATCGATATCATCAGGATCGCAATTGGTATCAACAACCGCTACCAGTGGAATATTCATTTTTTTCGCTTCGGCAACAGCAATAGCTTCTTTGTGTGGATCAATTACAAAGATAGCACCGGGCATACCTTTCATATTCTTAATTCCACCAAGAGCGCGATTTAGTTTTTCGCGTTCTTTTTTCATGCGTGAGGCTTCTTTTTTGGGATAAGATTCAATTTTACCGCTGTCAATCAAATCGTCGAGTTCTTTGAGTCTGGCAATTCTTTTTTCGATAGTCACATAATTGGTAAGCATGCCACCGAGCCAGCGATAATTAATATAAAACATGTCGCAGCGTTCTGCTTCATTCTTAATGATTTCCTGAGCCTGTCTTTTGGTGCTCACGAATAAAATTGGTTTGCCTTCTCTGACAACACTTTTCACAAAATCACATGCTTCGTCGAGAAGCTTGGTGGTTTTCTGTAAATCAATAATGTAAATGCCATTACGAGAAGTAAAGATGTATTTGGCCATTTTAGGGTTCCATCTTCTGGTCTGGTGGCCAAAATGTACACCAGCCTCCAAAAGACTTTTCATAGAAACTATACCCATTTGAAACTGTACCTCCGGAAAAATTCTTAAAAAGTTAAGTTGGTCTGGCAATATTAGCCTACTTTTGCTTGGAGGTCAAGTTTAATGTTATGGCGTGATTGCCTGTGTAATGGGCTGTTAGCCGTACTTTGCTTTTTGAAACTGCTTGGGAAGGCAGGTTCGCTATAAAAAAGTCTTGTAGTTGCTGATTTGAAAAGGCCTGGGGTATGTCAGGAGAAGTCGGCAAAAACGGCTCTGAGCGCATCTTTTCAGATGTATTGAAAAATATCATTAGATATTGTAATATATTTAATAGAAGCATAACTATGAAAAATAAAAATGAAAATCTTTTAACTTTGGAGGAAATTGGAGAAATTCTTAGAGTTTCACGGCATACTGTTCAAGCATGGATTTCGCCAAGTTCTCCCAATCATCGACCGGAATTCGCTGCGATGGCTCGACATGCCGGTCGAAAAACAGTGTTTATCGAAAATGAAATTTATTCATGGCTTAATCAGCGACGTGGGCCGGTTTATTCACTGGGCAGTGTCGAAAGGTCGGCATACTGGCGCGAAAGGTTTGTTTCGGCTCGTGGCATTTTTAAAGGTCTAATTAAACCAACTGAAACTGAAGTAAACTTTTTTTCCTTTCAGGGCGGGTTACTTGGTTTTGATACTGCTCCGCTTATTTGCTGGCTTACAGACGGCAAGGGGGCTTCTGCAATCTATAACCTTGTTTTAAGAGCTGAAGGTTTGATTTTGCCTCTACCTTTGGCTTTCTGGTTGCTTCGCCGTGCAAAAAAATACAAGGGCAGGTTTAATCAGATGCAGAACTTTGTTTTTGATCAGAATATTTTTGAGATTGCTGTATTTAACGAAGAAGCTGCAATAAGGGGAATTGAATTTTCAAGCTCAATAAACGAATTGACTTTAAAAAATTATTGTTCTGCTTCAAATGCGGGTTGCTCATCATTTTTGACTGCAGATAAAAACCTCTTGAAAATTCCCGGACTTGCATTAATATCTTTTAATTAGAATTTAATGGGCGAAATTAGAAGGATTAAGCTAAAAAAATTTTACTTTTTCATGATTGTTGTTATAATCAATTAACTTATAATTAAGGATCAGGGCTATTTTATGATAGAGGAAATTCTCTTAAGTCTTCAAGATAAGCTTCGAAGTCATGACTTCTTAGATAATGAGCAGGCTCTTGATAAATTTGGGTCTTTACTGGAAACTCAGACTTCAGAAAAGCAAAAGAAGATTATTTCCAGTATTCTTCCTCTTGCTCTGTCCAGTAAGTTTGAAAGCATTCAAAAGAAAACTGTTCAGACGGTAATTAACTATCCGACAATTTTAAAAGATATTCTGCCTTCGCTCAGATTGTCTTCTGATATGACTGTTCGTTTCTGGGCTCATTTTATTTTGATAGAGCTTGGTTTCGTGAAACAAGAAGAGCTTTTATCTATTTTAAACAGTCGTGAGAGCGATGAAATAAGAAAAATCGCGCTGGATTCTCTTGCCAGGAACCCGGATAGAAAAGTTATCATAGCTTTATTAAATAAAATATCTGATCCGAGCTGGATCGTAAGAAAAGAAGCCAAAAGGGCCTTGATAGAGCAAGGCGACAGCATTTACCAGATTATTCAGGAATATTTTCAGAGCTGCTCGAGTAAACAGAAATACGAATGTATAAAAATAATTCCCCTTATTTTAAAAGAAAAAGCTTTTACTCTTTTTCATCGTATGCTCGAGGCTGATAAAACTGAGGCACTCAGACCCTATATTTGTGCCGGCCTTGGCGAAATTAAATCTGAAAATGCAATGAAAACCCTTATAAGTTTGCTCGATGATAATTCGATGCTGGTTAGACGCGAGGCGATAAAAGCACTGACAAACTGGGGTCGAGATGTAGTTCAGCCTGTTCTTGCTATCTTTCCGACTGCCAGGCAGGAGACCCGTATCAGTATTATGACACTTTTAGGCAGAGTTCTGGGCATGGATTTACTTGAACTTTTTAAAGATAAATTCAGCCCACCGACTCAAGAATCAAAATTTTATTTATTGACCGCCCTTGGAGAAATAAGAGAACAGGAAGTTATTTCAGAGCTTATTCCTTACCTCAAAGACGAGTCTGTTTTTATTCAGGATTATACGGTTCGCATTATTGCTCAGTTGGGGGTTCACGCCGTAGATCCATTGCTTGCCAGTCTCGATACCGAAGATGAAGAATTAATAATCAGGGTTTTGAAAGTCATAGGTGTTATTGGCTCTAAAGAAGCTTTAAGGCCACTTCTGTTTCTGATCGATAATGCAAGAAATACTCTGGTTAGAACCTGCGCGATTGAAGCAATTTCTAAATTACAGAAATTTGAATTAATTGCCGGGCTTCTTTTGCTTAAACTCGATGATAAGGATTTATCGATTCGGCATACCATAGTCGAGAACTTATCGAAGCAACCAAGGAAAGCTTTCTTGAAAGAGCTGATTGCAGCCACCCTGGATAAACACGCAGATATTGCCTGGTGGTCACGCGAAATACTCAAGAGAAGAGATTATGTAGGTATTCCATCTTTTCTTAATTTGTATGATTCTTCCAACGATGTAGAAAAGGACAGGCTGATTTCTCTGGTTTCCAAACTCTCTGAAGATCAGCTCGATACGGTTCTTTCTAAAGAAAAGATTTCTTTGGAGTCATTGAAGCCTGAAAACGTCGAAACAAGAGTTCTGCGACGTAAATTTAACAAAGAAAATATTACCGATTTAAAAGAATTGCTTTATTATCTGCATGAAGAGGGCGGTTCTGATTTACATATTTCAATTGGTTTGCCTCCTAGCATTAGAATTCATGGCGAACTTATTAGAACGACCTTTGAAACTATCACCCCCGAAAAGAGTAGATTTTTGCTGTTTTCGATTATGAATGATGCCCAAAAGCGTGAATTCAACGAGCGTATGGAGCTCGACTTTTCTTATGAAATTGCAGATTGTGCTCGATTTCGTGTAAACGTGTTCCAGCAGAAAAATGGTATGGCCGGGGTTTTCAGAATTATTCCCAACACTATTCCATCATTTGAAGAGCTTTCGATGGATAAAAATATTATGGAGAAAATCTGTAATCATAAATCCGGCCTGATTCTGGTAACCGGTGCCACGGGTTCGGGTAAATCTACAACTCTGGCCGCTATGATTGATATGGTGAATCGCACCAGATACGATCACATTATTACTATCGAAGATCCGATCGAGTTTGTTCACGCCCATAAAAGAAGCGTTATAACCCAGAGAGAGCTGGGAACCAATACCCTGTCTTTCAGTAATGCCTTAAGAAGCGCTTTGCGTGAAGATCCTGATGTAATTCTGGTTGGTGAAATGCGTGATCTTGAAACGATGAATCTTGCCATTACCGCCTCAGAAACCGGGCATCTGGTTTTTTCAACTTTGCATACTGTTAATGCTTATGAATCAATTCATCGTATTGTGGGCAGTTTTCCCGGCGATGTTCAGCAGTCGATAAGAATGCAGCTGGCCGGAACTCTTAGAGGAATCGTTTCTCAGCGACTTGTTCCAGCCTATCTTTCTGCCGGCAGGGTTCTGGCCTATGAGGTTCTGGTGGGTATTCAACCCGTTCGTCGTTGTATTAAAGAAGATAAAACAGATCAGCTTATTTCACTCATGCAGACAAACCGCCAGACCGGTATGATTACAATGGATCAATGTCTTGAAGATCTTGTAGTGACCAAACAGATCACCTATGAAGATGGATTTAAAAATGCCGAAGACAAAAAAGATTTTCAGAAACGCCTTGAAAAAAGACTGGGCAGAGACGCTACTCTTAAAGCTGCTGTGCCTGATCTCACCAATGATGAAAAAGAGCCGCCGAGAGGTGTTGGCAAGCCGGCGATAACTGACAAGCCTCAGGTAAAGGGCAGAATTTAAAAAAAATCAATTAAAAAATTCTTATTGGTTCCACTCTACCTTGTAGGCCTGTATAGGTTTTTTGATTCCTTTGAGGTTATGAACCCCATATTCTTCGAGTTCAAAGATATCTTTGGTGATTCTTTCAAAGGTATATTCTGAAATCACAATTTCAAATGCGTCTGCAATACCTTCAAGTCTTGAAGCAAGATTAACCGAGTCGCCAAGAACATCATTTTCGGTTCTTATTACCGAACCACTGTTTATGGCGATTCTGATGGCAAGTTTCTTCTCGTCTCCGACCTTTGCGTTGAAAATCTGGAGCTGACGCTGAATATCTATAGCGGCAAGTACCGAATTATTATGATTTTCAAAAACCACTAAAAAAGAGTCACCAATTTTTTTAAGAGCCTCGCCACCATATTTTTCAAAAACGGGCTGAAGAATTTCATCATGCTGTTTGAGCATAGACATTACTTCCGACAGTGACGCTTTTGAGCTGAATTCGGTGTATCCCTTAACGTCAGTAAACATAACTGCAAGATCCATGGTATGAGAAGATTGAATTATTTCATCGTATTTTTCCAGCTCTGCCATAGCAGCTTTACGTCGTTCAAGCACGTCATCCAGATGTGAATCTGACATTACAACCTTGGCTTCGCCTTTGGGCTTAAGCAGTGTTGCATTAACTTCGCCGCCGACGCTTTCGATTAAATCTATCAGAGCTTTCCGGTCGATCTCGTTTTCGAGCTCTTGAATATATTCGGTTAAGGGTTCGGTGATAATTATTCCAAGACTCAATAAAAAATCGGTAACGGCACCTTTGAGTCTAAAATCTTCATGAAAGAAATATTTTGCCAGAGTTCTAACCGCTCGTTTAATGACTCTTGGTTCTTCGTCGGGCAATAGTGTTTCCATGATTCTGAAAGCGATTTTTCGGTCATCTATACTGTCGAGTGCAATTATGCAGCAAAGCCTGTAAGCCATACTCGGGGAGGTAAGCCCCTGAACCAGGCCTTCGGGATCTTTGTTGTATACATGACTTAAAATAGCGCCAACCGTATCTACATCATCAATGGTAATGACCTCTGAACGATCTTTTAACAGACGGTCGAGCATTTTTAGAAATTCCGGGGTGCCATATTTGGCAGTTTCAAGCATAAGGTTCAGCATTAATTCAGGCTTGCAGTTCGTTAGGAAATTTTCAAGTGTATTAATGGTTGATTCATAAGGAAAATGGCTGAGAATTCTAATAATTGCTTTAAGGTTGTTCTTGGTTTTCTCTACGCTTAATTGTCGTGCAATAATCTTGACATCGTTTTCACTAAGATTGTCGTAACTTGCTATCGCCAGAGAAACATAATATCTGACTCTTTCGTTTGAGTGGCTTAAGCCGAGAAAAACACTGCGGCGCAGACTGGTCTGGTTGACCTTTTCCAGAAGCCGGGCGAGCCATTTGACTACCTTGTCATCAGGGTGAGTAAGCAGGTTCAATATTGTATTTACCACGTCTTTTGAGGTTATTTCTGGAATATCTTCAAAGACTGATTCAATTCTATACTCATCGCTGTTTTCAAGAAATTTTAAAACTGCAGGTACGGCATCTGCATGATTCATAGATAACAATGCCGAAACAATATGGGGCATCAGATCAGGATTATTGCCTTCTTCGAGAATTTTCTTGAGAATAAGCACGGCTCTCGGTCCAATTTTTAACAGAGCTTTGCGTGACCAGAACCTGATGTCGTCACTGCTTGAATTAAGGGCTTTTACAATAGCCGGAACCGATGCTTCACCGAAATTAACCAGACAATTGGCAGAAGCATTTCTAACCGGCCAGTTTACGTCACCCAATAGTTTTATTAGTATTTCGATAAGTTGATCACTTGGAGAAATTCTTTGCAGCACTCCTAAAAGAAAAAGTCTTTCCTGTTTGTTGCCTTTTTGTAAAATTCTGATTATCGGGTTCAAAGCGAGCCCACCAATAGAACCGATAATTTTGATAATTTGAAACCTGAGGTTTTCATCATCAGTTTCGAGTTTTTTAAGAAGAATGTCGATATTCAAATTTGGTTTGCTTGCCAGGCAGTCAGAGGCATAGTCAGCAATAATGCGGTCACCGGTGGCCAGACATTCTAACAGCAGGTTGGTGGCTGAATCACAATGTAATTTTCCCAGATTTTCGATTGAGAGAAGTTTGTATTCATGATCTTTGGCAGCTAATAATTTTTGCAGTAAAGGCAGAGATTTGTCTTCAAGCATATCTACCAGAATAGATATTATTTTATGTTTTATTAGAGAGTCGCTTCTGGCAAATGCTGCTGTTAATTTGTCGAAAACTTTCGGGCCCAGTTTGGTCAATTCTTCGCCGGCAGCCTTCCGGATAGCCCAGGAAGGATCGGAAAGAGCCGAAACAATAAAGTCTATAGCATCGTCTGTGCCGAGCTCACCTAATGCAGATATTATAGCCAGTCTCATTTGAAAGTTGCCTTTGCCATAGTATTGCTTTAGCTCACCGACAATTGGGTCTTTGCCAATTTTTACAAACAGGGCAATTACTGAATGAATGGTGCGCCTTTCGGGTGATTTGATAATTTGGCGCAAATCGTCGAGTATCTGGCTGTCAAACTCGAAAAGCTGTTCAAAAACCAATTTTCTTACAGCCCAGTTTTTATCGTTAAGTAATGGATAAAGCGGGCGGGCGTTTTCGATATTTTTATGATGGGTTAAAGCCCTGACCGCATAGCTTCGAATTTCTCCTTCGCGATGGTTAAGGAAATTTCTGATAATAGAAAAAGCTTTTTCTGTGCCTATTTTTCCAAGGACGCTCAGTAGCCAGTAAAATTCATCCTGATTCTCGGCATCCAGTCTTTTTTCAATAATTTCAACAAGTTCACTGCCCCACTCGCTTAAAATACGAGCAGCTGCCTCACGCTTGTGCCAGATTTTGTCAGAAAGCACCGAGATGATTGCAGCACATGCTTTTTCGGAATGTTCGATCAGCAAAGCATTGAGACCCTCGCGCCAGAGGGCTTCATCAGTGCTTTTTATCTGTTCGTATGGAGACCTGTTCATTAATTATCTTAAAACCTCTGCTTGGTTATTCTTGATAATTATCGACAGACTACCATATAATCTACAGCAATGGAATAATATTAGGAGATAAGTCATGCCACTTTATGAATATGCCTGTGCTGATTGTAAAAGGAAGTTTACCGTTTTAACAAGCATTGATAAGCGTGATGAGCCTAAAGAATGTGCTAATTGCGGCAACAAAAATTCTCGCCGCCTTGTTTCAAAATTTAAAACTGTTAGAAGTGAAGAGCAGATTATGGAGAGTCTGGCCGATCCTTCTAAACTGGCTGGAATCGATGAGAATGATCCGTCTTCAATGGCCTCCTGGGCAAAAAAAATGGCCAGAGAAATGGGCGAAAATATGGATGATGAAATCGATGCAATGGCAGAAGACGAATTGTCAGGCAATGGTGATACCTCTGAAGATTCTGATTCGGGTTTTCAGGCTCCGCCTGAAGTTGATGACCAGTTGTAAATTTGTCTTAGTGCTTCATAAGCTGTTGCTGCCGCCGACGATGATAAATTGATGCATCGTGCTTCGGGCAGCATTGGCAAACCTATAAGCCTGTTTTCGTCTTCGGCCTTTTTATAAATTTCAGCTGGAAGCCCTCTTGACTCTGAGCCAAAAACAAGGACATCCCCGGGTTTGAACTCAGCTTGCGCGTAGCTTTTTGAAGCATGGGACGACAAATACCAGGTATTTTTATTTTCGGCCCAGGCAATAAAATCTTCGGCGTCATCAAGAATAAGAGGTTTGATGTTATCCCAGTAGTCCATGCCGGCTCTTTGTAAAGCCGTGCTGGTAAGTCTGAAACCAAGAGGTCTAACCAGAACAAGTGCCGAGCCGGTGGCATAACATAGTCGCGCTATGTTCCCGGTATTTTGTGGAATATCTGGTTGAATTAAAGCCAGAGTAAGATTGGCAGTGTTGTTTTTTATCTGGCATTTCTGGTCTGACATTATTTGCTCCTTTTTAACTGCAGGCTTCTACAATAAAATAAGAAACCTTTGCTTGTTCATTGTTATCTGTTCTGGTTAAAGAATCTATTTTTATATTATTAAAACCTGCCTTTTGCCATAGATGCTTGATTTCGCTGCTGGTAAAAAAATGAATCGTACCTATTTGGGCAAGAGGTCCGCTGGTTAAATTTCTATAGGTATTCTCTTCCAGCCGTTGTCCGGTTTGGTAGCCGCTGGTTTGGCAATCGAAAAGCCCGGTAGACAAAAACTTCCCTCCTGGTTTAAGTATGCGCGTTATTTCTTTTAGTATCAGTTCGATGTTGATCTTTGAGTTCGCTGAAATGGCTGCGGCATCAACAATGGCGTCAAAAGAGCTATCGGCAAAAGGCAGAAGTCCCAAATCTGCCTGCAGGATTCTACCTTGGGGGTTAGTTATGGTTCTGACAAGCTCATCGCACTTTGTCGCTGCCCTGTAACTGCCATCCACTGCAAAAAAATCAAAATTTTCCCGGGCTAGAAACCAGCAATTGGCTCCTTGACCGCAGCCTAAATCAAGAATTTTCATTTCAGACCTGTCGCTGGCGGAAAAGTTTCTGAAAACAAATCTGATAACTTCTTCGGCGGGGTATTTTCCCCAGTTTTTGCTCTGATGAACTTTGTCCCATTCCTGATCAAATGTTTTCATTAATAACTCCGTAATGATAATGCAGCAGGGTCGATGGCTCCGCGCCGGTTAATTTCTGCCAATGTTTTGAAACATTGTTATATATATCTGGCCGATGAATTATTTTTCCAATATAAAATTTGTGTCGTTCTTTTGAAAAGCCTTTTTTAAACCGGAAAAGACTGTCATTTTTATCATTGGTTCTGCCACCACCGAGATGGAGCAGCTTCAGCCCGTTTTGATTTGCTTCTTGTGCGGCTTTGAGCATAAGAAATTCATTGGGGCGTAAAAAAAGAAATTTTTGATCTGAACCGCCAAGATGAAAATGCATGCTCGTTGAATCTTTAAGGAAAACGGCAGCGGCCGCGATTGTGCCGTCTCTGGTTCTGGCAGCTCTAAGCAATATATTGTTTTGATTTCGTCGATTTAGATTGTTGAAATAATTTTTGCCGAAAAAGTAATAATCATCGGCTTTAAGCTTCTGCATAGTTTGATGGTAAATAAAAATGAATTCTTCTAAGCTGCACTCACCATATTTTAGACCCGACTTGCAGGCTTTGCGAAAATTTCTTCGGCGTGCAGAACTGCAATCTTTTAAAATTTCCTGCAGGCAATTTTTGCTATTTATGCTGACTGTTGTTCTATTTTCGCTGACTGTTGCCCTTTCGCTATAAGGCAGATGGTTAAGAGTAAAAGGATTGAAACGAATAAATTCGGCAACAATTTTATTTGCCAGACACCATTCATGGTGCAGACGATGAAACTGACGGGCGGATTTGTCCTGCTTGAAGTTAAAAAATGGGCCCCCGTAACCGTAAGGAGTTTCTATATCATAAAAATCTTCGAGACCGTACCTGGGCGGGACTGACTTGAGTAGAAAGGGGTAGAAAGCAAGAATATTATTGTCTGAATCGAAAAAAGCCAGGGCTGTAGGCTTCCCTTCGCCGTTTTCAGCCAGCATTTGAAAATATTCGAAGTTGTAATAAAATTTGGCGGCAAAATCGGGCAGCTTGTCTAAATAAAATGTCCAACTTTGTGGATCGCATTGTTTAACTATCACTATTTGTTTTCCTGCCAATATGATTCCAGGCTATGGGTTGATCTGATTTAATCGCTTTTGTACATTTTCGGCCTGTAATAGTAGTTAGAAACTCCGGCTGTATTCCGTTTGCCGGTCTTTTGCAGGTAATGTCTGCAGCAGTTATTATCTGATTGCTTGTAAGGTCTTTGGTGGCACAGATACTACGTCTTACCAGCTCGATATTTTTTTCTTCAAATTTAGACGGCTTTTTTACAGTAGAGCCCAGCATGTTTGCTGCTTTTCTAATTGATTCAATCAATTGTTGCAACTCCTGCGGCTCTATGGATGCCGCATGATCCGGACCGGGCATAGTTTTGTCGAGGGTAAAGTGCTTTTCAATAATTTCAGCGCCAAGGGCAGTAGCAACAATAGAAGCTTCATTGCCGATGCTGTGGTCTGAGAATCCGGTTGGCAGGTTAAAAGCAGTTTTCAGGGTCTGCATAGCTTTGAGGTTAAGTTCTTCGGTTTGCGCCGGGTAGCTGCTGGCACAGTGTAAAAGCATTATTTCATTCGCTCCATGTTGTTGCAGGGTGTTTAAGGCTCTTTCCACTTCTCCGATTGTGCTCATTCCCGTCGATAAAATAACCGGTAAACCCCGCGTTGCGATCATTTTAAGAAAAGGAAGATTGGTAATTTCTCCAGAGGCAATTTTTATTGCCTCTACCTTGAGTTTGCATAAAAAGTTCAAGCTTTCTTCGCCATCAGGGGTAGATAAAAATCTGAGGTTCAATTTTTCTGCCTGTTTTTTTAATTTAACAAAGTCAGAGAAAGGCAGCTCAAGCTCAGAAAGCATTTTATACTGATTTTTATAATTGCTTTTTTGCTGATATTCGGCAGTTAGCGCTGTATTTGATGCGCATTCGTATGCTTTGAAAGTTTGAAACTTGATAATGTCGGCCCCGGCTCTGGCGGCTTCTTCAACAAGTTTGCAGGCTGTTTTAAAATCACCGTTATGGTTAACACCTGCTTCTGCAATTACTATTGGTTTATATGAAAAGGAATTAATAAACATGATTTAATTTTTTTGCGATATATGCATTGGGTGGTTTAAATAATAATTTAAGGAAACCGATTTGAACCTGGTTAACTTTGGCTTTTTGCTGCGGGTTATGCCCATGAATTCAGAAATATGCTTCAGTTGAAAGGCAAACACTTGAAGTTGGCCCGATTTAAAGTCATCTTGCCAGAGGGTTTCGAAATAGTTTTCAATAGAGGCCTTTTGCACGGATAGATTGCAGCAGGGGTCCAATACCTTGTTATGATAAACGACAAAACTATGGTATGGCCATTTCTCTTGAGGCTTAAATTTTAAATAGTTGAGGTCGGGGTTTAAGCTGTTTTTCTGGTAATCTTTTTTTAGAATTATGACAATTCTGGTTTTGTTTGTGCTGATTCCGCTTTCAAGTAGTTTCCCATAGAGGTTGATCGCGTTTTCTATGTAAGACCCCGTTTGCAATTCCTGGCTGGAAAGATTGTTACAGTACCTGGCAAATATTTCGCCGGCTCTGGCAATATTTTTAGCAGATACGGGAAGATAAGACACTAAAATCAGATTGATTGTCAATAATAAAAACTTCATAAGAGCCTTCTTTATAATCAATAGAAAGCATAACAGAAAGAGGGACTTTGGTAAATAAGCTTGAAGTTATCTTTGAGTATATCTATAATGTCATCACAAACAGGAGAAAATTATGACAAAAGCAAAAGTTGCGGTTTTAAAAACTTCACCGGCAACTGTACTGGCTGATTATCACAGACTGTTAAATCTGGCGGGTTATCAGAATGTTTTAGCAAAAGACATAGATACGGCTTTAAAAATAAACATTTCATGGCATTTCTTTTTTCCCGGAGCTTCTACGACTCCATGGCAGCTGGAAGGTGTGATTAGAGCCATGAAAAAAGATGGGTATAATCCCGATCTAATTCATGGTTGTCATAACCGCACCGTAGTCATAGATTCACATCTTGGTGAAAGAGAAAACAAACAGATAGATGTAATAAAGGCTCATAATCTTCGAAATATTCATTTGTATGAAGGTGAAGAGTGGGTAAATGTCAGAGATGCGGTTGGTGATCTGCACAAGGAATTTCTCTGTTTGAATGATGTATATCCAAATGGGTTTTCTATACCTAAAAGATTTATCGGCGAAAATATTATTCATTTACCTACGGTAAAAACACATGTTTTTACCACAACTACCGGGGCAATGAAAAATGCATTCGGCGGGTTGCTCAATGAGCACAGACACTGGACCCACCCGGTAATCCACGAAACTCTGGTCGATCTTTTAATGATTCAGAAAAAAATTCACCCCGGTGTGTTTGCGGTTATGGATGGCACTTTTGCCGGCGATGGCCCGGGCCCCAGATGCATGAACCCGAGAGTGAAAAATATTATACTCGCCTCGGCAGATCAGGTTGCAATTGACGCGGTTGCCGCTTCATTGATGGGTTTTGCCCCGCTTAGTGATTGTAAGTATATTCGCCTGGCTCATGAAAGAGGCCTTGGTTGTGGCGATATAAAAGAAATAGAGCTGGTAGGCGATGTTGAAGCAGCCAACGAAAAATGGAACTTTGACGGCCCCTTTAAAGAAATGACTTTTGCTTCAAAACAACAGCATAACATCTACTGGGGATCTCTTAAAAAGCCGATTGAGTGGTCGCTTAAAACCTGGCTTGCGCCATGGGCTTATATTGCATCTGTCATATATCATGACATGTACTGGTATTCGGTTGAAGGGAAAAAACGCCTTTATAAAATGCTTAAAACCGACTGGGGACGATTATTCGATAATTGGGAATTATTGCAATCTGATGAAAATGGCTATCCTGATCTCGGCCCATCTGAGCGGAGAATGAAGCTGACTACCAGGCACTTCTTCGAGGTCTTGCGCCTGATAGGTATGGCTATTAAAGAATCCCCCGAGTGGCAGGCGAAAGCCGGGTCTCAAAAAACTTGTATGACATGTGCCGGCCCCGACTGTAAAACAAAAGACTGTTTGAAACAGAGGTAAGAAAATTTATGGGTTCATTTTTAGTGCTTACAGGTGTTTTATTACTAATGGCAAGCGCAATCTGGATAATAGGAGAGGTGCTTAAAAAAGATGTTATTCTTGCAGCTTTGGCTTTAATTATTTTTCCGATATTCAGTATATTCTGGACATTCTGGGTTGATTATCAAAAATGTAATACAGCCTTTTATCTGGGTCTGGCCGGTGCCATTCTAGCCGGTGCGGGACTTAAGATTGGAATTTCCTGATTTGACAGGGGGACATTTTGGCAAATACCAGCTTGAAAATTGAAATTATTGAAGCCGGCGAACCCGGTTTGTTCGTAAAACTTTCCGGTGAGCTGGATCAGCTTACAGTGCAGCAGCTCAGAGAAAAGTTGCAGGATCTTTCTGCCGAAAAAACAGAGCAGCTTGTTTTTGATCTTGAAAACCTCGAGTTTATGGCAAGTGCCGGTTTGGCTGTTTTTGCCGCTTATTATGAAATATATCAGAACAATAACTCCGGACAAGTTTTAAAAATAATCAAATGCCCCGAAAATGTAAAAAGAGTATTTGAAATTACCAAAACTGCAGAAATTTTTCAGGTCAGTTAGAATTTTATTCCCATAAATTTCAGAATAAAGGCATATTCGAAAGCTATTTCTTTAAGAAAATCATAACGGCCTGAAGCACCGGAATGGCCGGCTTTCATATTTGTTTTAAGCAATAAAATATTATTGTCTGTTTTCTCTGAGCGCAATCTGGCAACCAGTTTGGCCGGTTCCCAGTAAGATACCCGCGGATCGTTAAGTCCGGCGGTGACAAGCATTGTAGGATAATCCTGTTTTTTTATGTTGTCATAGGGAGAATAGGACATCATATACTTAAAATATTCTGGATCAGCAGGGTTTCCCCATTCTTCATATTCCTCTTTAACCAGGGGAAGAGTAGGGTCAGACATGGTGTTGATCACATCAACAAAGGGAACATCGGCCACCACAATTTTGAAAAGTTCCGGTCGCATATTTGTAACTGTACAAACCAGAAGACCGCCCGCGCTTCCGCCTTGTATTACCAGATCGTCAGGGCTTGTATAGTTATTTGTTATAAGATGCTCTGCGCAGGCAATAAAATCGGAAAAGCTGTTTTTCTTTTTGAGAAGCTTGCCGTCTTCATACCAGAAACGTCCCATCTCCTGACCGCCTCTAACATGGGCTATTGCGTAAGTAAAACCACGATCGAGAAGACTGAGTCTGATTGAAGAAAAATATGGATCAAAAGATGAGCCGTATGAGCCATAGCCGGTAAGATAAAGAGGAGAAGGGCCTTTCTTTTGATCTTTACGATAAACCAGTGATATCGGAATTTTAGTTCCGTCTACTGCAGTGGCAAAAATTCTTTCAGAGATGTAGTTGTCAGACCTGAAGGTGCCTAATACTTCGTATTGTTTTTTTAGAATTTTTTCATCAGAAATTATGTTGTAGTCAAAAATTGACTCGGGAGTCGTCAGCGAAGTGTATCTGAATCGAATTTTATCTGTATCATATTCCGGGTTGTCGTCTAGATAAACTGAATAGACCGGTTCGTCTAAATTAATGGTTTTAAATTCACGGCTGTTCAGGTCATAGACTTTAAGTCGGGTAAGGCCCTTTTCGCGAAAACTTATAACAATAAAATCTGCGAAAGGGGCTATATCATCGATAAGGATATCCGGGTCATGTTCAATAAAAGTTTCAAGTTTTCCCTGTTTTTCTGATTGATCTGTGGTTTTTAATATTTTGAAATTTCTGGCATTTTCGTTGGTCAAAATATAAAAATCATTGTTCTGGTGGGCCAGGTAGTATTCTATGCCCTTTTTTCGTGGGCTGAAAATTTTGAATTCACCATCGGGATTATCTGCTTTTAAATATCTTACTTCAGAGGTGGTCGAGCTGTTCGAACTTATAAGCACATATTTTTTATCTCGGGTTTTACTCACGTTAACCCAGTATTTACCGTCCTTTTCTTCGTAGACAATGCTGTCGCTGGCTACAGGAGTATTCAGTCGGTGTTTCATAATTCGATAAGCTCTACCTGTTTGATCTGACAGGGTATAAAAGACTGTTTTGTTATCCTCAGCCCAAACCAGGCCATAAGTGGTTGAAGAAATACTTTCAGGGTATTCTTCGCCGGTTTCGAGGTTTTTGAATCGTAGATTGAATTTTTCTGAGCCTGAAAAATCAGTTGAATAGGCCAGTATGTCGTGCGCTGGACTTACTGTAATATCACCGGTGGCAAAGTATGAATGATTCTTTGCATAAATATTTTCATCAAAAATAATTTGTTCGACCGCCGGATCATCAACAGGTTTTCTGCAATGAATCGGATACTGGCTCCCTTCTCTGGTTCTGCTGTAATAGATATAAGGACCGTCTTTGGTGGGCACCGACATATCGGTTTCCTTAATGCGACTTTTCATTTCTTCAAACAGATATTTTTGTGTCTTTCCGGTGTCGGCCATAATGGCTTCTGTATACCTGTTTTCCCGATCTAGATATCTAATAACTTCGGGATTATTTTTGTTTCTAAACCAGTAATAGGGGTCGAGGATTTTGTGGTTGTGCATGTTATAAACTTTTACTTCGCGCTTGGCCTCTGGCTGTGTAATCATAGAGTTGCCATAAGGTGCGGCAAAATTTAAGTTGTTTAGAAAAATGGTGAAAATTATTATGAACAAAGCGAATTTCATTTTTTTATTCTTCCTTACAAACAATTGGGTTTAATTCATCGAATATTCTATAATAAAATTTCCCTTTATGTTAAATTTGTTTTGCAGAAATGTTAACAGAACTAAGTGAAAGGACATTCAGATGTTAAAAAATCGTTTGTTTAAACTCCTTCTCGTTTTTGCTGCGGTGGTGACTATGCCAATTGCTGCTCATGCTATTTTCATTCCTGATCCTGGTGAAATTCAGGTTGATGGACTGGTGAGCTTTGGTGAAGATGGGGCGGCATGGTTGCATTGGAAGGGGCATAATATACTTGTAACTTCCGGTTATATGATTGGAACTGATTTAAGAGTGGTAGCAATCAGACATGACAGCGTAGTTTTATACCGCCCTGAATCAAAAAGATATCATGTGTTGAAGCCTGAGGCGCCTCTGGCCTGGAAAGATCGTAACCATGTAATCTGGACTAACCGGATGCCAATCTGGAAAATCAGCAGAATGGCTGGACTTGCTTACAGAAAAGATTATATTTGTAACAGTATGACCAATGGGGTTAATCAGGTGAGAAGACATGTTCGTAATATGCCATCGATGATGGAGGTTGTGGTAGATCCGCATCATCGCTATTATGGCAAAGATGGCATTTTTTATGTTGCACCGGTTCACATTCATGGCCATGGCTGGAAGCATTACATGGATAGAATTCAAAAATATCGGGGTAGAACTCTTAAAGAATGGTTCCCTGTTCTGGAAAAGAAAAGTACAATTATAAGTGACGGTAGACCTTTAGATCAGATTTTACAAAAAATCGCTTTTAAAACCGGGGTGAATATTCAATGGCAGAATCCGCAAAAAGTGCCTCTTTATTGCTCTCTAAGAGATCGTCCCTGGTATGAAATTCTGAAAAATATAGTAGTTTTTAACGGTCTGCAGCTTATTCCGACAAATGAAGGCTTGGTGGTTAGATAAAAATGAGAAAACTTTTAGCTTTGATGGTTTGTTTTTTGCTGCTGGTAACTTGTGTTGCCGGCGCAAAAACCATGGAGCTTGAAGTATTTCGTGATTGGCGTGGTAGCAACTGTCATTTTAAATCAAGCCGCCCGTTTTTTATTATTCGAGACATGTATGACTTCGAAAATTTCTGGAAAAAGTCTGGTCTCGAGGAAACTATGCCCTATTTTAATTTCGACAAATACATGTTGCTGGTATGGAACCCTGGCCCTTCGCTTTTTGACCATCATCCGGTAAAAGTCGACAGGTTTATTTATAAAGACGGAAGTTTTATAGTTTTGATGACCTTTGAGCGCCATGATACCGGCGGCTACTGGCGTCGACCCTTCGTTGCGACTGTTCTGCCGAGAGTAGACAAGGGCGATATTTTTATTATGAAAAAAGTGGAAGCAGGTTATAACCGAGTTGAGTGGAAGCATGTTTATTCTTTATGGGATGTAAGGCATGGAAGAAACAGGCCATACGAGGTTGTTCAGTTCGAAAAGCCATTGGAAAAGCAAAAGTTCATTCATACCAAAGTGCCTGACTCGTTGCAGATTTTCGAAAAAGACGAGCCTGAAGTAGAGGCCGAAGAACCCGCTCAGGTGGCCCAAACAACCACGCAAACACCAACAACACCAACAACTCGAACACCCCGAACAACACAAACAAGCTCTCGACCACAAAAGCCTGGAACAAGCTCAGAAGCCGGTGCTGATAGCGGTTTCGGTTCCTTTGCGTCCTCTGAGGATTCTGCAGCAAAAGCGCAAGCTGATGATTTTTTCCCAGAATTTGGTTCGGGTGACTCAACTCAGCAAACAGAACCAAAAGCTGAAAAGCCGGCTTCGGAAAAAAGCACACAACCTCCGGGATTTGATGAAGACCCGCTTTTCGGCGAGGAGTTTGATATTAATTTTTAGGATTTCAATATGATACATGCGTATACAGGAGATGGAAAAGGCAAGACCACTGCAGCGGTAGGGCTTGCGATTCGTGCATTTGGCGCGGGAAAAAAAGTTTGCGTTATTTTTTTTGACAAGGGAAGCATTACCTACAAGCACAATGAATTGACGGTTTTCGATCGGCTCGAAATTGAATATCATCTTACCGGGATGGAGCGAATGAAAACCGACGGAACCTTTCGTTTCGGCGTTATCGAAGAAGACAGGGCAGAAGCCGAGAAAGCTTTGAAACTTGCCCGTAAATGTCTTAAAAATAAAGAAGCCGACATGCTGGTTTTAGATGAAGCTTTGACCAGTTATACGGTAAGCTTGATCAAAAAAGAAGATCTGATGCAGATTATTGCTGAGACTCCCGAAGAAATAGAGCTGGTTCTAACCGGACGCTGCACTGACCCCGAAATACTCGAACAGGCAGATCTGGTAACCAGCATGAACAAACAGAAGCATTACTTCGATAAGGGCATTCAAGCCCGCTCAGGCATAGAATATTAGATTTTTTAACAGCTTAAAACAGTTAGATGCTTTCGTAAATGGCTGCAGTCAAGTTCTGGCGTAGTTTTATAATGGTATGCTGGGGATGATAACCGCTTACAACAGCACATGGATAAACACGGCATTCTGAGCCTAAAATTGTGCCCGGGTTGGTTACTGAATTGCAGCCCAGCAGGCAGTTGTCGCCAAGAATAGCACCAAATTTTCTTATGCCGGTATCTATTACATGCTCTTCAATTCTGGTTTTTACATTGGTTCCATCATTTTTGAGGTTGGAAAGTTTGGTACCGGCGCCAAGATTTACGCCCGTTCCCAAAATTGAATCGCCGACATAATTAAAATGCGGAGCTTTGGCACCCGGTAGCATTACTGAGCGAACTATCTCGCTGCAATGACCAACTATAGAATTATCGCCAATTATTACGTTTCCCCTGACAAACGCCGAGTGACGAATTTCTACATTTTCGCCGATTATGGTTGGCCCTTTTATTAACGCGCCGGGATGAACAACAGAACCTTTTCCGATATAAATGTCGTCTCCGTCTAAAATTGCGCCTTCTTTTACTTCACCCAGTATTTGCGGGCTAACCTTACTACCAACGAAACCATTTTGTATTCTGGTCAAAATATCCCAGATATTTTCGAGCTTTTTAAAGCCTTCGAGTTCGTCTTCAAACAATTCGGGGCAGGGAAATTCTGAAACTTTACTGAAAAATTTTATAAAATCAAGCATGTTGTTCTCCTGTTTGCAACTTATCTATAAAAGCACTTA
This sequence comes from Candidatus Rifleibacteriota bacterium, assembly GCA_051747585.1. GTDB lineage: Bacteria > Muiribacteriota > Ozemobacteria > Ozemobacterales > Ozemobacteraceae > DYKG01. The sequence goes on from JBNJGH010000039.1 coordinate 27,524, forward strand.
ATTAATGTCCGGGTCAAGTATCCTGTTTAAAAGCGGCGCAGGCCTGATTCAAGAGACATTTTCTGCACAGTTCGGGATTCTTGCCATGGGTGCATTCGCCTGCTATGCCAAGATGGCAGAGGGAAAAATCATATTTTACCGGATCATTTTTGTCATATTTTTTTAAGCTTGCGGTAATTTCTTCTGCAGTTTTCCAGTCGTCACTTTTGCGACTGGTTAGGCCAAGATTTCTTGAAATTTTGCTTATATGGCGATCGAGAGGAATCAAAAGATCAGCCGGGGAAACCTCTGGCCAGAGATTCATATCTACACCGTCATTTTTTCTTGCCATCCAACGAAGAAACATGTGCCAGCGTTTGGCACAACCACCAGATGCCGGATCTGGCAACAGGTGTTTAATTCCGCGGGGAACCGGATTGGTATATTTCCCGCAGGCCTCAAGAAGGCTTTGTCTGAGGCTGATCAAACCTTGTTGAATGGAATGCTCAGGAAGATACCCTTTTAAAAAGATTGGCTTAAGACTTTTATGTTTTTTTATTAAATCGCCCGAAGCCAGGCAGAATGTTTTAATCTCATCTGCAGTGCTCAATCTATACCCAGGCCATTCTTGCATGCAAAATTTGCCGGTAATTAAATCAAGGTATTGCCATTCACAGCCTTGCATCAGCGCTCTGATTTTTTTAATAAACTGTTTGGCAGAGCCGTAAGCAAGCATTGCCGACAAAAGAGCCACAGCCTCTATTTCTGCTTCGGGTCGGTCGTTCTCAAAAAAATAGCGGGGAAACTGAATTGGATCAGCATCAATTCTTGTTGTTGGCGGAAATTTAAACAGAACCCGGTCTAAAAGGGTTTTTAGACCGGGATTTGCTTTATTTTTATTCATTATGAATATTTATTAATATTGGAAAGAGCTGCCACCAATGAACTCACGCAGGATAGAAGTTGGCGGAACCTCTTTTGGGTCAAGCGGAGAGAAAAATGAGAGAGTTTTCAATATTTTTCTTGCCCTGGGGTATGATGGGCTTTCAGGTGGTATGTCGAGAAACAGAGATTCGGCAAGAGGCCTGAGCACAGCCCACTCGTAAGGAACAGCTGAATTGAACACCATGTCTGCGCATTCCTGATATGGGAAAATATTTCGTTCTTCGCCACGGCGCACTGATTTCCACCTGTCGATGGTTTCCTGAGCTGAATACCCGCGATATTTTCTGTCTCTTACTGTTCTTCTTATCAACCTGGTATCTGTGGTTGCAATTCTGTTGTAATCATCTATTACCAGCTGGGTAAGGGCGCTTATATAAATTTTGAATTTGCAGCTTGGCGGTATGGAACTTGTCAGCTCATCATTGAGACCGTGTATTCCTTCAATGATTATAATCTGATCTTCATTGATTCTTAAAGGATCTGTTTCGGTTTTGCGATGACCTGTATGAAAGTCGAATTCGGGAATTTTAACCGTCTGACCTTCTAAAAGGCTCTTGAGGTGATCGTTGAACAATTCAAGATCAAGAGCATAAATGGATTCGAAATCATAATCGCCATTTTCATCTCTGGGCGTATGAGCACGGTCGAGAAAATAATTATCGAGCGAGAGAGTGATAGGGCGAAGACCATTTACCTTCAGGTGCGTACATAGCCTCTTGCTGAAAGTGGTTTTTCCTGAGCTTGAGGGGCCGGCAATAAGTACTATGCGGCAGGTGCCTCTTTTGGTAATTGCGTCAGCCATTTCCTGGATTTTTTTTGAGTGAAGCGCTTCTGCGGTTTTAATGAAATCAGAAATACTTTTATCTTTAATTATTTCATTGAGGCGCCCAACATTATTTACTTCGAGAATTTTGCCCCAGTGTTTGCTTTCGCGGTAAGCCTGAAAAATCTTGGGCTGACGTCTTATTTCGGCGGCAACTTTAGGATCTTTGTTGTCGGGGAACAGCAATACAAAGCCCTGAGCATATTGTTTAAGATCAAAAACCTTTAAATAACCGGTAGAAGGAACCATCGGCCCGAAATCCAGGTCGATGTATTTCCAGCAGGAAACAATGCCTACAGTGTCGGTATTAAGGTTTTTTAGGAGACGGGCTTTTTCCGGATATCCTTCCCGATTGAAAAGCGAGATTGCTTCTGATCTGGTCAATGTTTTCTTGCCAAATTTTTCGTCACTTTCAACGATTTCCATCATTTTTGATTTAATGTAGTCAAGAATATTGCCTGAAACCGGGACATCGGTGAAAAGGTCGTAATAAAAACCGTTG
>JBNJGH010000040.1:0-29168 GCA_051747585.1 Candidatus Rifleibacteriota bacterium
TCTTCCTCCATTGTTCAATTAGGATACATGGATAAAAGAAAAAAGTACAAGGACTGGCATTTTCAGATCAACAACGGAAAAAGTGTACGTTTGCCCTGGTTGGAAATTCAGTAATTATCCATTTGTTTGTAGAAACCGTTTCAAGACATTTAGATTGCTTCGTCGTTCTGCTTCGCAGAACTTCTCGCAATGACTTTGATTATGAGGGGGGGCGATTGGTGCGGATAAGGTCATTTCGACTCCGCTCAATGACCACATTTCGACTCCGCTCAATGACCACATTTCGACGGCCAGGATGCCCTGATCCCGGGGCGCATGAGGATAGAGCGCGACCCGGTGCGCCGCTTCGGCTCCGCTCAGGGATCGTGGCGCGATTCCGAATGTCGATAACAAAGGCGATAAGTGAACGACATTTTTTATCCAATTTTTTTAATAATATCTTTTTCTTTTTTGTTTAAAAAATTTGGGCCTCTGTCGATAAAGCAAATACCGGACAAGGAGGTCTAGATTATGAGAATTTGGACTTTAATCCTTCTTCTTCTGTCGTGCGTGGTCGGCTTCATCTTTAGCTATGGCTTCGCATACACGAAGGTTACAGGAGTGTTGTACACTTCAGCCGGTTCTGTTCAGGCTGAATCTGCCGCATTTGCAGTAGAAAAATAGCCTGAGATAACGGGCAGGGCGGGGCAATAGCGTTGCTCCGCCCGTCTGCTCTCTAAATAAAACTTTCTTGACGCCCCCCATGGGGCTTGCTATAATCCATTCACTTAACCATTAACGGTATGGAGGATTCATGAATACCCATTATTTCTTTACCTCTGAATCAGTTACTGAAGGGCATCCTGATAAGGTTGCCGATCAGATTTCTGATGCAGTTCTTGATGCAATTCTCGAAAATGATCCTAAAGGCAGGGTGGCCTGCGAAACAGCTGTAACTACAGGTATGGCTATTATTATGGGTGAAATTTCGACCAAATGTTATGTTGACGTGCAGTCTATTGCCAGAAAAGTATTATCCGAAATTGGTTATACCAATGCCGATTTTGGAATTGATGGTAAAAGCTGCGGAGTGCTGGTAGCACTCGATGAGCAGTCTCCTGATATAGCGCAGGGGGTTAATCGAGCTACAGACGCTGATGACAGCGATGAAGATTTCAACGTCGGCGCCGGAGACCAGGGAATGATGGTAGGCTATGCCTGTACTGAAACACCCGATCTCATGCCTGCTCCTTCATATTATGCACACGCTGTTTGCCGAAAACTGGCAGAAGTGCGCAAATCAGGCGAAGTTAAATATCTGCGCCCGGATGGCAAAGCCCAGGTTACAGTTGAATATAAAGACTGCAAAGTCGCCAGAGTTGATGCTGTGGTTCTTTCAACTCAGCACGATCCTGATGTAACCCATGCTCAGATAACCGAAGACATGATCGAAAAAGTCATTAAAAAAGTTATTCCTGCCGAGCTGGTCGATGCTGACACCAAATTTTATGTTAACCCGACCGGCCGCTTTGTAGTAGGTGGCCCCCAGGGCGATGCCGGCCTGACCGGTAGAAAAATTATTGTCGATACCTATGGTGGAATGGCTGCTCATGGTGGCGGTGCTTTCTCCGGAAAAGATCCAACAAAGGTTGATAGATCTGCCGCTTATATGGGCCGATATATTGCCAAAAACATAGTAGCCGCAGGACTTGCAGAAAAAGTCGAAATTCAGATTGCTTATGCAATCGGTGTTGCCCGACCAATGTCTGTTCATGTGAATACCTTTGCCACCGGCAAAATCGCCCCCGAAAAAATCGAAGAAGTAATTAAAAACGTATTCGACCTAAGGCCGGGCGCAATAATCAAAAACCTTGGACTGCGCAGACCTATCTATAGACAGACTGCAGCTTATGGCCATTTTGGCAGATCAGACCTGGATCTTCCATGGGAAAAGCTCGATAAAGTCGATACAATTAAAAAAGAAGCAGGAATCTGATTTTTAGATTTGCAAAAAACCATCTCTCTGATTATTTTTCAGAGAGATGGTTTTTTATTATGCAGATTTAATGGAAAGATTTTTTATTGTGAGTTTTAAAACTTTTTTTGTGCTTATATTTGCTTTTGTACTGTTTTCAGGTTTTTCAGCTCCTTTGCATGCTGAAGATTGCCGGTTATTGCCGGTGCTGGTTTATCATCATATAGAACCTGAACCCAGCTCAGATGTTTCGTGCTCTCCCGAGCAGTTTGAATTTCAGATCAAATCAATTATAAGCGCAGGCTATACTCCGCTAAACCTCGAGCAGGTAGCAAAATTTCTTGCCGGAATTCTGGATGATAAAATCGAAAAGCCGGTTGTTATTACCTTCGACGATGGCTACGAAAGCCTTTATGAATACGCACTACCGGTAGCAGAAGAGTGTAAAACGACAATGATCGCCTTTCTTATAACTTCGCGCCTGGGTAAAAAACTGCAATTTGCCCACTACCTTAGCGAAAAACAGATTCGGGAAATGGCAGGTTCGGGATGGTGGGAGTTTGGATCCCATACCCACGATCTTCATACTGATTTAATGAGAATTATAAATGCATTTGGCAGCGTTAAGCAAAATCCGGTGATTCGCTTACTAAAAAGAGATCTCGATGTTTCGGTAACAAAATTGAAACAACTTACCGGGAAAAAGCCAGTCGCTATTGCCTGGCCTTACGGCAAATTCAATTCTGATACTACGGCAGTTGCCAGAATGGCTGGTTTAAAGCTCCATTTTACCAGTTGCTACGGATATAACGAACCGGGAGCGAATCCTTTCGCTATTAAGCGCATTCCGGTATCTTCAAGAGATACAGCGGTTTCTGTTTTGAAAAAGCTGAACAGATTTGAATAAAAAAAACTATCTCTTGCTCAAATAAAATTAAGTAGAGATAGTTTTTTCAGGGAAAACCTTTTATCGAAAAGTTTTATTCCTTGTTATCTTTTTCTTTTTTATCTTCAGTTTCAGAGGTTTCTTCGACGCTTTCTTCCTCGTTCTGTTCTTCTAATTCTTCGTCTTCTTCTTCCTCGTTTTTATTTGCTCTGCGCTCTTTTTCAAGAGTGAAAGTTGCCAGAGATTCTTCCATCACGCTGATTGCTTCAAGCGCTGCATCAATCTTTTCCGGCTTGGTATTGCCGGCTTTTACTGCTGTAAGCTCCTGATGGACCTGCCCTAGATTTTCGCGCAGGTTGATTACCTTGTTGCGCAATCCCATGGTCATGTCGTTCATTGCGTCGGCAAGATCTTTTAATTCATCTTTAGGACGCAATTTGGTGAAATGAGTCAGGTCGCCTTCGCCTATGTTGCGAACGACCCGCTCCATTCGATACACTGGCCCGGCAATGGTATGGGTCACAAAGATACATATAAAGGCGACAACAAATATGCTGATCAACTCAGCAATGATGACACCGGGCAAGAGGGCTTGTCCTAACTGTTTGCTGTCGATGGGAAGTTTTGATTCTTCGACAAGTTTGTTTTCGAGTTTTTCAACCGAAAAACCATAAACAAGTGCGCCAACAATATTAGCGACTATGATTACTATTAATATGAAAATCGCAGTCAACCTGCTTTGAAAGCCGGGTTTAATAAAATACTTTTTCCGGCGTCTAATTTGAGACATGCGTCACCCTCCCTGAAAAACTTAATTTTAGATTATCACAGCTCATCTTCTGTTTCAACGGAATCCGAAATATTGATGTTTAAATCCTGATTATTTTCAATATTTGATGTTTCAGAATATAGATCAATTTCTGCCATTAAATCAAGATAAGTTGAAGATGCCAAATCATTGTTAAAGTTTGTTTCCTCTTCTGCATCACGCCATGAGACTTCCATTGCCTCAGTATTTTCCGGCAGAGCAGAATCGAGATATTGAATAAAGTCAGCTTTTATTTCCGGCTCGCTTTTAACATCTCTGCGTTCATCAAGAGGTTCTTTTATTCCTCGTGGGGTGCCAACCAGCAAATCGATTGCCATATTATCTAACACCGGTCTCTTTTCAGCAGCAGGCAATAAAGCAGGAAATAAGCAGAGAACTAGTATTGTTAGTTGTAGGTTTCTGTTAAAAAGAAGCATATTTTTACCTGTTAGTATTGTTTCATTAATATTTATCGGCAGGTTTTTCCTTTTTAAAAAATTGAATTATGCAGGAAATTTAATTTATTTTCTGAAAGAAATAGCGATTTGAGGTATAAATGGATTATGGAAAAATATGATTTTAAATATAGCTTACAACCCGGAAAATCAATGTCTTATCAAATTCTTATAAAAGGAGGGGTAGAGGTTGCTTCTCCGGTGGGTAGTTACAATAACCCAATCGAGATGGAAATGGATATATCCCAGAAAATTCTTTCGCTGGAAAATGAGGAAGCTTTGATTTCAGTTGTAATTGACAGGGTGCATTCAAATCAACCAATCGATGAGAGTCAGTTGCCCAACCCGGGACAAGAATCAATTATGACAATGGATGAAAGGGGCAAAGTGCGTTGGGTAGAGGGAAAGTCAGCCTGGCAGGGGTCTGAGCACTCAATGATGAAATTCCCGTCTTACCCGCTAGAAATTGAAGAAAGCTGGGTTCAACGGGTAGAAGATTCAAGCGGTAGCCCATCGCCTTTTTTTACCAGATATGTATTTAAAGGTCTGAACAAAAAAAATCGTCGTCTTGCTGAATTTAATACCGAATTATTTTGTGGTGACCCTGATGAGCCTTCGAGCCATAAATCAGGCAATGGCTTCTTTTATTTCGATCTTGACGAAAAATGGATCGATTCTTGTGACAACAGTGTTGAATACACTTTTTCCATGCCTTTCCCACAGGATCCATCTCAGTTAATTTCATCCAAAACCAGATTGCTTATCGAGATGAATAGAAAAAGTTAATGAAGATTCAAAAAGATATTATTTTTGTTTTTTTCTTGTTGTTCTTGTTTCTTGGAAAATTAGGGGCGCAGGAAACAGCCTCGCAAAGTAAAGTCTTTTTAAAGCCTTTAATTACTTTTGCCAGGCTGGTGGTTGCCGGAAACAGAGATTTGTTCTCTGCTGCTCAGGATGCTGAAACAAACATGCTTGCCAAGCATAAAGCTCTGGCAGCTTTTTCCCCTCAATTTAGCTATTCGTTAGAGCGCAGTAAAGCTTCTAAGACTGATTTCAACTCAATTACCGGAGTAGAAGAAGATTACTCGAGCGAGTCTGAAGGTTATTATTCCAGTATTTCGCAGCGAACGCCCCTGGGTCGGCTCAGCTATGAGTATGCAAACAGCGAGTCCGAATATACAGGTTCAAAAACCAGTTATTTCAATTCTTTGTATCTTAACTGGCAAACCGGTTTATTTAGAAACGACTGGCAGTTAAATTCTCTTGAACGCCGTATGGCTCACGCCAATTATGATATAGGGCTTGCGCAAGCTGATTCAATCTTGCTTGATATTTTGCAGAGAGCGATGAAAAGCCTGTTTGACCGTATGCTTGTCGTTCGCAATGAAACACTGAAAAAAGATAATTTAAGTTTTTATGAAACCATGGTCGAAGAAGCCCAGGTTAAGCTTAAAAATGGTATGGGCAGCGAGCTGGATCTTAAACAGGCAAGTATGAGATATCGCCAGTCAGAAACTGACCACGAAGAAACTATTTTGTCTTTGAAAGACCAGGATCGACGAATTGGCCTGCTGCTTGGAAATCTTAGCTGGAATCGCCAGATTGCCGGGGTTGATCTTGAAGAATTATTAAACTCTATTCCGGATGAGCTTGATGAAAAAGGTTTTTTGCAGAAGGCTTACAAACATCGGCCTGATTATCGTTTGATTGAAAATCAGTATAAGCTTAGAAAGTCTGCCTTTAAAAGAGCCAGAATTTCGAGTCGCCCTGATATAAGTGCCAGGTTACGCTGGGGCAAGCAGGGCCGTAGTTTCGATAAAGACCTGGCGGCTGATATGAAAGATAAGAGTTGGAGTGTTTCTGTTACATATTCAACCAGCCTGGGCCCGGAAGAAGATAAAATTGATTTCACCATTGAAAAAGCCCGACTAAAAGGTTTTGCTGCAAAGTTTGAGCAGAAAAAAGATGATGTTAAAGTAGCAATAAATCAGGCTATAGACCGTTTCAAATTCTATCGCAAAAATCTTGCATCTTTGAAGGCCTCGCAAAAATTGGCTAAAGAGGTGCTCGACGGACAGCGATTGAATTTCCAGCTTGGAAAGATTTCTCTGCTGGATTTAACCAGATACCAGCAAGACTTTAACAGCGCCAGTCTTGCCGTCGTACAGGGAGAAAGCCGGCTAATGATGAGCTGGCTGGATTTGCTATACGAAAGTGGTGTTTTGGCTGATTATTTACAGGTCAATAATCTTGAACAGCTTAGTGCGATGACCGTATCAGAATATGAGATTGAACCCTTAACCAGTGATGACGAAAAATAAAACAAGACTTTTTGCTTTTCTGCTTATTCTGCTTGCCACTTTGTCCGGGTGTAGCGAAAAAGTCGATAAAAGCTCGCCGACATATAAGTTTAAAAGGCAGACAAGAGCTCGAGAATTGCGTTTTCGTGCAACTCTCAAGTCGGGTAATGTTGCTAATATTTCCATCAGTCGTGGTTGGGGCGAAATAGAATGGATGGCAGATGAAGGCTCTGTAGTCGCTTCCGGAGACCTGGTTCTTAAAATCAACATGGAGCGTCTGGAAAGAAGGGCTCAGCGTTACAATAAAAATATTGAAAATCAGCTGGCCCTTTTTGAAAGGGAAAAAAAGGTCAATCCCGCAGAAATTGCGCAATTGAAAAAAAATCTCAAAAGCAAAAAGCTTGAACTGGAAAAAGCAATCAATGAGCAGAAATGGCTTAAAAATAAAAAAACTCCTGATCAAATCTGGCGTTTAGAAGCCGAACTAAAGATTGCCAAACTAAAAAAAGAACTTGCAGATAAGCTGTATGAGCTCCAGAAAAAAGTGACTGACAAAGGCTTTGACAGCCCCTTTTCTTTAAGAAGCAGCGAAATCGACAAGATTTCGCGAGAAATAGAATATGACTATGCTCGCCGTATGATCAGACAGCTCGAATTGCCACCTCTACCTGAAGAACTTGCGCAGGTAAGGTTCCAGAAAGAGGTTGCCTCGGGTGAAATCTGGCTTGAACAGAATCGTTTGCTCTCTGCATCTATTTCTGCAAGGATTCGCGAAAATAATCTCGAGGTGGGCCTTGAAAGATACAAATCTCGTTCCCGGTCTATGACCAACGCTCTGGAAGATGCTGTTCAATACGCATCTAAAGACGGAATAATAGTTCATCCCGTTGTCTGGGGCGATCAGAAGTTAAAGCCCGGGCAGAGAGTCTGGGCAGGGATCAACATTTTGCAGGTTATTACCAGCGGCGACTATTATCTTGAGGCGCTTGTTCCCGAGACTAATGCCCGGTCATTGTCTAAAAATGCTTCAGCTACCATTGTTCTTGATTCCATGCCGGAAAAGAAGTTCAGCGGCAGGATTAAAACAATAGGTAAATCGCCTAAGCCGGTTAGAATAGAAGGCGTAGAGGCCGATGCCTTCAAATTTTTGCCTGTCGAAGTTTCGGTGATTGCCTCTGGAACTTTGTTGTTTGGTTCCAGGGCAGATGTCATTGTTCACCTTGAAAATAGAGAAGGAGTTTTTATTCCGCGTGATCTATTGATTAGAAAAGAGCGAAAAAATTATGTTTTGCTTGAAACTGCTTTTGCAACAAAACAGACAGAAGTAAAGGTTGAAGATTTTGATTCTGACTGGGTTTTATGGCAAGATGCCCCTGAGCAGGGAGTATTGGCTTACCCATGAAAAAAATTCTGTTATTAATTCTAGTTGTTTTATTTTCTGCCGGTTGTCAGCAGGAAATCAGCGAGTCAAAGAAAGCCGTGCAAGCAGGCGGTAAAGATTTTTTTACCCGGGCAGAGTTTGCTTCAATGGAAGAAAACTTGATTTTTTCTCCATTTACAACCGAAATTGTCGAAATGGTGCCCGAGGGCACTCTGGTTAAACCCGGACAAAAACTTGCTCAGCTGTCGCCAGGTGGCAGAGTCGAGAATTTGCATGAAGAATCTGCAAATCTGGAAAAGCTAAGTTTGCAAATGAATCTCGAGCAGATGAAAAAGCAGAATGCCGGAGAAATCGAGCAGTTAAAAAAAGAACAAGTTCGCCTCGAGATGCAAAAAGCAAAAATTGAGCTTGAACGTGCCTTAAGTGTGCGTGATTGGCAGAGAATTGCGGAGCTTGAGCAAAGCATTAAACTCGACGAATTAAAGCTCGAACTTGCCGGAAAACAATTAAATGCTGCAGAAAAAATGATTGGCAGAGGTTTTGTTGCTCGTCAAGAGTTGCTTGAGACGGAAAAAGATCTTGCAATAAACCGTATTAATGCTTCTCTTACTGTCAAACTTGCTGATTATCTTGACAACAATGCCGACGAAAAAGAGGTCGAAAAGAGCAGGCAAGCCTATGAAAATAAAGTGCTCGATTACGAGCTTGCCGAATTCAATTTGAACAAAACTCTTGCTGAGCATGAATATCAATACAAGCTGATCAAAAGTAACTATGATGAGCTTGTTGAAGAGGTTAACAAGGTCGAAAATGAAATTGCTTCTTTAAGTATCGGAGCACCGGCAAATGGTTTGGTCCTTTATGGGAACAGCTACGATGGCTCTGCTTTTATTAAGGTGCAACCCGGAGTTATGGTTTACCCCGGTATCAATTTTTTACGGATTGTTGATCCGGCTCAGGGCGGTATAATTTTTAAGGCTGATCCCAAAGACTATGCAAGGTTCAGTTCTGCAAAAGTGTTATTTTTCAGGCCCGATGCTTTTCCCGAAATTATTCTGCCCTGTCGACTCTCTAAAATTTCCAGATTGGCTTTTGCCTCACAGGATGGTCGACCAGATGGGAGAACCTTTGTTGAAGTAAAGGCTGAAATCGCATCATATCCTGAAATTTTGAAAATCGGCTATTCCGGAACTGTTTTATTCAATAATTCTAAAGAAAGATTTATGCCGCAATTTAATGGCAACAGGATACACAGGGTTGAAAAAAGAGATGTTGCTCGCAGAACAAGTAATACGGGGGATGTAAAACCGGCAAGCTTTTCTTATGTTTTAAGTGCCTTCGATGGCGAGGTTAACTCTCTTGCCCAAGAAGGCCAATCTGTAGAGAAAGGCGATGTGATAGCTGTAATCGCCTCGGAAGAGCTTGATGAAGAAGCTCGAGACCTTGAAATAGAGCTGCAAAAAAAACGTGAAGAGCTGCTACTGATGAAAGAAAAACATCAAATAGATGACGCTCGCTTGAAACGACAACTCGAGGTTAAGTCGGGAGCGCTTGAAGTAGCGCGAATGCGTCATGCTGCGCTGCTGAAAAGACGCGATGAAGATAAAATAATCGATCTTGAGAAAAATCTGGAAGTAATCCAGGCTCGAATCGATCTTGCCCGGGAAAAGGTAGCTCATGTTAAAGAACTTCATAAAAAAGGCTTAAGATCTGAATTGCAAATGTTACAGGCCCAGCAGGAGCTGGCTGCAGCCATTAAAGACAAAAAATTAACCTCATATCAATTAAAAGTTGAAAAATCCGGTCCATCAAATCGGACAATAAAGATTTCTGAAATTGATACCAAAAAGGTTGCTCTCGAGAAGAAAATTGTTCAAAAAGAAGCTTCTCAGACTGGATTTATCAATTCTATGAGTCGCAAAATCCTGGAAAAAGAGATCAGCAAGCTGGAAATTAATCTGGCACGCAAAACGAAAGAGCTGTCAAAAGCCCGGATCAAAGCCCCTGGTGGAGGAGTCGTTATTTACAGCGAAACCCATAGTGGTGGAGAAAAAGCTAAAATAAAGGTCGGCGATAAAGTTAACCCAAGAATTCCATTTATGCAGATTGCGGGAATGAATAATCTTCAGATTCATACTGAAATTTCTGAAATGGATGCCAAGTTTATCGAAGCCGGTGATGAAGTTAAGGTTTATTTAAAAGGCAACTCTGTATCTGTTGCGCGTGGCTGGGTATCTTCGATTTCTATTATTGCAGATACCAATTTTACAAAAAGCCAGGATGCCAATGTTAAAATTATTATTGATCTTCTTTCCCCTGAAAATGGTGTTACTAAGGTCCCAGAGGGGTTCCGTCCCGGAATTTCATGTGAAGTGGAATTTACTCTTTATGATTTGAAAGATGCTCTGATTATTCCTTTTGATGCAGTTATTCCAATGACTGACGGGCCTGCTGTAGTAAACAAAGATAAGAAGCTCAAGCCGGTTAAAGTAGCTTTTTCGGATGGTCTGGAAGGTTATGTAATTGAATCAGGAATCAAGGAAGGCGAGGAGATTTTGCTGATGGAGGCCGGAATTGATTAAAATAGAAAAACTGCAAAGGTTCTTCGAAATTGGAGATGACTGTGTAAAAGCAGTTAATGATATGACTTTGCAAATTGCAGAGGGCGAATTCGTAGCAATAATGGGGCCCTCCGGTTCAGGAAAATCAACATTGCTTTATGTAATAGGTGCCATGGATCAGCCCACCGGCGGCACTATCAGTATAGGCGGCAGAAGGCTTGATTTAATGAGCGACAAAGAACGTTCCAGGTTTCGTAACAAGTCGCTGGGCTTTGTTTTTCAGTCGTTTCATCTTTTGTCGCGTATTGATCTTATTCGCAATGCCGAATTACCAATGATTTATGGTGATGTCGAAGCCGACAAGCGTAAAGAGCGTGCTATCGCTTTATTGAAGGCCGTGGGCCTCGGCGATCGCATGGACCGAAAGCCGACGGAATTATCCGGCGGACAGTGTCAGCGAGCTGCTATTGCCAGGGCTCTGGTTAACAATCCCCATATTCTGCTTGCTGACGAGCCAACCGGCAATCTAGATTCAAAAACCGGCGAAGAAATTGTTGCCTTGTTTCAGGCTTTAAACAGAGCTGGTATGACCGTTGTAATGGTTACTCACGATTATAGAATGGCTCAGCATGCTTATAAAATTGTGCGCATGAAAGACGGAAAACTTGAAAGCATTGAAAAGGTTAAAGAGCCTTTACGATCATTTCTTTCGCCTGAAGTAGAAGCTTCATTGCAGGAGGTCGTCAATGAAGCTGTCTGAGCAGATAAAAACCGGTGCAGTCGGACTCTTTGACCACCCGTTCAGAACTTTTTTAACCATGCTTGGCATAATTTTTGGAGTTGGAGCTGTTATTGCAATGGTTTCTATCGGTGCCGGGGCCGAGCGCGAAGCTTTGGAAGAGCTTAAAAAATTTGGCGATTCCAGCATACGTATAAGTGCGGTAGAAATTCAGGGTGAGCGACTTGCCGAGGCATTGAAAAAACAGGCATGGGGTCTTTCTATGGATGACGCAGCTTATCTGGCTTCTTCTTGTCAGTTTTTGAGGCTGGTGGTGCCGGAAAAAATCGATGAATATCGGCTTTATGCATTTAATAAAAAGCCTCTGGCCAAGATTATCGGAGTAGGAAAGGGTTTTTTAGAAGCCTCACGTTTTGAAATCGAAAAAGGACGTTTCTTTAGTTCGGCTGAAATGCGAGATGCTGCTCCGGTAGCGGTGTTGGGGGCAACAATAGCCAGCGAAACCTTTGCCGAAGTAGAGCCGGTTGGTCAGATAATTCAAATTGGGCGTATTCGTTTCAAGGTAATCGGTGTAATGAAAGAGCAGGGAACCGGCGGCGGTAAACTGGCGATTAAGCGTAGAGACCATGACAGAGATGTTTACATCCCGATAAAAACCAGTCTGGAACGTCTCGAAAAGTGGCCAATTGAGGGCAAAGAATTTTACCATCAGATTTCGAGTCTCTGGATCGAAGCCGGACCTGAGGTAGATTTATTGGAAGCTCGGGACATCGTGATGAAGGAACTTCTAAGACGACATCAGGGGGTAAATGATCTGGAAAGTCAGGTTCCTCTCGAGATTCTGCAGCAGAGTCAAAAAACGCAAAATCTTTTTAATCTCGTAATGGCTTTAATTGCAGGAATTTCGTTGCTTGTGGGTGGCATCGGTATTATGAATATTATGCTGGCTTCGGTTAACGAGCGAACTCGAGAGATCGGAGTGCGCCGGGCTTTGGGTGCTTCGAAAATAGATATCGTAGTGCAGTTTCTGGTTGAAGCCAGTCTTATAAGTGTAATTGGCGGAGTTATTGGAATTATTGCCGGAATGGCGTTGTCTTATGGTATTTCGTTATACACGGGCTGGGTTACGGTTATACCTTTATCTTCGGTCTTTATCGCTTTCTGTGTCTCTATCAGCGTGGGCATAATATTTGGCAGTTTTCCTGCTGCCAAGGCTTCCCAACTTGACCCGGTCAAAGCTCTACGCTATGAGTAATAACAGTAATTATCCATTTGTTTGTAGAAACCGTTTCAAGACATTTAGATTGCTTCGCTTCGCTCGCAATGACAGCCACAAATTGTCATTGCGAGGAGCGTAGCGACGAAGCAATCTTTGATATGCTCAAATTTAGTACATAACAAAAAATACAAAAATGTCTTGAAACTCGGTAATATTACTAAATGGATAATTACTGGATTAAAAAAACAGTTGCAAATGGTGCTGTGATTTGCTAATATAGCTGAATAACCCGCTCGGGTGGTGAAATAGGCAAACACGCTAGATTCAGGTTCTAGTGCTCATTACGAGCTTGGGGGTTCAAGTCCCCCCTCGAGCACCCAAGAGGCCCGCTATAAAAGTGGGCTTTTTTCGTTTTAGAAGTTGCGTGAGATCATCTAGCCATGTTTTAGCCATTTTTTGTATGCTACTCAGGTAGCGGCAGCAAAATTTTAAAGATTTTTGAATGAGGCTGCGATTTTGTCGAGTTCGGGTTCGATTTCTTTGCGGCGATCGTAGGGGCAGCCGCCCTGAAGTGCAAAATAATAGCGTTCACCGGGAAAAACATAGCTTTTAAGAAAATAGCCGTTGCGTTGACGTCCATCAAAAGATATGGCTTCGCCGGTAACATTCTGTCCCTCAAAGTCGTTTTGACCTAAAAGAGGTGGATTTTTCATGTCCTTTTCGAATTTATCAATATAAAAATCAACAAACTCGGCAAAATTGCGTGCATTTTTCTGGTGAACTCTTACCTGGAGCCCGTATTTTCCAGACTTGTGAGTTATATCAAGTTTTATGAGATTTTTACTAAGGTGAGACGGAGAGAATTTCCAGTTTTTGTCTGGTTGTTTGAGACTATAACCATTTACCGCATCTCTGTAATTGCCGTTAAAAAATGAAATACCGGTTTCTTTTTCGACTTCTTCTGTGGGGATGGTAAGCGGAGATGATGCAAAGTTTCTAATTAAAAAAAACATTAAAGTCGCACATAAAAAAAGTATTTTTATTACAAATCGCAAAATAACCTCCCGAAAATTTATAAATTATTCTAACACAAGATATGCAATTGTATTGCTGAGGTCTGCAGTGACATAATTGTACCCCTTGTGCTAAAATGAAAGCAGAAAGGGCACTAAATGGCTGAAAGCAAGTCTTCATTTGATAAGGTTAGACAAGCGATACTCGAAATATATTCTGCGCCTTCGGTTCAGGATCATTTTGTTAACCTGGCGAGATATCTGGCAACCTGGGATGAACAAGACTATGAGTCAAAAGAGTTTGAAGGTCTTAAAATTTTTGAAGAACTGCAGGGTCTATGCACTTTTCTTGAAACCCGAAGTTTGAATGCGCAATCAGACGAGGTTTTTCGCCTGATCTTACATACTTTTCCAGAAAAATATTTTCCCAGTTTGCCCTGGTTGAAAGACTCCGAAGATGTAGATTATAAATTACTCGAAGATGCGGGTTACGTTATTAAATCGCGCAAGTATCCAGACTATGCGCAGGAATCCTTCAGGTTATTTCAGGAGCAGTTTCACAAGGCAAATCACAAACTTCCGGCTTTTATAAAAGAAGTTGAAATGAATATGTTTCGCTCTAATGGTGCGGGTCTGGCCGGAGAGCTTTTTCGTAAGTTCACCGACTTTGCCGAGCATCTTGATACAACAAATATGAAAGATATTCCCTGGACAATGATCAATCAGCTGGCAATGAAGATGAACAATCGAATGAACGCATATAATGCGGCTTATCTTCTTTTGAAAGCCCTCGAGGAGGTAAAAACAGTTCAACCCACGCCGGGCTTGCGCGACAAAATCAATCGAAACAAAAAATTCTTTTTGAGGAACTTTTACTGGCAGAAAATCGATGAAGCACAAGCTAATAAAGATTATTCAAATCTTGTTTACTATATTGATAAATTTGTGCCTCTTGCTGACACTGGCTACGAAAGAAGTAATCTGCTTGCAATTCGCAGCAAGGCACTAAAAAATATAAGCGAGGTGCCTAAAGGATTGGTTGGCTATATCATGCTGGGTTTTGCTCTTCTTGTAATAGTAAGCATTTTTCTCTCTGAGCCACCGACTAAAGACCGGTTGAATCTAGATCAGACTCGCAAGAGATTCCAGGCTAAGAAAAAAGGCGACAAAAATGGCGAAAGCTATTTCTGGCCAGCTGACAAAGATGAAAAAAATCGCAAAGCAAAACCGATAATAGTTAAAAGTCGTACCGGTCTAAGAGAAATCAAACCTCCTGTTCATCCCCATAATCGCAAGCTCAATATTTATGAAATAAGGCATGCAGTCTTTCAGAAAATGCGCCTTGCATATCTTAGTGCCGTTGATGATTTAACTGAAAGTGAAAAAGAAAAATTAGAAGTTCTTAAAGAAGATTATGACAGCAGGTGTAAATTTTATAAATACGATAATGAAGTAAGGGAAAAAGTTCATTGGGATGCGAGTATTTATGCGCCAAGAATTATTCAAGATGCTCAGGATATACTTGCAAAATGGCGGAGCAAAAATGGCAAAGACAATATTTCTACTTTGGTAGAAAATGAGTTGTTAAGTTTGACGAATCCGCACCATGTAGAGGCAATTGTTAAGCGTTTAAAACATTATGGCTATTTCACAAAGGAAAAAATTCCTGAAAACTGGAACAATGATGCAAAACGCGCTTTGCTTAATTTTAAAGTTTCTAATCTTGGGATCGTTGACGGCGAATGGGATATGAAAACCCAAAAGTCTTTATTCGAGTAATTAATTCTGTCCAAAAAAAGTCAAGTTGAATATTGACTTAGCCGCTACTCTTTGGGTAGGATAATTATTTATCACAAAGAAGGTGCGGGAATGAGAAGACATTCGTTTTTATTAGTTACATTGTTATTTCTCTGCTTCGCCGTTCAGGTTGCAGCAGAAAAGAAAAATATAGAAATTCTAGAAGGTAATAACCAGTCTCTGCTGGTTAGGGCAAGCGCTGAACCTGTTGTCATTCAGGTAACGGATGAAGCCGGTGAGCCGGTTGAGGGTGAGCGTGTAGATATGGTAATTGCAGCACGCCCCGTAAAGGCGAAGAATTTTGATCTTGAACAAAGGCTTCTGATAACAGACGATAGAGGTCAGGCCAATTTTAATATTACCCATCTCAGCATTCCAGGTAATTATTCTATTCTGGCGCTTCTTCATAAAAACCCCGATGTAAGAGTGCCGATTAATTTTAAGGTTAATCATGAGTCCTGGCTGATGTATCTTGCCTTTGGCCTTATGGGGGGCCTGGGCATGTTTCTCTTTGGTATGAAGCTCGGTGCTGATGGTCTGCAGATGATCGCCGGTAAAAAAATGAAAAGCATTCTCGGCGCTTTTACCAATAATCGATACCTCGGAGTGTTGACCGGTATATTGGTGACGGCAATTACCCAGAGCAGCTCTGCAACTACAGTAATGTTGGTCGGTTTTGTCAACGCTGCACTTATGACTCTCGAGCAAACCTTCTCAGTAATTCTGGGAGCCAATATTGGTACTACGGTTACGGTCCAATTGATTGCTTTTGATATTTCTCATTATGCCCTGTTTATGATAGGGATTGGTTTCCTGCTAAAATATTCAAAAAACAAAACCGTGATTTATGCGGGTGATATTATTTTGGGTTTCGGTTTTATTTTTTACGGTATGAAGGTTATGAGCACTTCTATGTCGCCATTAAGAAGTTATCCTGCCTTTAAAGAACTGCTTATTTCGTTTTCCGACTATCCCGTAAGCGCAATTATTGGTTCGATGCTTTTTACTGCTCTTATTCAAAGTAGCGGAGCAACAATAGGTCTTGTAGTAGTATTTGCCAGCCAGGGGCTTATTACCTTGAATGCTTCGATTCCTTTGATACTCGGTGCCCATACCGGAACATGTATTACCGGCTGGCTGGCTTCCATCGGCGCTTCTACCGGGGCAAAGCGAACTGCAATGCTTAATATTGTTTATAATATTATTGGTACAATTATCTTTTTGCCCTTTTGTTATGATTATTTGAAGTTCAGCGATTTTGTCCACTGGGCAACATCCTTTATTTCAGATTCAGCAGCCCGTGAAGTTGCTAATGCTCATATGATCTCGGCAACAATAAAAATGCTGGTAATGTTTCCTTTTTATAAACAGATCATCAGGTTTACCAAATGGATGGTGCCCGAAGAAGGCGGAGACGAAAGCAGGTCGCTGCGCACCAAATACCTCAGTGAAGGCTTGCTTAACACTCCCGAGCTGGCTCTGGGAAATGTGGCCAGAGAAATTGTTAGAATGGCGGGACATGTTGAATTTATGATCGAAAATGTTCCCGATATGATTTCTTATGGTGACGAAGAAACTATTGCAGAAGTTTCATTTCGCGAAGAAAAAGTAGATGCTGCTCAATATCAGATCACCAAATATTTGTCGCAGCTTTCAGAAAAAACTTTGACCGAAGAGCAGACCGATCTTATGAATAAATACATGCACATAATTAATGATCTGGAAAGCCTGGCTGATTTGATTCATAAGATTATTATTCCTTTTGCCAGGGCTAAAGCACGCGAAGATATAAGGTTTTCTGAAGAAGGCTTTCGTGAGCTTTTAAGCTGGTTTGACCGCGTATCAGAAAACTTCATGCTGGCAATAAACGCCTTTGCTACGAATAACAGGGAACAAGCAGAAAGGGTTATGAAAAGCGAAGGTGCGTTCGATATAATGGAAAAGAAATTTAGAACCTACCATATCAGTAGAATTTTTCAACAGAAAATACAGTCTATTGAAACTTCAACACTTCATCTTGATTTGTTGAGCTGCTTTAAACGTATAAACAGTCATTCTGTAGATATTGCCAGGGCAATGACCGGTGATTGGTACAGTCTTAAGAGTACTTATACCATCTCAGAAGATGGAAAAAACAAAAAAGATGATAAGAAAAATAAAAACGAAGTTTCTGACTCACCAGCTGAGAAAACACCTGAAAACTGGTATTGATTATCAGTTAGCTTTTACGTATTTTCCGCTTTTTCCGTTTTCAATGTAAAGAATTTTTTCGGTCAGCTGTTGCAAATCCGGTAGATGGTGGCTGACTATCATCATTGGCAGTTCGAGCTGCTTTTCTATTCTTGACAAATAGGGCATTATGGTTTGGCGCATCCCCTTGTCAATTGCAGAAAAAGGCTCATCGAGTAAAAGCAGATCCGGTGAGCATAATAAACTTCTTCCAATCACTACCCTTTGTTTTTCACCACCTGAAAGACTTTCGGGGTTGCGTTTTAAAAAATTTTCCAGCTCAAGCAGTTCTACAACTTCGGCAAACTTTATATTCTGCTCTTTGCTGTTCAATAATTTGTAACCATATTGTAGATTTTCTTTGACATTAAGATGTGGAAAAATGCGGATATCCTGAAAAACCATACCTACTTTGCGTTTTTGCGGTGAAACATAAATAGAGTCTTTGGTGGAGAAAAAGGTTTGCCCGTTAAAAACTATTTGCCCGCAATCCGGTTTCAGCAGACCACATATTGTTTCCAGCAGGGTGGTTTTGCCGCTACCCGATGGGCCAAAAATGCCAGTGAGAGTGCTGTCGATATTCTGGTTTATTTTCAGGTCAAAACAGCCTCTTTTTATTTCTATGTCTAGTAGCAGTCGCATTCTTTAACGACCTTTCTTTTTTTACTCAGCATAAAATATTCTGATAAAAAAAGTGCTGCAAACGAAACTGCAATAGAGATAAGTGCAAGCTTCAATACCGCACTTTCTTTACCGGGAACCTGCATATAGCTGAAAATTGCCAGGGGGAGGGTGCGGGTTTCTCCGACAATGTTGCCGGCAAAGGTGATAGTCGCACCGAATTCGCCAAAACTACGGGCAAAAGAGAGAATAAAGCCGCTGATTAGACCGGGAAATGCTTGAGGAAGGGTAATGGAAAAAAAACTTCTAAACTTGCTGGCACCAAGTGTCCAGGCCGCCTGTTCATATTTTTCGTCTACAAGTTCTATTGCAAGCCTGACAGACCTGACGAAAAGTGGAAGAGAAATTACTGATGAAGCGATTATTGCTGCATAAATAGAAAAGGAAAGTCGAATTCCCGTGAGATTGAAGACTTTATTGCCAATGAAACTGTTGTTTCCAAGTAGATAGAGAAGTAGAAATCCTGTCGTTACCGGAGGAACAACAAGCGGAAGGTGCACCAGACCATTGACAAAATGCTTTCCTTTAAAGTTGCACCTTGCCAGCAGCCAGCCAAAAAATACTGCCGGAACCGTATTAAGAAAGCCACATACTAAAGCAACTTTAAATGATAACCACAGTGCGCTAAATTCATTTGGTTGCAAAATCAACTGTCTCCATTTTCATTGTCATGTTTAATCGGCAAAAATGAATGTTCCTGCAAGATCTTCCGGGCTTTGGGACTGTTTAAATAATTTTGAAATTTTCTGCTCAATTCATTATCGGTAATAATTGCATAACCATAAATTATAGGGCTATGCATGTCAGATGGGATCTCTGCCAGCAGTTTAACTTTTTTTGAAGCGGCGTAATCAGAATAAAACACTATACCCATCTGCCATTGATTCATTTCGATAAGCATAAGAGCTGATCTAATAGTTACGCATGGTAATAGACGGTCTTTAAGTTTATTATACCAGGCTGAATTTTTTAAAAATTCGAGGGCGTATTTTCCGCCGGGCACATGATCTGGATTTCCAATTGTTAGTTTGCCTTCAAACAGCTCGCCGATTTTTAAATCGGGGTTGTCGACATCGATGCTGTTAAGGGAAAATTTTTCTGAGCCAATCAAAGCCAGGCGATTTTGGCACAGCTTATGGCTTTGTGTGTCAGAGATTATATTTTTTTCTTCAAGATAAGTCAGCCATTTCAGATCTGCACTTAAATAAATGTCGGCTTTAGCTCCCATTACGATTTGCCTGGCAAGTTGCCCCGACGAAGCAAGATTCAGCTTAACCTTTACCTTTTCCTTCTGACTGAAATTGTCTACCAGAGTGTGAGTTACTTCAGTTAGTGATGCAGCAGCAAAAACCATCAGCTTACGTTCTTTTGCCAAAGCTGGAATTGATATCCAAATGATAAGCAGGCAGGCCAGGGCCTGACATTTTTTCATGATCCTTTCTCCTTTACGCAGAAATGATTCTAGCTTTATAATACCCATGAGTAAAGCAGAAAAACTTCCCTTTCCGGACCAAAGCTTTTACCTGGCATTTATGGCCCATCTTTTAAATGAATCAGAAGATTCTATGTAGGTGATAGTCTTTTGCCATATATTTTCAGATGTGCTATAAATTCTCCAGCATAAATTTCCGGGAGTGTGGGTTGCGAATGAAAAGCTCTGATATAGCCAAAGCCATTGATATTCATAATTTTCTTGATGAACTGGAGAAATCGAGCGATATACAAAATTATTACCGGATAAATCACCTGACTCCTGCTCAACGAGAAGAAATTGCTCTTAAAATTGCCCGATCTTTAACTCGGGAACTTAGTTCAATGGGGTTGCAAATAGAAAAATAAAAATTTTTTTACATAAATTAAACTTCCCGAAACCCTGATTAATTCAGGGTTTCTCTTGGTAAAAACTCTATAACCCTGATAATAACTAGAAAAGATACTTGTGTTAAAGCTGATATATTTGTATAATCAACCTTGACCAAATTTTGTAGGAGGAATTCTGTGAATAAATCTGAATTAGTAAAGGCAATTGCAAAAAAAGCTGACGTGACTAACGCTAATGCTCAAGCTGTGCTTGAAGCTTTTATCGACGCTGTTAAAACCAGCCTCAAAAAAGGCGAAAAAATTCAGCTGATCGGCTTCGGTTCTTTCGCAACCGTTAAACGTGAAGCACGCAAAGGTGTTAATCCTCAGACTAAAAAAGCTATCAAAATTCCAGCCAAAAAAGTTGCTAAGTTCGTTCCTGGTAAGGAATTGAAAGAGCTGGTTAACAGCAAAAAGAAAAAATAATTGCTGTTAAAAAAAAAGCCCCGCTGGTCGGGGTTTTTTTTATGCCTTGATAAATGGCTAATTTCTTGACTTTTGCCAGTAGAGAACTATATTTAAAAATTAGTATCAAGTTGGAGTAGTTTACTTTGAAAATTTCGAGCTTTACCCATTCAGGCATGGTGCGAAATAATAATGAAGATTCATGCCTGGTTATCCCTCCTTGGAGTAGTTTGTCGGTTGAAAAGGGAGTTTGTGTGTTTGCCGTTGCAGATGGAATGGGCGGACAAAATGCCGGTGAAGTTGCTTCCGGACTGGCAGTTAAAACTACTATAGAATGGCTCGAAAGCAATACTATTGACCAGCTTTCAATAAGTCTGGTTGAAGATTTAATTTCTCAAATTAATCAACAGATATGGAGTTATGCTCAGAGGAATCCTGAGGCTGCAGGTATGGGTACAACCTATACCATGGTGATTATAAAAGCTTCAGATGCAATAGTCGGCCATATCGGGGATTCAAGATTATACAGATACCGTAATGATAAACTTGAACAAATGACCAATGACCATAGTCTGGTTGCAGAACAGGTGAAAAGTGGCAAACTGTCTCTGGAGCAGGCGAGAATTCACCCAACCCGCCACATTCTCAGCAGGGTTCTGGGTGCGAGACAGTTTGTCGTGCCTGATATCTTTAAGCTTGATCTTAACCAAAAAGATATTTTTCTTATTTGTTCAGATGGTGTTAATGGTATGATTGAAGATAAAGAAATTGCTGAACTTATAAAAAATGTTGATCTTCCGGAACTTGCCCAGGCAGTAGTTGAAGCCGCAAATGCGGGAGGAGGCAAGGATAATTGTACTGCAGTTGCTTTCTGTATCGATCAGCTTCCTTTTGTTATACCCGGAAGATTCTCGCTAGATCGCCTGCGAGATATAATTTCTCATTGGAGAGATGCGGGAGCTATTTAGAAAACTATGGTAATTATCTTGAATTTACAGTATAAATACAGTAGGAGAAATCTGGAGGTTTTCATTTAATGGACAGCACGTTACTTATTATTATTGGAATTGCAGTTGTCGTTATTATTGGCATAATTGTGGTTATTTTGTCGTCAAGCGACAAAGATGAAAAAAAAGGTTCTAAAAAGCAGCAGAACAAGGCAGAAGAAGAAAAGAAAGAAATAACCCATAAGAGATTTAAACAGGTTTTGTCTGGTTCTGATTTGCAAAGCGACATGAAGGCAGAAGAAGAAGAACTTTTAACAAAATATACAGCCGGAACAGGCGAAGGCATTAATGAGGTCGAAAAACTTCTCGAAGGTGACCCGAACAATGTTGATCTGCTTGATTGGCTTGCTTTTATGTATTATAGCAACAACAATATAGACAAAGCTGTAGAAACTTATAAAAGAGCGCTGGCAATAAAACCTGATAATGAAAATCAACACTATTATCTGGCTAACAGTTATTTTAAAAAAGGTATGAATGCTGAAGCTAAAAAAGAGTGGAATGAGGTTATTAGGTTAAAGCCAAATTCTAAAATCGCAAAAAATGCCCAGGAGCGAATTGATTTCATAGCTTCACAGGGTAAATAAACGAAAGGTACCTGATGCCGCCAGTCGTTAATCCTCCAGAATTAACGCATTACCATCTGCTCGACCTTATTGGTTGTGGCGGAATGGGATCCGTATATATCGGTTATCAGCTTCAGACTGAAAAGCTGGTAGCCATAAAGCTTCTTAACCCCGAAGTTGCAACAGAGCCGACTGTTCTACATCAGTTCAAGCAGGAAGGTGAATTTCTTCAAAGCCTTCACCATCCCAATATCGTAAAATTTCTCGATCAGGGCTGCGAAAATAACTGCCATTACCTGGTAATGGATTATGTGAAAGGTCTTTCGCTTGACAGCTTCCCCCTGGGCAATTCTATGACTACCATAGGAGTAAAACAGACTTTGCCCACCATGGAAGAATATTTGATGGTGTTTATTGGCTGCATGGAAGCCCTGGCCTATATCCATAGAAAGGGTCTGGTACACCGAGATATAAAACCTCAGAATATAATTCTCAGGGGAAGCGAATATAAACCCTGTCTTATTGACTTTGGTATTGCCAAAAAAACTGATAAAGATGATGATCTTAACCTGACGCCCGACGGAATGTACACCGTCGTCTATGCCAGCCCCGAGCAGCTCACCAACAAGCCTGTCGAAGTCGTGTCCGATCTTTTTTCCTATGGCGTGGTAATGTACGAAAAGCTTACCGGCCATCTGCCATTTCATGGCTCCAGAGCGATGCAGGTGTTTATTCAGCAGACCAAATGGAACTTCCCGCCACCACGTCAGCTGAATCCCACTATTCCACAAAAGCTGGAGCAAATCGTGCTGAAGCTTCTTTCAAAAGATCCTAACCAGCGTTATCCTACCGCTGAGATGGTTCAGGGAGAACTAGAAAGGCTGCTTGAAGTTACAAGACAGGGCCGTTCAGGTCTTGGTTTAAGCGGGATATCCGGCGATATTCGCGGGGTTCAAATTGCCAGAAGAGGCTTTAAAAAGAGAACTATCAGCGATGAGAAAAATATGCTCAAGCGGGCAAGAGCTGAATTTATAGATGCGCGGCAAAAGCTCAAAATGGAGAAAGCAAAACTGCGCCCTGATATAGAGAAAGTTGAAAATTTTCAGGATCTTTGCAACACTTTACAGCAAGATTATGAGCGGCTTGAAAATCAGTTGCAGATGGCTCTGGGTTTCAAGAGTCAGCCACTGGTTATCGACTCCTTCAATTCAATTTTTAAACTTGAAACAATCGCTTTTGAAAAACGAGGTATTCCTTTTAACATTAATACGATTGAGCAAAAGCTTGCCAGCCCTGAAGGTGAAGACATTATTGTGGGTAAAATGAACTTTACTCAGAGGGCGAAAAGAACTTTTTCTATAAACAAGCGAGATTCATATCTGGCCTGGGATAACGCCAACTGGTTTTTTGGTTCTTATGAAGAAAAAGATTTTCCAATTTTCGTTATGATTGGAGACAAGAACATGCCTAGATCACCTGCCGGGTTTAAAGGTTTTTTCTGGCCTTTTGAATTTCTTGTTGCAGTCCAAAAGCTTGGCTGGACAGGAGTTTCAATCATAGAGCACTTTAAAGGGGCAGATCGTAACGGTCGAGCGGTTTTTGCAGAGCACAAAGAAACTATACTTTTTTCTCAAACTCTTTTTGATAAGCTCGATAAAATTCTGGGCAAATATAAAAAGTCCAGCGGGAATTAATAAGGAATATGCATATTAAAGACGCAATAAATCAACTTGCATTGGCTTACGTTAAGCTCAAAGAGGCTAATCAGAAATTTATCGCCGATGAAAACGCGGCAGTTGAAGCTTTTCAGCACCTTATCGATCAAAGAAGGCTTGTTATTGAAGATATAGATATTATTGCCATTGAGCTGCGCAAGCAGATTACTCAAAATTTTCGCGATCATTCGTTTCCCTGTGGTACCGTTCCTGAAATGATAAGGGCGGTACAGGTTCTTGCTTCTGACTGTGAAAAAGAATGTGATATTCTCAAAACAAGACTGAAAGAACTTGTTGAATCCGATGAAGAAGTTGAAAAAAAAATAGATCAGCTCAAGGATGCGGTAAAAAAAGAAATTCACAAAATTCGCAAAGGAACAAGAGGAATTCGTGGCTATCGACAGTCACAAACCATGGGTAGTTGTTTTATAAACAAGATCAAATAAAAAAAGACGGTGCCAGGCAATAAAAGCTTTGGCACCGTCTTTTAGTTTTTTGCTATTAAAACATACCCGGAATATTCATTCCGCCGGTAATGTCTCCCATCTCGTTTTGTACCATTTCCTGTGATTTCTTCAGGCCTGTGTTAACTGCAGATAAAACCAGATCCTGTAAAGTTTCGACATCCTCAGGATCAACTGCTTCTTTGTCTATTTCAATAGAAACCAGTTCTTGTGCTCCGTTAAAAACTACTTTAACCATACCGCCACCTACTGTGGTTTCGATGGTTTCGTCTTTCATTTCTTCCTGAGCCTTTTGAATTTTTTCCTGCATTTTCTGAGCCTGTTTCATGAGGCCCTGCATGTTAAAACCGCCACGTGCCATTAGCCTGTCTCCTTCTAAGAGTGATTTTATACCCGAATATAATAACAGAATCAGCGTAAAACCGCAAATTTACCCTTTGCTTTGCGCTTGGTGTCAGGATGTGGGCTGGAATCATCAAGCTTGATTACATAAAAGTAAACCCCGTTGGCAAGGTTGCCTGGAAGACGCCATTTATACTTGTTCTCGCCTTGAAAGCCTCTTATGAATCTCGAGCTTATCTGGTGACCGGAGGTGTCGTAAATTTCGATTTCGACGATTCCGGGAAAATTTAAATAATAGCGAAAATACATAAAGTTGCCTCTAACCGGATTGGGAAAAACTGAAACCATTCTGAGGCCATTTGTGGGAAGATATTTTACCCATTTTTCTACCGAAGAATCGGTAAGTGATTGAACGAAAATTCGTTGGTCGGGTTGTACAAGCAATCTTGAAGTGCTGATATGTGAGCTGGTGTTGTCAATTTTTATCGCACCGCGGAAAAGTCCCGAATGAGTCCCGGCCTCTTTTAGCTCAAGGTTGAAACCTGTTGAGTCGGCATCAGAGGTGACTTTTACAAAAGTCGAATCGCTGGTAAACCAGTTCAAATCTTCTGCTTCGATCTCAATAAAGAGTGATGGCACAGCTAAGATATCGTTCACAGGCTGCGAATAATGCTTTTCCGAATAGAATTTTATATCTTTTATATCTTTGGGCGAAGCTGCACCTGAATGGCGAAAGTAAAAAATTTTTCGATTGTCAGTCAGTTCAGGACTGGAAAGTTCGAGCCATTCGCCCGGCAGCATGGGAATCTGGTATTGTGGCTGGTTCTTTACTGACGATAACTCAAGGCTGCATCTGAAGCGCCCACTGTCACTGGCAAGTCTTTGCAGTGGCAGGCGATAAGTAGCTGAAGCTTTGCTGCCTGTGCGGGCGTGCAAATAAAATTCATTGAGATCGGGAGCAAGGGTAGAAGAAGCTGCAACTTCGACATAGGCAATAGAAGCTTCTATGGTTTCGCTTGCGATTCTGAGGCTGAATGAATTGTCTTTATAAAGGTTAATGCCTTGCAACCCCCCGGTAGAAAAGTCTAATTGCGTGTCATTAAAAGGTTGCCCGAGATAGTCGGTCAGGTTTGTCAGACGTAATGAACAGCTTGCCTGTAGGGGCAAAGTTTGTGTCGGTTGCCATGACAGCTGGGTTGAATCTGATGCATTAAGAAGAACAGTTCCAATTGTACCTGACGGAACAATCAGACTTGCGCCGGTACTACCAGTCTTTTTAGACATCAGTCTGGAAAAACTGGCGGTGAGTATCGGGTATTCTTCAATTTCTGAAGCATTTTCCTGCGGGTAAGTTGAAAGCAATACCGGTAATGTTGCCAGATTGAAGCTCAGCTCGGGTTTGGTTCCGAAGTCCAGCTGCGCTGTTATTCCACTTTCAGAGAAATCTGTTTCGGGCGTAAAAGTAGCGATAAAAAATCCCGGTGCTTTTTCAATAAGCTTGAGTTCGATGTTCTGGCTGTCGCTGTTAATTTTTAGAGTTCTATATTCCGGTTTTGTTGAGAAGAGATTCGTGGTTGTAGCTACTACCAGATTTGCACCGGGAATAATTTCGCCGGTTTGGCTGACAGGTTGATTATCGAGAGGGGGTAAGCCTGTCTTGATCTCTAATTCCGCTTCGCTTTCTCCCAGAGTTGAAAATGCAATCTTTTCCGGTAATAAAAACAGGCCATTTGCGTCTTTCAGGCTGGTCGAAATTGATAATATATGACTGCTGCCGGTTGCATAACCGTTTGATGGGGAGATTTCAATTGTTTTTCCAGAGTTTGATGTTGTATCGATGAATTTAATTGATGGGATATCTTCAGAAATTATTACCAGTCCACTGGCAATAGTGTTTGAATTAATGGCTTGACTGAAGTCTAATCGCAATGGCTGATCAAGATATAAGTCAGCACTTCCCGAGGCAGGATTGACATCTAAGAGTCTGGTCCGGTTGAAGGCGGTAACGGTTATGGCTCTGTTAGGAGCAACTTGAGGAGTAATGGTAATTTGAGTGCCCAGAGGCAGATTTATTGCTAATTCAAGTGAAAAAACTCCTGAAGGGGGAGAAACCTCTACCATTGTTAATTCTTCGCCGTCATAAGTTCCATCAGAAGAATCAACTCTAACTCTTGCGGTTTCATAGGTCGAAAATGAAACATCGTCAGCGACCATTTTTAAATATAGAGTTCCATTTTTTGCAACTGCGTTAGTAGAAGTTGCATAGGCATTGGTTTCATAATTAGCAAAGCTGCTTATAATAGATGGCGGCGGTGGCGGCGGTTGAGTGGTAAAGCGCGTAGTTAATTTGGTGCCCAGCTTGTTACCTGATTCATCTTCGATAGTTGAAAAAACTGTCATTTCGTACTCGGTTAAAAGCTCAAAAAGGCTGTCGGGCTGAAATCTGACCTGTTTTCTGGTTGGACTCTGGGTAAAGATGCCATTCACGGGTGCGCCATCTGAGACTTTGGTAACATTGAAATAATTTGAATTTGCGTAGGTGCTGTTAACAGATCGGGTAAAGTTCCAGGTTGGCCAGCTGTCTGCCGCTACAGAAACAGCTCCGCTTGCAGGAGAAAAAGATATTAATGAAAAAGCAGGCATAATATAGAGCTGCTGCTTCAGGTCTGGATTTTCGACAAGAGTCAGGTCCATTTCTTGCTCAGGCTCATCGGGAATCAGGAATGAGCCTTCAAAAATTCCGGCAGAGTTCTCGACTAAATCGATAGTGTTGGTAGCATTTATGGTTGAAACTGACAAATGAACTGTTTCGTTTTTATGGTAATAAGCGTCTGTGCCTGTTACCCGGGCATATATAGTTTGCCCGACTTCAACCTCACTATCTGAATTAATAAGGTTTGTGCGCGCGGCATCTTCGAAAAGCCTCAGGTCTGTATAAATCGGGTTTATAGATTGAAATTCGGCTATCATATATGGAAAATTCATGCCATCGGTATCTTTAACAGTATCTTTAAGATTTAAAGTTACCGGCGAGTTCTTTGACAATTGTGAATAAATTGTTATTTCATCGGCAGCTGAAATAACCGGAGTAAATGAAACAATACCGGTAGAATCTGATAAAAGAATTGTATGCGTGCTGATTGTAGCTGCATCAAAGGGTTTGCCGGCTTTGATTATGAATCTGGTGTCGAGATAAATGCCTGTGCTGCCTGATGCGGGCTGCAAAGAAGTATAAGTCGGATAACCCAAGGTTCTTATTCGGGTAGAATAACTGGAATCTGCTTCTGAATTTATGGTTAAGGTCGCGTTTTCTTCATCAAAAAGTTTTTTGCTGCCGGTAAAAACTCCGGTATTTTTACCGGTCTCAACAAGCTTTATTTGATCTGTGGTAGCGGAAATGTCTGATGTCATTCTCAGATTGGTGCTGTCGATGCTCGAGCTTGAGTTATCTACTGCTGTTAATTCAAAATAGCAGGTGCTGCCCGGTGGCTGGATTCCGTTGTCGGGAATCTGGCTGGTATAACCGGAATCAGAAAACGCTTTGAGACTGTTAATATTGGTTGGCTCAATCGAGGTCGCCTGCGTTTTGAAAGTGCTTACAAAGTTATTTTCCATTAAGTTGCCCGCCAGGTCGCTTAGATTGGCAATTTTCACAAAATAATCGGTTGCGTAAGATAAAGAGTTGTTGGGGGTCAGTTCAATTTGTTTCAGATCAGTGTTCCAGACTATATCGCAATCTGCTTCAGTATTGTCTGCTGCTGAAAGTT
Organism: Candidatus Rifleibacteriota bacterium; assembly: GCA_051747585.1. GTDB lineage: Bacteria > Muiribacteriota > Ozemobacteria > Ozemobacterales > Ozemobacteraceae > DYKG01. The sequence continues at coordinate 28,150 of JBNJGH010000040.1, forward strand.
TTATCTTGTCAGTTGTGAGGGTTGTCTGATCAAGGCTTTCGTTTACGCTTATGTAGATTGGAGTAGATATGGAAATATCGGTAGAACCTGAAGCTGGCGTAAGTTGACTCAATTCAGGATATGTAAGATTAAGAGTCTGGCTTGCGCTGGGTTGCTGGCGAGCAGATATCGTGAGAACAAAATCGTCAGGCAGAGAAGTGTAATCTAGTGAGCCACGGAAAACACCAGTGCCTGGGCCTGTTTCTGTTAAAATTACGCTGTCACCGATGGTACTGTCGGCTATTGTCTGATCTATTGTATTGGCAGAAGCGTCTGTGCCTCTAAACTCTATATAAATAATGCCACTGCCGGGAAAATCATCGTTTGTAGCATAAGCTGACCCGGCAGAATAGCTGCTGTCGGCAAAAAGATTGACCTGATTAATGGCTGATGGTTGAGTATTTGAGTTTTGGGTATCGAAGCTATAAGAGAAGTCGCGATAGACAGGGTTGCCTTGAGGAGATTGAAGCCCTGAAGCAGAGTAGGGGGCCGAAACCGTTATTTTACTCGAATAGGGGAGCTGAGCGTCTGGATTGAAAATAAGCTTTTTACCATCGGCAGATAGGCTGCGGGTTCCAGAAATTGCAGTGCTGCCTGAAGCAACTTTAAAGCTGTTTGTATCACCTGCGTCTGCCAGGCTGTGGCTAAAAGCAGTTGTGATAGATGTGTCGACTCTAACGTCGGTGGCTCCGTTTGCAGTTACGGTTCCAGTTAGGCTTTCAACCTGAGTTTGCCCGGCAACTAACTCGGGAAAGGAGATGGTTAAGGTTGCTGCCCTGGTAGAGTTTTGATTCGCCAGAAAAGTAATTTTACCAGAGTTCACAGGCGGTTGAGGGTTGGGAAAACCATAAAGAGGGATACTGTCGAGATCAAAACTGCCGATATAAAAGCCGGTTGAATTAGAAGCAGTTTCGTTTAGATAAAATTCCGGGTCATTTGTGGTCCATGATAGATCAAGTGTTACTGTTGCAATATCCTTT